>NZ_BAAGSO010000051.1:0-94231 GCF_054782395.1 Streptomyces daliensis | reverse complement strand
AAGGGTGCACGGCGGGTTCGGGCCGGGGGTCGCTGGAAAAGGAGCCGCACAGCGGAAACCTCGCCAGCGGCCTACCGGAACTACGCCATTGCGGCGGCAGAGGACGCGACTTCCGGCTGCGAGGTCCTGAGCGGCCCGGACCCTCATGATCCGGGACGTGCGTCCAGCTTCCGCCGCGCCCTGTGCGCCGCCGCGCTCGCGCGGTTGCCGCAGATCTGGGGGCTGCAATAGCGGCGGGACTGGTTGCGGGAGACGTCGACGAAGACCTCTTCGCAGCGGTTGCCGTCGCAGACGTGCAGGCGGCTCATCCCCGTCGTGGTGATGACGCCGAGGAGGCCCATGGCGGCGTTCACCGCGTACTGGTCGACGGGCGGGGCCTCCGGGTCCGTGACGTGGAGGTGCCATTCGCCGTCGTGGTTGGTGAAGTGCGGCAGCGCTCCGTGCGCGGCCAGGACGCGGTTGAGGAGGGCGACGGCGGTCTCCTCGTCGGGGGCGCCGAAGACCTCCCGCAGTGCCGTCCGCAGCGTACGGGCCTTCTCCAGCTCCTTGCCCGAGGGCACATCCGTGATCCGGATTCCATGTGTGACGAGCAGTTCGGCCAGTGTGGCCGAATCCGGCAACTTCTCTTTCCCGCGGACCACGTTGTACGTGTTCACCAGGTCCTCAGCCCATGTCACCGGATCCTCGGAGTAACTAGTAAATCGCATCATGGCTCCGTACTATCTGTCGCAATGGACCGGCTCAGGAACGGAGGGTCGATGGACTCCCAAGAGGCATTACCCGCTTCCGCCACCACTTCTGAAGAGTATTACTCCCCGGCCGGCTTCAAAGAGGAGTGGCTGCGCGGACTGCGGATGGCGGTCCCGCTGGCCATCGCCGTGTTCGGGTTCGCCGTGTCCTTCGGTGTGGTGGCGCGGGCCGCCGACATGGGGATCATGGCGCCCATCGCGATGTCCCTGACGACGTTCGCCGGGTCGGCCCAGTTCGCCGCCGCGTCCGTCGTGGGCACGGGTGGCGGCATCGCCGCGGCCATCGTGGCCGCCGTGCTGCTCAACTCCCGCTATCTGCCGATCGGGATCAGTGTCGCCCCGGCGATGACGGGCAACGCGCTCAAGCGGTTCTTCTCCGCGCAGCTCGTGGTGGACGAGTCCTGGGCCGTCGGACATCTGGGTGGTGGCCGCTACTCGCGCGGCAGGCTGCTGGGCGCGGGCGTGGTGGTGTACTGCGCCTGGGTCGGCGGTACGGCCGTCGGCGTGCTGGGGGCGCAGTACCTCGGGGACCCGCTGCGCTTCGGGCTCGACGTGGTGTCGCCCGTCCTCTTCCTGGCCCTGCTCAAGGCGCAGATCACCGACCGCCGCGCGCTGGTGTGCGCGATCCTCGGCGTCGCCGTCGCGCTGTCGCTCACGCCGGTCGCCTCACCGGGCGTGCCGTTGATCGCGTCCACCGTCGTCTGCCTGCTGGGGCTGAGGAAGTGATGAGCGGAATGAGCGGAATGCTGAGCGGAGTATGGCTCGCGGTGCTCCTCGTGGGTGCCGTGTCGATGGCACTGAAGGCCACCGGACCCGTGCTGCTGGGCGGACAGGAGCTGCCGGACAGCATGCGGCGGGTCGTCGCCCTGATGGCACCGACACTGCTGGCGGCACTGATCTCCACCCAGATCTTCGCCAGCGGTCAGGCGTTGACGGTCGACGCGCGCGTGGTGGGCCTGGCCGTCGGCGCGTTCGGAGTCTGGCGCAACTGGCCCACCCTGCTCGTAGTGTTCCTGGGCGCGGCGGCAGCCGCCGTGACCCGGCTGATCGCGGGATGAGCGGAGTCTTGACGATGACGATGAGCGTGGATCAGGTCGACGGGCAGATGTGGCCCACGGCGGCACTGTGGGACGCGGGCATCCGGCTGGGGCACCGGCTCACCCTGCCGCCGTTGCCCCTGCGCCCCGCCGCGCCGGGCATGAGGCTCACCGGTCCGGTGCGCCGGATCCGGCACACCGAGGGCGTCGCCTCGATCCTGGCGGGACTGGACGAGGCACGCGAGGGTGACGTGCTGTTCATCGACAACGAGGCGCGCACGGACGAGGCGTGCGTCGGCGACCTCGTCGCGATCGAGGCGCGCCTGGCCGGAATGGCGGGCCTGGTGGTGTGGGGCTGCCACCGTGACACCGACGAACTGGCCGTCATCAGACTGCCGGTGTTCAGCCTGGGGCCGTGCCCGTCGTCGCCCGCCCCGCGCCCGCTCCCGGAGGCCGACGACGGTACGGACGCGGACGCGGATGCGGATGCGGATGCCGGTACCGACGCGGCCTCGGAACCGCCCTTTCCGTTCGAGACGGGCGACGTCGCGGTCGGCGACTCCGACGGCCTGGTCCTCGTCCCCGCGAAGGTCCACGCGGAGGTCGTAGAGGTCGCCCGGAGCATCGTCGCGGCCGAACAGCGGCAGGCCGAGAAGGCGCTCGGCGGAGTGGGCCTGCGCGAGCAGCTCCGCTGGGCGGAGTTCAGGGAGCGGCGGCGCGAAGACCCGTCGTACACCTTCCGCGCGCACATGGCCCGGGTGGGCGGGGCCCTGGAGTAGGCCCCGGAACGAGAACCGGACCTGCCCCTGCCTGCCCGTTCGACGAGCCCCGGTCAGGCCAGGACGTGCCGTCGCAGCAGCAGGTCGCGGAGCCGTCGCGGGCGGTGCACGACGGTCTCGTCCCCGCGGGCGTCCCCCGGGGCGCACCGACAGGTCACGGTCACGGTCCCGGTCGTGCTCATGACTGCCTCCGTACGGCGTCGAGATGCGTGCGCGTGAACTGAAGCTGACGGCGGAACACCGCGACCCGCTCCGCCACGTCCGTCACGCTGTGCCCCATCTCCATGGTGTGGAACGCGACGGGCACACCGCGCGCTTCGAGGCGCTCGGCGTAGGCGCGGGCCTGGTCGACGGGGCAGCGCGCGTCGTTGACGCCAGCGCAGATGAGGACCGGCGCGCGAACGGCGTCCGCGTACGTGGCGGGCGAGGCGTCGCGGTAGCGCTCGGGAACCTCCTCCGGCGTGCCGCCGAAGAGGCTCCGGTCGAGCGCCTTGATGTCGTCCATGGCCTGCTCGTGCGCCGCGGCGCAGTCGGCGACGGGGGCACCGGCCAGCCCGAGGGCCCAGTCGCCGGGCCGGGTGCCGAGCCCGAGCAGCGTCAGATAGCCGCCCCAGGACCAGCCCGCCAGCACGAGGCGCGCGGGGTCGACGATCCCCTGCCCGACGGCCCAGTCCCGTACCGCCGTGACGTCCTCCAGCTCGGTGTGACCGACCCGGCGCCGCAGGGCCTCCGTCCACGCCCGCCCGTAGCCCGTCGAGCCGCGGTAGTTGACGCGTATGACGGCGAACCCCTCGTCCGTCCAGGCCGCGACCTCAGGATCGAAGGCGTCGCGGTCGTGTTCGTCGGGCCCGCCGTGCAGCAGGAAGACGGCGGGATGCGGCTTCGCACCCGCGTTCGTACCCGCGTTCGTGCCCGCCTTCGCACCCGCGCGGGGCAGGCTCAGCAGGGCGTGGACGCGGCCGCCCGGCCCGTCGACCCACATGTCGTCGGCGAGCCCGGTGCGCGGCGCGCTGGCGGTGGCGGTGGCGGGGAACCGGGGGTCGCTGTCGAGGGCCCGGAAGACGGGCGGGTGCGCGGAGTCGGACCACTGGAACCACACCTCGCCGCCAGGCCGGGTGCGGGCGTGCTCGATGGTGCCGTCGGGGATCTTCAGCCGGGTCAGCTCGCGCGCCGCCAGGTCGTAGCGGAAGGCTTCCGAGCGGGCCTGGTGGTCGTGCACGACGAGCAGGGACGCGGCGTCCTGCGACCACTCGACGGAGGTCTCGCCCGGCAGCTCCAGGTCGAGGCCGACGCGCTCGCCGGTGCGCGGATCGTGGATGACGGGCTCCCAGCGGTCCTCGCGCGGCTCCAGGACCAGCAGCCGGTTGTCGCCGGGGACGGGGGAGAAGCCGACGGCCTCGCCTTCGAATTCGGCGACGTCACGGCCTTCCGTCGTCAGGACGCGCACGCCCGGATCCCACAGGTCGCCGCGCTCGCTGTGCGCGATGACGGCGAGGGAGAGGTCGCGGGAGAGGTCGACGGCGTACGCGGGCTCGTCGTGCCGGTAGAGGCGCCGGGCCACGCCGCTGTGCAGGACGAGGGAGACGTCGGTGCCGTGCTCGGTGGAGTGGCCGAGCAGGTTGTGGCCGCGGAGGCCGAGAGCGAGCCCCGCGGGCCAGTACGGGTCCAGGTCCCGTACGGCGGGTTCGTCGGGGCCGCCGGAGAACGGCTGCCGCATCCACTGGCCGCGTTCGTCGCCGTCGGTGTCGGCGAACCACCACACGGCCTCGCCGGACGCCTCGATGGCGCAGTGCTGGGCGCCGGAGGGGCGCTCCGTGACCTGCCGCAAGGTGCCCGCCGCGCGGTCCCAGCAGTAGACCTGGGCGTTTCCGGAGCGGTCGCTGACGAACACGCAGCGCTCCGGGGAACTCTTGGCCCAGGCGGGGAGGGTGTGGCGCGGGGCGCGGAAGCGCCGCTCCCACAGCGGGGTGGCCGGGCGCTTCTCCGAGACCGTCTCCGGGGTCGTAGCCGGGGCTTTCGTGGGGGCGCCTGCGGTATCCGTCGAGTCCGGGGCGGTCATGTCAGTGGCAGCCGCAGTTGGCCGCGGTGACGCGGTTCATCCGGCGGCGGGGCTGCTGGCCTGCGGGGGCCGTGCCCGCTCCGGCCAGGGGGGCGGTGCCGCCGAGCCCGGTGAGGGAGCTGGTGGCGCAGTCCAGGACGAGCTGGAACGCGGTGCGCGGCAGCTCGCCGAGCACCAGGTGGACGGAGACCGCGGCCCTGCCCGTACTGGCGGCGTTGGACTCCGAGTTGAAGGGAAGCTGCGGGGCGGCCGGGTTGAGGCCGAATTCGAGCCCGGTGACCTCGGCGTGGCCCCGGTCGTCGGCGAAGAGCCGCGCCAGGGCTGTGGCCGCGGTCGCGGTGCCCGGCTCGGTCGCCTTCATGTCGGTCACCGTGCCGTCCTCGACGGTGAGCACGAGCGGGTAGTGCGAGAGCCCGGTGAGCTTCTCGAACAGCTCCTGGCAGGCGGCCGGGCGGGGCTCGCGGGCGCGGACGACGGGCCAGCCCTTCACCGCGATCTGACCGGTGACGGGGACGGCGGTGCTGCCAGTGCCGTCCGTGCCGCCGGCACCGTCGCCCGTCAGGTCAAGACCCCGCAGACCGGCGGGCGCGCTCCGCACGGTGCCGGGCCGGAAGGCGCCGGTGCCGGTACGGGACCGGACCGGTGCGGTGAAGGCCATTTTGGCCACCGACTCGGTCAGTGCCTCCTCCAGGACCAGGCCGCCGGAGGTCGCGATGGCGTCGCCGAGCGCGGCGTCGGCCAGGCCGAGCGCTTCGGGGTCGGTCTTCTCCAGCGACGTGAGGAGGGTGCCCAGTTGGTCGAGGGCGAGGGGGCCGGTGCCCGCGCGCAGGGCGGCTACGGTGCGGCGCGGGCCCACCTCGGAGTCGGGAGCCGTCAGCAGCCGGTCGTCCTGGGCCACGATGAGGACGTCGCTGTCCTGCGGAACGTCGGAGCGCAGTACGTCGGTCAGGGTCCGGCCCGGCTCGGCCGTGACGGTGTCCCATGCGCCGTAGCGGCTCGGGGACTCGATCCGGACGTGGTCGCGGAACCGCTGCTCCAGAACGAGTGCGAATCGGTTATGGCCTGCCGGATACTGGCGATAGGCCCCTGGACGGACGACAATCACTGTGACACTCCCAGATCGTTGTGCCGGTGTGTCGGCGAGGCGGGCCGAGCTACCATCTCGGCCCGCCTCACTTACGGGGCACCAGGCGCGATGCCTCTCGAGCGATTCGCGCGTGGTGGTCTGCTACTCGGCTCAGCCAAGCAGCGTGCCGAGGTAGTTGCTGTTCTTACGGACCTTGATGGTCTTCTTCATGGCGCACACCCCCCAACTGATGCTCGATCCGACGGGCGGCGGGCCTTGGAAAACGGCCCGGATACCGGCTCAGCCAAGCAGCGTGCCGAGGTAGTTGCTGTTCTTGCGCACCTTGATGGTCTTCTTCATGGCCGACACCTCCTTCCGTGATGGAATTCGCGCTCGCGGGATGCGCTCATGGCCGGTCAGGCAACAGCGGCCATACGAACGCTGGGAGCGCCGCCTTTGTCGCCCAGGACGACTTCACCGCTTTCCGTGTAGACGGTGGTGTCGGGCGAGATAATGTCGAGGTGGTATTGGGTGAACGGCGTGAGGCCCAGTCCCCAGTGGAGACAGCCGCGTTCGCCTCCGTACACCTCGTTCATGGCGTGGTTGCCCGGAAGGATGTCCAGGCTGGTATTGAGGGCGTGTCCGATCTCCCAGACCAGTGTGTACCGGGAATCGATTTCGAACATCGCCTCGAAGACCTTGGCGACCTCGGTGCCCTCCTTCCGGAAGGGACGCAGTGAGGTGATCGTTCCCTTTGCGACATCGCAGACCATCGCCTCGTGTTCCAGGCCCGCGAGTTTGCCGGAGAGGCGGGCCTGGTCCTTGCGGATGAACGAGGGGGTGCCGCTGTGCAGGATGGGGAAGCCGCGGAAGGCGATGCTGCCTTCGAGCGGAAGGTGCAGCTTCTCGTCGAACTCGACGATCTGCATCGGCAGCACGCTGATCTCCCCGGAGGGAACGATCTGCTGCTCGCCCCATTCGAGGGGCCCGGCCTGCTGGTTCCAGATCAGGCCGTCGGCGAGGTGGTCGAGTACGGCGCGCGTCCCGTGCCGCTCGTCCACGTAGACGAGGTGGTCCGTGGACTCGGCCAGCTCGAAGAAGCGGTCACTGAACTCGCCCTGCTCCTTGGCGGAGGTGTTCTCGATGACGCCGATGAAGTGGCGGATGATGCCGAGATCGGCGGGTGTCGAGTTGCAGGCCATCCCCATCAGTTTGCGATTCTGGCCGAGGGCTTCTTCCGAGGGTGATTCAAAGAATCGGTACGGTGAGATGACCAAGGAATGCGACCGCTGCGGAATGGTTCCGTCGGCGAGCATGGCCTCGAAGTCATCGCCCTTGCCAATGAAGATCGTCCGGTATTCGGAGTACGGGGCCTCCTTGACGATCTCCAGCTCGTTCTCCAGTTCGCGATTCGTAATCAGGCAGAAGATACTTCCCTCCGCCGGACCGAACTGACTGTATCGAGCAGGATTAATCTTGATCGTCGGCATAACCAGCCTTCCTCTCATCGATCACCAGTCGCTCGACCCAGGGCACAGCAAACAGGAAACCGGACGAGGCGCGCAACAAGGCTTTGGAACTACGGCTGGAATCAGGAGAGGGGTGGATATCAGGAAGGGGGAAGTGGAAGGATAAAGTCCATGTATTCACCGTGCGGTTATCACGCAATTTCTCGTGATCATGCTTTGTCAAGTGCGCGTATTTCACATGGATGAAACAGGCTGGCCGGTACTGTTTCTGGCCATGATCCGAATCGGTTCATGGTCGAGTTTTCACGCAAATCGGGCGCCTCGCACGCGTGGGGGCGTCCGTCCGACGATGTGTCCGACGCGACGAGGGGAACACCGTGGCCCAGCAGGCCGACCACCGTCAGCAGGCCCTTCCACCGGCGGCCAGTTCGATGACGCTGCTGGCCGCGGCCGTCATCGTGCACGACGAGGCCGCGGACCGCGTGCTCCTCCTCCAGCGCGGCGAACACGCCAAGTTCGCGCCGGGGCTGTGGGACCTGCCCACCGGCAAGAGCGAACCCGGCGAGCCCGTCACGGCGACCGCGGTGCGCGAGTTGTACGAGGAGACAGGGGTCACCGTGGCGCCCGAGTCGCTTCGGGTCGCGCATCTCGTCCACGGCGCGTGGGGCGTCGAGGCGCCCAACGGCTTCCTGGTCGTCGTCTTCGCCACCCGCGCATGGACCGGCGAGCCCCACAACCGCGAGCCCCGCAAGCACTCCCGGGTCAGCTGGACCGGAACCGGCGTCCTCCCGGACGCCATGGTGCCGAGCACGGACAGCGCCCTTCGCGCGTATCTGCGCTGTGGACCGGAGGCGGAGGTGACGACGCGCGGCTGGCGCTGAGGAGGGCGTCCCGTACGCCCTCGTGCGGCGGGCCTCACGGCCGCCCGCCCCGCTCCTCGTGCTCGGCCGCCCACCGCTCCGCCGCCCGCAGCAGCCGTTGCACGGTCCTGCTGCTGCACCCGAGCGCCGAGGCGATCGTCGCGTTGCTCGCCCCCGCGCGACGGAGCCGGAGCGCGGTGGCCGCGTCCTCGGGCAGCTCGTCAGGGGGCGGCGGAGCCTTGCAGTCCAGCCTGTCAGCGAGGGCACCGCGCTCGGCGGGCCCGAGGCCGCCGTACCAGCCCGAGCGGGCCTCCGGATCCTCGGTCCGCAGGGCCAGCGCGAGGCAGGGGAGGCGGGAGGGGCACCGCGCGCACAGCGCGGTGACGGCGTCGTCGGGGTGGAAGAGGTCGGGGCTCCGGCCGCGGCACGCCGCGTCCGTGATCCGTGGTGGTGTGGTGCCGCCGACCATGTCCCGCACAGCGGGGTAACGGTCGTACGGAATCGGGATGGCTGACCGCCGCACGAGCTGGACCGAGCGGCCGAGGTCGTGCAGCGCGTTCCCCAGCAGCTCGGCGGGGCTCTGCGGCGCCGCGACGAGCGAGGGGCCCTCGCCCGCCGGGGGAAAGGCGCGCCGGAGTTCGGCGTCCTTGGCGAGGACGAAGCGGCCGTCGGGCCTCTGCTTCAGTTGTCCGTCCTCCTCGACCATGCGGGTGCGCCGGCCCGCCGCGAAGTCCACGAGCGCCTGCCTCATCTGGTGGATGCCGTGCGGTGTCGCGCGCATCCGGTCGATGACCTCGCCGGGGTGACGGCGGTCCGGCTGGTCGTTGTTCTTGCTGCCCCGGTCGCCGGACAACTGCCCCTGCACGACGAGGGGGTAGGCGCTGCGCGCCGCGAGTTCCCTGGTCGCGGGGCCAGGATCCGCCCGCGCGACCTCGGCGAGCGCGGCGGCCGACAGCTCCTCCGCGTCGCGGAAGGTGGCCTCCCACGGCTTGGCGAGTTCGTTGGAGAACGCCGTCTTGAGGTACTTGCGCGTCCTCTCCCGGCGCCGCGCGTCCTCCTCGGGCACGGACCGCATGACGAGGGACCCGGCGAGGTCGAGGAGGAGCTTGGTGGTGATGTTCTTCCGGGTGCTCTGGCTGGTGATGGCCACCCGCACGGCCTGGTGGACCTCGGGCTTCCGCTCGGTGAACAGCCGCAGGACGGCCGCGGCGCGGGCGGTGCTGTCCGGGGGGAGGCCGTGGCTCTCCGCCTGTTCCGGGGTGAGCGCGCCCGCGATCCACTCGGCGTAGACGGAGGTGATCAGATCGCGGCGCGCGATCTCGTTCACCACCGCGTCGGCGAGCGCCTCGTGCTCCGCCGCCTCCCCCCAGGGCTTCGGGGCGTCGACGTGCCGCAGGGCGACGAGTGACCTGACCGCCACGTCGAAGTCGGTGACCGTCGACGGATGCGGCTCGAAGCCGACGAGCAGCAGCGCGGGAAGCGTCTCGCACCGCATCGCCTCGGCGTCGTCGGGCTCCACCTGATCGGCTTCCCCGGCCTGTTCGAGCAGCCCGCTGAGATGGCGGAGCCGGGCGCGCAGCTTGGCGGTGTCGCGCGTGTAGGGGACGTCGGCCGATCTGACGCCGAGGATGTCGTGGGCGCACGTCAGCCTGCTGGACCCCTCGGCGGTCACGGGGACGGTCACGTCCGGCGTGCCGTCGCCGTGCCGGAACGTCGTCGCCGCGAGCCAGACCTCGGTCATGATGCCCTGGTTCCTGATCGACGCGCGCCAGTCGTTCTTCTCCAGCACACAGGCCCGCGCCTGCTGCGCTGCCCACACCAGATGCTCCTGGCTGTCGATCTCCTGGACCAGCCCCGGCCGCCTGTCCCGGCAGGCCCTCGGCTCGGGTAACGGGCGCAGGCGGTTCTGCTCGCTCAGGCCGACGACGTCGGAGACCGGATGCCTGCGCGAGGGCCCGATGCGGGGGTTGCGGGGGTCGGGCATCACATGGCGCGCCCACACGTGGGTGCGCAGCGCCAGCACCACCCCGCCGGGGACCGGGAGCCGTTCGGGGATCTCGGCCGCCTTGCGTGCGGCGGCCGGATCGACGGCGGCCTGCGCGAAGGCGAACGCGGCCTCCTCCTCCATGGCGAACTGCGCGACCAGCTTGCCCGCGAGGTTCTTGACCGCCGTCGCGAGGGCCGGGGTCGGCAGCTCGCCCACGGGGCGCGGCAGCACCCGCTCACCGACGGCTGGAATGGTCTCCGTCACAGCGCTTCCGTTCTCTCTGTCCCTCGGGCCACCGGACGCTAGCACCGGGGGTGACACAAGCCCCGTGAGCGCCGAATTTCCCACGGATCACAGGAATTGGGTGCGGATACGGACGTCTCTGCGCTACTCTCCGCCGCCCCGTGGGCGACGGTGCTGATGCGTGGACGCGCGTCACGGCTCGGCCCGCCGCCCTTCCCGGCCGCCCCGAAAAACCGTTTCGTCTGGGGAGTGTGAGGCTCCGGCGACCGCCCTGTGTGCGCCCTGAGCAGCAACTCATCACATCGGGTGAAACTTTGGCCGTTTGTTGCGGTCAACAACCGTGTGTTGCCAAGCTGTTGCGCACTGTCAACCATGTGCACGATTCAGGTGGGAACGGGGAGGGCGCACGTGCCTTTCGGTGAGCAGCCCGCGTATCTGCGTGTCGCCGGAGACCTGCGGCAGAAAATCGTCGACGGTGATCTCCCGCCGCACACCCGCCTCCCCTCCCAGGCCCGCATCCGTGAGGAGTACGGCGTCTCGGACACCGTCGCGCTGGAGGCGCGCAAGGTGCTCATGGCCGAGGGGCTGGTCGAGGGGCGTTCCGGTTCGGGGACGTATGTGCGCGAGCTGCCGGCCCCGCGCCGCGTCTCCCGTACGGGCTATCGCGCCATCGGCGACTCCACGCCGTTCCGTCAGGAGCACTCCGACGAGCGGGTGAAGGGCACCTGGGAGTCGCGCAGCGAGCAGGAGGACGCCGCGCCCGCGACGGCGGACCGGCTGCGCATCGAGCCGGGGGAGCGGGTGATGCGCACCCGCTATCTGTTCCGGGTCGAGGGCGAGCCCGCGATGCTGTCGACGTCCTGGGAGCCCCTGGCGATCACGGGCCGCACCCCCGTGATGCTGCCCGAGGAGGGCCCGCTCGGCGGGAAGGGCGTGGTCGAGCGGATGGCGGCCATCGATGTGATCGTGGACAACGTCGTGGAGGAGGTCGGCGCGCGCCCCGGCCTCGCGGAGGAGACGGTGGAGCTGGGCGGGGTGCCGGGGCACGCGGTCATGGTCATCACGCGGACGTTCTTCGCGGGCGGCCGTCCCGTCGAGACGGCGGACGTGGTCATTCCGGCGGACCGTTTCAGAGTCGCGTACCACCTTCCGGTGAAGTGAGTGAGCCGGAGCCGCCTATGGCCTCCCGTGAACCCCCTGACCTGCGGCTGACGGTTCCGGTGCGAACGTCTGGCCGAAATCGCTGCCCCATTGTGCAAAGACGAATGCGCTGAGTGAAGGTCGGGCGTAAGCTCCGGCATATGCGAAGTGTGAGCGGCGACAGCGGCACCGTGCTGCCCTGGCACGTCATACGCCAGGACGGCAACGGCAACAGCTACCGCGTCGGCACCTACGCCACCCGCAGCGAAGCGCAGCAGGTCGCCGAGCGTCTCGGGAAGAACGGGGACGGCGGCGCTGACAGCTATCTGGTGGAGCGTATGGACCGCGGGAGCGGTGGCCGCGGCTGATCGCGTGCAGAATCGGGTATACGGGCTGTAAGTCCATCTTGACCGGAATGTTCCTGCGGCATGGCTGGGACGTCCCGGTGAGACCGTTACCCGATCAGGGACGTGGGCGGCGTGAGCACAGGACCCTCCGAGGACACCGGGGACACCGGCCGTCCCGGGAGTCGGCGTGCGCCGTCGCAGACACCGTCGCAGAGTCCCGCGCCCGCGGAGCCCGCCGGCGAGCGGGCGGCTTCCCCGCTCCTGGACACCCTCCGCGTCGGCATCGTCATGCTCGACGGCGAGGGCCGCATCCTGCTGTGGAGCCCCATGACGGAGGAGATCCTCGGCTGGACGGCCAACCAGCTCGTGGGTCGCCCCATCCAGGAGTACATCGAGGACGGCGACGTCAGCCTCCGCGTCCGCCGCACCCTCCGGCACGAGCACCACTGGCGCGGCATCCTGCACATCCGGCACGCCGAGGGCCACACCGTCGAGGTCGAGGGCCGCGCCTCCGCGCTCCACGACACGGACCGGAACCCCTTCGTCCTCGCCAACATCGTCGAGACCAGCAGGCTGCGCGCCGTCGAGCACGATCTCGCCGCGCTCGACGCGCTCTTCGCCTCCTCCCCCCTGGGCATCGCCCTCTTCGACGGGGACAAGCGCTTCGTCCGCGTCAATGAGGCGCTGACCCGCCTCAACCACTCCACGCCCGAGGAGCACCTGGGCAAGACCGTCCACGAGGTGCTGCCCGCCGCGATGGCCGAGGAGATCTCGCAGGTTCAGTCCGTCGTCCTGGAGACGGGCCGCTCGGTCGTGGACATGGTGATGCCCTCGCCCGACGGCGCGGGTGCGCGCTCCGTCTCGTACAGCAGGCTCACCGACCACAACGGCGAGGTGCTCGGCGTGAGCTGCACCGTCATGGACATCACCGAGCGCAAGGAGGCGTTGGAGAAGATCGAGGCCGCGCGTCAGCGGCTGGCGCTGCTCGACGACGTGGGCGTCGCGCTCGGCGATCTGCTCGACGTCCGGGCCATCTCGCAGGCCCTCGCCTCCGCGCTCGTGCCCCGCTTCGCCGACTACTCCGGCGTCCAGCTCCTGAGCGCCGTGGCCCACGGCGGGGAGCTCCCCGACTCGGGCCCCCTCGCCGGGACGCCGCTGCTCCAGCTCGGGGTGGCCGCGCGCTATGACGGGCCCGCCGTCGAGCGCATGCTGCGCGTCGGCCAGGACATCGCCTTCCAGCCCGGCTCCTTCTTCGGGCAGGCCCTCCTCACCGGCACGCCCCACCTGGCCGCCTCTCAGGAGGAGCTGCTGGCCGCCACGTATCCGGGGGACCCCAAGGTGCAGGCCGCGCTGGACCTGGGCATCCACTCCCTCATGGCCGTGCCGCTGCGCGCCCGCGGCATCGTGCTCGGCCTGCTCGTCATCAGCCGCGCGGGCCAGCGCGAGCCCTTCGACCGCGACGACCTCGCGCTCACCATGGAGCTGGCCGACCGTGCGGGCACCTCCCTGGACAACGCGCGCCTGTACGCGCGCGAGCGCGAGGGCGCCCTCATGCTCCAGCGCAGCCTGCTGCCCCAGCGGGTGCCCGAGCCGCCCGGCGTGCGCGTGGCCTACCGCTACGTCCCCGGCAGCAGCGGTACCGAGGTCGGCGGCGACTGGTTCGACGTCATCCCGCTCGCCGGAGGCCGCGTCGCCCTCGTCGTCGGCGACGTGATGGGCCACGGGCTGCGCGCGGCGGCCACCATGGGACGGCTGCGTACGGCGGTCCGCACGCTCGCGGGCCTCGACCTGCCGCCCGACGAACTCGTCCGCCGCGTCAACGACCTGGCCGACGACATCGCCCAGGACCCCGACGACCCCCTCATCGCCACCTGCGTCTACGCCGTCTACGACCCCTCCACCCGCCGCTGCACCCTCTGCAAGGCGGGCCACGTGCCGCCGCTGCTGCTCGTGCCCGACGCGGAGGGCGGCTGGGAGGCCCACGTCATGGAGCTGCCCTCGGGCGCGCCGATCGGGGTCGGCGGCGTGGACTTCGAGTCCGTCGAGACCGAGCTGGACGAGGGCTGCGTGCTCGTCCTCTACACCGACGGCCTCATCGAGAACCGCGACGAGGACATCACCGAGGGCCTCGACCGCCTCCGCGCCAAGCTCACCTGCGGGCCAGGGGACCACGCGGGGGAGCGGCCCCGCCTGGAGGACGCCTGCGAGGCGCTGATCGCCGACTTCGCGCAGCGCGAGGGCGCGGGCTCCGCCGACGACGTGGCCCTGCTCATGGCGAAGCTCGGCGGCCTCCCCGAAGGGAGCGCAGCGTCCTGGACGTTTCCGGCGGAGAGCTACGCGGTACGCAGGGCGCGCGAGGTCGTACGGGAGACGCTGCGCGAGTGGGGTCTCGAAGCGCTGGAGGACACGGCGGTGCTGCTGGTGAGCGAGCTGGTCACCAACTCGGCGCGCTACGCGCACGGTCCGATCGGCGTGCGGATGGTACGCGGCACCTCGCTCCTGGTGGAGGTCTCCGATCCGCTGCCCGACCCGCCGAGGGAGCGGGCCGCGACGGAGGAGGACGAGGGCGGCAGGGGGATCCAGCTCGTCGCGCGCGAGGCGCGGAGGTGGGGGACGCGGCACGGGGCGATGGGCAAGACGGTCTGGTGCGAACTCGCCCTGCCCTGAGCCCTTGCCGTGAGGCACTGTCCCGAGTCCCGCCCAGACCCCTGCCCTGAGCCTCGCCCTGAGCCCTGCCCTGACCGAAGGGCTGAGGTCACACGGGGAGGGAGGTTCGGGCGGGCTTCTCCGGGTTAGGAGAGAGGGGGCGGCCCCTGTGGGACGACAGACGGCCGAGCACAGAGCGGCAAGCACAGAGGTGTGAGTCCGCACGGATTCTGTCTCTTCCGACAGAAAATCGTGCAGCGATCGGGAAGAGCGTGTTCCGTATGGTGTTTGCCTGCGACACTGCTCTGACCGGGGCACACACTGGTCACGGGAAGGGGAGGCGTTGAGCGATATCCCAGTGGAGGCGGCGGGCAAGCCCGACGAC
The DNA here is from genome assembly GCF_054782395.1 of Streptomyces daliensis. Taxonomy (NCBI): domain Bacteria; kingdom Bacillati; phylum Actinomycetota; class Actinomycetes; order Kitasatosporales; family Streptomycetaceae; genus Streptomyces; species Streptomyces daliensis. Next base: position 79,464 of record NZ_BAAGSO010000051.1, on the reverse strand, counting down.
GTTCGTCGCGCGCTCGCGCTCCTCAACGCGGCGGGTGCCCGCATCGGTAATTCGCTCGACCTGGAGACCACGGCACGCGAACTGCTCGACGTGGCCGTCCCCCAGTTCTGCGATCTCGCGTCCGTCGACCTCTACCAAGAGGTCCTCGCGGGCGACGAACCGCGCCCCGTGGGACCCGCCGACGGCAGCGGCGAACTGCGCCGTGTGGCCTTCGCGAGCGCCGTGTCCGACGCGCCCCTGCCGCTCTCAGGACACCGCGCGGGCGGGGACAAGGGCAGCGAGTCCGACGGCACGAGCCCCGTCACCGTCGGGTCCAGCCACTGCTACGCCATCCACTCCGCCTGCGCCACCGCCCTGCGCACAGCCCGCGTCCAGCACATCCCGGGCCAGGACGGCACCGTGCCGGCGCAGTTCGGCACCATCGTCCAGTCGACGCTGGCCGTTCCGATGGTGGCGCGCGACCGCGTGCTCGGGCTCGTGCAGTTCTCCCGTACGAAGGGGAGCGAGCCCTTCGGCGAGCGGGACGCCGCGCTCGCGGCCGAACTCGCGGCCCGCGCCGCCGTCTGCATCGACAACGCGCGCCTCTACCGCAGGGAGCACGAGCGCGCGCTGATCCTCCAGCGCAGCCTGCTGCCACCGGGCGACCCGGAGGCGGCCGGGCTGGACATCGCCTGCCGCTATCTGCCGGGCAACCCGGCCACCGAGGTCGGCGGCGACTGGTTCGACGTCATCGAACTGCCCGGCCACCGCACCGCCATCGTCGTCGGCGACGTCATGGGGCGCGGACTGCGCGCGGCCGTCGCGATGGGCGAACTGCGCACGGCGGTACGGACGTTGGCGCTCACCGACATGGAACCCGCCGAAGTGCTGGGCGCGCTGGACGAGATCGCGCGCGGACTCGGCGGCACCCCGCGCTCCCAGCGGGGCGGGCGCGGCAGCACCGACCTCTCCGAGGTCTACCTCGCCACGTGCATCTACGCCGTCTACGACCCCGTCTCGCGCCGCTGCACCTTCGCCAACGCGGGCCACCTGCCGCCCATCCTCGTCGAGCCGGACGAGCCCGCGCTGCTGCTGGAGGTCCCCAAGGGGGTGCCGCTGGGTGTCGGCGGGGAGCCGTTCGAGGAGATCGAGGTCGAGCTGCCCGACGGGGCGATGCTCGCCCTCTACACCGACGGCCTCGTCGAGTCCCGCGACCACCCGCTGGACGAGGGCTTGGACGCCTTCCGCGCGCTGCTCACCGACGCCACGGAACCGCTGGAGAACGTCTCGGACCGGGTGCTCACCACACTCAACGTGCACCACGGCGAGGACGACATCGCCCTGCTGATGGCGCGGGTGCACGGCCTGCCCGAGGAGTCCGTCGGCGACTGGAGCCTGCCGTCAGAGCCGCGCTCCGTGGCCCGCGCCAGGGAGCTGGCCCGCGAGCAGCTCGCCGCCTGGGACCTCAGCGATCTGGCGGACACGACGGAGCTGCTGGTGAGCGAGCTGGTCACCAACGCGCTGCGGCACGGCGAGGGCGAGATCCGGCTGCGGCTGCTGCTCGACCGCACGCTCGTGTGCGAGGTCTGGGACGCCGGTCTCGTCCAGCCCAGGCGCCGCAGGGCCCACGACACGGACGAGGGCGGGCGCGGCCTCCAGCTCGTCGGGCTGCTCAGCTCAGGGTGGGGGAGCAGGCGTACGCCGCGCGGCAAGGCGGTGTGGTTCGAGCTGTCGCGCCCCGACGGGGAGACGAAGGTGACCGACCCCGCCGAGGCCCTGCTCAGCCTGTTCTGACGCCGCTGTACGGCCGGTGGCCGGCGGCCCCGTGGGCTACGTCTGGGCTACGTCGTCCGGCGGCGGATCTTGTTGCCCAGCCAGACCAGCGGGTCGTACTTGCGGTCGGCGGCCCGCTCCTTCAGCGGGATGAGCGCGTTGTCGGTGATGCGGATGCCCTCGGGGCACACCTCCGTACAGCACTTGGTGATGTTGCAGTAGCCGAGTCCGTGCTCCTCCTGGGCCGCGCTCTTGCGGTCCAGGCCCTCGTCCTCCGCCGCGTCGAGAGGGTGCATGTCCAGCTCGGCGACCCGCATCAGGAAGCGCGGGCCCGCGAAGGGGCGCTTGTTCTCCTCGTGGTCCCGCACCACGTGGCATGTGTCCTGGCACAGGAAGCACTCGATGCACTTGCGGAACTCCTGCGAGCGCCCCACGTCCTCCTGCCGCATCCGGTACTCACCGGGCCCCAGCCCCTCCGGGGGCACGAAGGCGGGGACCTCGCGGGCCTTGGCGTAGTTGTAGCCGACGTCGGTCACCAGGTCCCGGACCACGGGGAAGGCGCGCAGCGGGGTGACGGTGATCGTGTCCGTACGAGAGAAGACGGACATCCGGGTCATGCACAGCAGCCTCGGCCGCCCGTTGATCTCGGCGCTGCACGAGCCGCACTTGCCCGCCTTGCAGTTCCAGCGCACCGCCAGATCGGGGGCCTGGGTGGCCTGGATCCTGTGGATGATGTCGAGGACGACCTCGCCCTCGTTCACCTCGACGGTGAAGTCCGTCAGCTCGCCGCCCTCGATGTCGCCGCGCCAGACGCGGAAGTGCGCGTCGTACGCGGTGCCGGTGCCGGTGCCGGTGCTGCTGCCGGTGGCCGGGGGATCGTCCGTTGCCTCGGGTGCTGTCTCGGGTGCGCTCACTCGGTCGTCAGCTCCTCGTCCGTCAGGTACTTGATCAGCTCCTCCTTCTCGAAGAGCTCCAGCAGATCGGCCCGTATCGGCGGCATCTCCCGCCTGCGCAGGCTGATCCGCCCGCCGGCGCCGCCCGGCGCCCCCGGCTCCCCGGTCTCCTCGGCGAGCGTGCACACGAGGTTGGCGCGCCGCCACTCGCGGTCCATGTCCGGGTAGTCGTCGCGGGTGTGGCCGCCGCGGGACTCCGTACGGTTCAGCGCGGCGCGTGCCACGCACTCGCTGACCAGCAGCATGTTGCGCAGGTCGATCGCCAGGTGCCAGCCCGGGTTGAACTGCCGGTGCCCCTCGACACCGGCGCGCCGCGCCCGTACGCCCAGGGCCGCCAGCCGCTCCAGGGCCTGGGCCATCTCCTCCTCGCGGCGGATGATGCCGACCAGGTCGTTCATGGACTGCTGGAGTTCCTGGTGGATGGTGTAAGGATTCTCCGCCGGTGCGGCGGGCGCTGCGGGCGCGGATGCCGCCCGCTCCGTGGGGGCGCCCGCGGGCTCCTCCTCGGCGCTGAAGGGGCGCAGGGCCTCGGCCGCCGCAGCGTCGATCTGCTCGTCGCTGATCCCCGGCCGGTCGGCGCCCTGGAGCGTGGCCGCGTACTGGGCCGCGTGCAGCCCCGCCCGGCGGCCGAACACGAGCAGGTCGGAGAGCGAGTTGCCGCCGAGCCTGTTGGAGCCGTGCATGCCGCCCGCGACCTCGCCCGCCGCGTACAGCCCCGGCACCCCGGCGGCTGCTGCCGTGTCCGGGTCGACGTCGACGCCGCCCATCACGTAGTGGCAGGTCGGGCCGACCTCCATCGGTTCGGCGGTGATGTCCACGTCGGCCAGCTCCTTGAACTGGTGGTGCATGGACGGCAGCCGCCGCTTGATGACCTCGGCCGGCATCCGCGTCGAGACGTCGAGGAAGACCCCGCCGTGCGGTGAGCCCCGGCCCGCCTTGACCTCCGAGTTGATGGCGCGGGCCACCTCGTCGCGGGGGAGCAGTTCGGGCGGGCGGCGGTTGCGGTCCGGGTCCTCGTACCAGCCGTCGCCCTCCGCCTCGGACTCGGCGTACTTCTCCTTGAAGACGTCGGGCACGTAGTCGAACATGAACCGCTTGCCCTCGGAGTTGCGCAGCACCCCGCCGTCGCCACGCACGGACTCGGTGACGAGGATGCCCTTCACCGACGGCGGCCAGACCATGCCCGTCGGGTGGAACTGCACGAACTCCATGTTGATGAGCGAGGCGCCCGCGAGCAGGGCCAGCGCGTGCCCGTCGCCCGTGTACTCCCAGGAGTTGGACGTCACCTTGAACGACTTGCCGATGCCGCCCGTGGCCAGCACCACGGAGGGGGCCTCGATGACGAAGAACCTGCCGCTCTCGCGCTCGTAGCAGAACACCCCGGCGACCCGGCCCGCGCCGTCCTTGAGTACGCGGGTGACGGTGCATTCCTGGAAGACCTTCAGCCGCGCCTCGTAGTCGCCGCTCTCCTTGAAGTCCTCCTGCTGGAGGGCGACGGTCTTCTGCTGGAGCGTGCGGATCAGTTCCAGTCCGGTGCGGTCGCCGACGTGCGCGAGGCGCGGGTACTCGTGGCCGCCGAAGTTGCGCTGGGAGATGCGCCCGTCGGCCGTACGGTCGAAGAGCGCGCCCCAGGTCTCCAGCTCCCACACCCGGTCCGGCGCCTCCTTGGCGTGCAGTTCCGCCATGCGCCAGTGGTTGAGGAACTTGCCGCCGCGCATGGTGTCGCGGAAGTGGACCTGCCAGTTGTCGCCCTCGTTGACGTTGCCCATGCTGGCGGCGATGCCGCCCTCCGCCATCACGGTGTGGGCCTTGCCGAAGAGGGACTTGCAGATCACGGCGGTGCGCAGTCCCTGTTCCCGTGCCTCGATCGCCGCGCGCAGCCCGGCGCCGCCCGCGCCGACGATGACGACGTCCCACTGCTGGCGTTCGACTTGCGTCATGTCTCGTGCATCCCTCTCGGATCTTTCACGGTGTCGCGGTCTTGTTCGCGTGGGGCGTCCGGCCGTCAGAAGAGCTGGGGGTCGGTGAAGGCGCCGGTCGCGAGCAGGTAGACGTAGAAGTCCGCGAGCGCGACGCTGATCAGCGAGGCCCAGGCGAGCGCCGCGTGCCGTGCGTTCAGCTTCCCGACCAGGCCCCAGAGCTTGTAGCGCACCGGGTGCTTGGAGAAGTGCTTGAGCCGTCCGCCGACGATGTGGCGGCAGGAGTGGCAGGAGAGGGTGTACGCCCAGATCAGCACGATGTTGACCAGGAAGACCACGGTCCCCAGGCCCATGTGGCCCCACTCGTACTCGGGGTTGCGGAACCCGAGCAGGGTGTCCCAGGTGAGGATCAGCGCGACGAGGACGGCCGCGTAGAAGAAGTACCGGTGGATGTTCTGGAGGATGAGCGGGAAGCGGGTCTCGCCGGTGTACTTCTTGTGGGGCTCGGCGACGGCGCAGGCGGGGGGCGAGGCCCAGAAGCCCCGGTAGTACGCCTTGCGGTAGTAGTAGCAGGTCAGCCGGAAGCCCAGCGGGAAGATCAGGATGATCAGCGCGGGGGAGAGCCCCCACCAGTCCCCCAGGAGCGCCCAGTTGGGTCCGGCGCGCATCTCGTGGCAGTTGTCCGCGAGGCAGGGGGAGTAGAACGGCGAGACGTAGGGAGCCGCGTAGTAGTCCGCGTTGGCGAACGCGCGCCACGTCGAGTAGACGACGAACGCGAACAGGCCCAGCGCGGTCGTGGCGGGCATCAGCCACCAGCGGTCCTTGCGCAGGTGCCGTTCGGCGATGGCGGCGCGCGTTCCCTCGCGCACGCCGCCCGCTCGGGTAGAGGGTTCGGTGCCAGTGGCCAACGGTTTCTCCGGGTGAGGCGACGACGTCGGTGAGGGCGGTGAGGGCGGTGAGCAGTGAGGGTGGGCGGTGGGGGTGGGCGGCCCGCTCACCACCGGGGCGCGGGACGATCAGGGTGCGTGGCGGTCCTTGGCGCCGAGCCCCTCGTCGTCGACGTCGTTCCACAGCCCGCTGTCGTACGGCTGGTCCGGGATGGTCACCATCTCGGTCAGCGGCGCGGGAGCGGCGTCGGGCGTCGCGGCCCGCAGGAGCGAGAGCGATTCGCGCAGATGCTCCGCGTCACTGCGTACCCGGCGGATCTCCAGGCCTGTGCCGATGTGCTGTTCCAGGCGGCTGATGCTGCGGGCGAGGTCGTCCACGCAGCGCTGGGCGGCCGTCAGTTCGTCGTAGAGGGACGTTCCGGGCGCGCCTCGGGCGTCAGGGGTGCTGTGTGGACCGTGACTGTGACCGTGAGGAGACATGACTTGCCCACCTCCGCGAAGTGGTGGCGGCTGGCTGGCTCGACGTTCATGCGCCTGGCGAGTGTTGCGCGTCACACTCCCACTTGTGAAGGGCGCTGCACGGGTTTACGCCGCACGAGGGGGCGTTAAGGGGGTGGGGGCCCTTGCGGGAGCCCTTGGGAGGCCCTTGCGAGGGGCTTCGCGGGGCCTGGCGGGGTGCGGCGGCGCTGCGGGCGGCGGTGCGGGACCGGCCGGGTGGCCGGTTCATCGGCGGGCGGGGGCGCGCCCTACGACGATGCCGCCTCCACCTCGGACCGCTTCGCCTGTGCCACCGCGTCGGGGAACTCCGCCAGCAGACGAAGCGCCTCTCCGCGACATTCCCTGGCCTCCTCCTGAACCCCCTTGCGGGTCAGCGCTGTGGCGAGGTGGGCCAGGGAGAGCGCCAGGGACCACCGGTCATCCTTGCCGCGGAACGCGGCGGATGCCTGACGGTGGAACGCGACCGCGTCGTCGGCGCGCCCGAGCAGGAGGTATGCCTCGCCGGTCGTGTCCCATGCGGCGGCCTGGAGGTCGGGGCGGCCGACGCGCTGGAACAGGGCAGCGGCCTGCTGGAGGTGGCTGAGGGCTTCGGCGCCGTTCTCCTGAGCCAGGGCGATGTGGCCCAGTTCCAGGAGCGCGAGGGCTTCAAAGAGGGTGCCGTCTGCCTCGCCCGCGATGGACAGTGCCTGTTCGGCCGTCTGGTGCGCTGAGGCGAGACGTCCTGCCCGTCGGTGCACGGCCGACAGCCGTGTCAGCGCTTCGGCCTGCTCCAAGGGCTCCTCGATGTCGGCCAGCATGGCGGCCGACCGGCTCAGCAGAGCCTCCGCCCGGTCGAGGTCCCCGCCTTCGAGGAGCGCCCAGCCGAGGTTTCGTGTGAAGGCGCCGGTATAGAGGGCGTCGTCCAGCTCGCGCGCCTGCTCCAGAGCCTGCTCGAAGCAGGACGCGGCATCGTCGAGACGGTGCACGAACATGTGGGCCACGCCCAGGCCGTTGGCGGCGTGTGCCTGCCCGAACCTGTTTCCCAGTTCTCGGAAGATCCGCAGCGCGGCGTCGAAACTCTCCTCGGCCTCGGCCAGCCGGAACAGGTGCCGGTAGGCGATGCCAAGGGTGTCGAGGGTGATCGCCTCTCCGTACCGGTCGCCTGCTCGACGGGCGGACTCCAGGGCCACGCCCTGCGCGGGCAGCCAGGTGTCGGCCGACTCACGGTCCGCGATGACCATCGTCAGAACGGCCGGGATCTGCCAGGCGATCCGGTTCAGACCGACACCGCCGGCACTGCGGACCGAGGCGATGAGATTGTCGCGCTCGGTCTCGTACCAGGCGACGGCTGCTTTCCCGTCGTCGAAGACAGCGGGCTCGGCCCCGTCGTCCAGCGGTTCGAGCGTCAGCGGCATGGTGAACGTGCACGAACCGGCTCGTGCGGCGGAAGCGGCGGTGTGCAGATACCAGCCGAGGACCCGTGCCAGAGCAGCACGCCGGTCTTCGGGCGATTCCTCACGCTGGGCCTGATCGACGGCGTAGGCCCGCAGCAGATCGTGGAACTGGTAGCGGTCGTGACCGCACTCCTCCAGCAGATGCGCGCTGGCCAGGCTGTCGAGGTGACGGCGGGTGCGGGTGGGCGTGGTGGCCGCGAGGGCCGCCGCGGCTGCCACCCCGAACTCGGGTCCCGGGTGCAGCCCCAGCAGCCGGAACACCCGAGCGGTCTGCGGAGTGAGCGCGCGGTAGGACCACGCGAACACCGTACGCACGGCGTCCGCTTCGTCGGATTCCCCTCCAGCCGTTTCGGCCGTCGCCGACAGCGCGTCCCACAGTCCTGACTCGTCGCGCAGGTCCCTGATCAGATCGCGCAGTGGCATGCGAGGACGTGCTGCGGCGCGTTCGGCGACGATGCGCAGGGCAAGCGGCAGCCGAGCGCAGAGGCGGGCCAGTTCGGCCAAATCCGCGTCGTCGTCATCGGTGCGGTAGTCGGTGATGACAGCCCGCAGCAACTGGATCGATTCGTCTTGTGACAGCGTTTCCACGTTCACACGATGTGCACCTTCCCGAATCACCAAACCCGACATACGGGTACGACTCGTGACGGCAACCAGACAGTTCGCAGAGCCGGGCAGGAGGGGCCGGACCTCTCCGGCGGTGGCCGCGTTGTCCAGCACGATGAGCACATGCCGTTCGGCCGTCACCGACCGGAACAGCTCCGCGCGCGGCTCCTCACCAGCGGGGATGTGCTCCTTCGGCACGTTCAGTGCCCGCAGGAACCGGCCGAGCACGTCGGTGACGGTCAAGGGGGGACCAGGGTCGTAACTGCGTAGGTTGACGTACAGCTGCCCATCAGGAAAGTGAACCTTGACCTGATGTGCCCAGCGAATGGCGAGCGAGGTCTTGCCCACTCCAGCCGTACCGACCACGACGGCTATGCGCAAGGCCGCGGAATCCTGCTGGGCGTGAGCAGGACCTTCCAGCAGGATCCCCAGTGACCTCAGCTCATCGCGCCTGTTCACGAAGCCGCGCACGTCACCGGGCAATTGGGCTGGGCAGGGGGTCGCACTGAGTGCGGCGGTGTGGAGGTGTACGCCTCCGCTGATCTCGCCGGCTTGGACGACGTGAGCTGCCGACCCCGAGAGATCGTTGTGCGCTCTTGTCGGGGGCTCGGGCCCGGCCGCTGACTCCTCTCCCGGATCGTTCCGTCTCTCGGTCACATTCTCATCCTCGTCACCTGCTTCCTGACGTCAATGGAGTACCTCCTGAGCCGGTACGAACGAGCCGGTACGAAGATTCGACTCCTCTCTGTCCTGGTCTCCACCTGGCCTGTTTCTGCCATCAGGGATGAGAAAGTGAAACGATTTGGCTCTCAAGGGGGTAGATTCCGAACCAGTGAGGCGGTCAGGGTCGAACAGAGGCATATGCTGCTGAACTATGGAGTCGGCTCACAAGGGGGATCGGTGGGAGGCGTTCATGAAGATTAAATTCGTTGGCGGCACCACGGGGCAGGGTGGTTCGCCGAGGCTGTACAGGGACGAGGAAAGCGGAGATTTTCTCGTGCAAGGGTATGAGGTCAGCGATCCAGTCGATCTGGCACAAATGAAAATTCCCGGCGGCGAAACAGTCGTCCGAGTGCCGGCTTCACTATTCAACTATGTACCGAAGGATGGTGTGAATGGAGTCTCTTGACGCGGAAGGCTGGGCCCAGCTTTTTAACTCCTGCCGCGAATCGGCCTGTCATCTGGAAATGCGCGATCACTATGCGGTGGCGGAGGAAGCCGCGGACATCGAGAAGTGGCGGGCTGGGAAGTGGGGCCCGGAGGAGGACGCCGCGAGCAAGGCCGGTTGGCTTGAGCTGATGCGGGCCACCGCGGCACGCGGGGTACGACTGCGTCGGACGCGCATCATCTCCGAACCGGCCAGCGAATACATTCGGTTCGAGCATGACGGGACGCCGCAGAACATCGAGGCCGGAGAAGAAGTGCGCTGGCTGCCTCGCACACGGGCCTCCGGCCTGGCGTTGCCGGGCAACGACTGCTGGATCTTCGACGGTGCCACCGTACTGTTCAACCACTTCACTGGTGAGGGCGGTTGGGTCGGCAACGAACTGAGCCGCGATCCACGGGTCGCGGAACTGTGCACAAAGGCATTCGAGTCCGCTTGGGAACTCGGCGTGCCCCATGATGAGTTCACCTTGACCTGATGATCGGGTTGAGTGCCACCACTCCATGTCGTGAGGAACAGGGAGATGTCAACCCGTCTGCGAATCGGTGTGATCTCTTCGGGTCCCGCCGAGTTCTCCACAATCCATGCGGCTTGCACGGACGCCGGCCACCATCCCATCGCCTATTTCTACGGTCGCTCTCTTCGCTCCGGCGGCCCGAATCTCGACGACGCGGGGGAGATGACGGCGTCGATCCTTGATGCTGTTCCCGAGGGAATGGATCTGCTGCTTCCGGGGAGCGTCGAGGGCCTTGCGCTGGCGCTGGAAAGCTACCAACCGGACCTTCTGATCGTCTTCGGCTTCGCCTGGAAGCTCCCGCCCCGCGTTTTGGCGATTCCGCCACTCGGTGTGCTGAATGTTCATGTGTCAATGCTGCCGAAATACCGAGGTCCAGCACCCCTGCTGTGGGCGATTCGCAATGGTGACTCACGCAGCGGCATCACCGTGCACCGTATGGACAATGATTTCGACACCGGTAATATCCTCGCCCAGCAGGACGGAATTCCCCTCGCCGACGATATGAGCTGGGCGAGCTACTGCACTGACGCGATGCCCGTGGTCTATGACCTGCTCCGCACATCACTGGACAGAGCAGTGGCGGGTGACGCGGGTGAGCCACAGGATGACTCCGCGGCCAGCTATGCCGGATTCATGGAACCGGAATTCTCCTTCATCGACTGGTCCGGCAGCGCCCGCACGATTCATGACCAGGTCAGGACGCACCGCTTCATGCGCTCGCCCGATCGTCCGGTTGCACGGGTCGGCGACCGTTGGCTGTGCGTGAGGCGCACCAGCCTTGAACCGGCCGATGGGCTCCTGGTCACTTGCGGCGACGGGAAACCGCTGTGGATCACGGAATCCGAGAGGACGAAGCCGCCGAAGGAGGGGGAGTGAGGGCGGTGTGGCTGGGCGGTGGGCGGTTGGTGAGGGCGTAAGAGAGGAGCGTCACTCCGTGAACTCGCGTCGCAGGGCGCGCATCGAAGCCTGTGGAAGACGCGGCGGCGCCGAGGACTCACCGGCCGGGCCCACCTTTCCGGGGTGCTGTTCGCGGAAGCTCTGAAGTTGGTCTCACCATCTGGAGGACGTATGAAGTCGTGGCGTTCCCGTGCCGCTGCCGGTCTGGCTGTGGCCGCCGCCGTGGTCGCCATCCCGCTGACCGCCGGTTCCGCTGCCGCTGAGGGCTGGGAGCCGGTCGGTGGCGGCCCCGCTGTGTACGGCTCGCTGGCCGAGTGCGAGGCCGAGGCGGCGCAGCTCAAGGCTGACGGCACCTACAAGGACGCCCGGTGCTACACCGACGAGAAGGGCTGGGTCTTCCTGGAGGTGCTGCGCTGACGCCCGGCAGACCCGGCCCGGCGCTCCTCGTTCCGAGCGCCCCGCTGCCCCGGAGGCCCACCGGTCTCCGGGGCAGCGGCATGTCCGGCCGACGGTGTCAGGCGCCGTCCGACGGACCGGGGCCAGGGGTGGGGGAGCGCACGCCCTCGATGGCGAGGTCGAGCAGCCGGCCCGCCTGCGCTCCGCCGTCGTGCTCCTCCGACGTGAGCGAGATGGCGCTGACGAGCGCGAGCAGGTCCTCGGCCCGGACGCCGGCGCGTACCGTGCCCGCCTGCCGCGCCCGGTCGAGCAGTTCGTCCGCCGCGGCGGTGATCATCGTCGCGCAGCCGTCGTTCTCCTCCAGCAGGTCGGCGTCCTGGCCGCCGCCGCGCAGCAGCGATCCGACCAGACCGTGGCTGGCCGCCGCGTAGACGGTGAAGTCCCGCAGCCAGGTGAAGAGCGCGGTGCCCGGCTCGCCGCCTTGCGCGTGCTCCCGTGCCCGGGCGCACAGCGCTTCGACGCGGTCGCGGAAGACGACCTCCAGCAGCGAGCGCCGGGAGGGGAAGTGCCGGTGCAGGGTCGCGGACCCGACACCGGCCCTGCGGGCGATCTCTTCCAGTGAGGCGTCGGCGCCGTGGGCCGTGAAGGTCTCCTCTGCGGCGGCGACGATGCGTTCGTAGTTGCGCCGGGCGTCCGCGCGCATGGGCCCTCGCGCCGTGCTGCCGACCACCATGACCTCCAGGTTTGCCAAATGGGGTGCCTCTCCGCTTATCGTAGCTGACGTAAGTGGGGGGCCACCCCGTTTCTCGGGGCGGCTGGTACGGAGAGTCAGGAGAACGTCATGCGTGCCGTGCAGTACGACCGTTTTGGCCCGCCCGAGGTGCTGCGCGTCGCCGAGGTGCCGAAGCCCAGCCCCGGACCGGGAGAAGTGCTGGTCGAGGTGCACGCGGCCAGCGTGGACGCGGGGGAGACCGCCTTCCGCGCGGGCAGGATGCGCGGCATCGCCCGCGCCAAGTTCCCCCGCCGCGTGGGCGGCGACTTCGCCGGGCGCGTCGTGGAAGCGGGTGCCCAGGTGCGAGGCTGGCAGCACGGGGACGCGGTGTGGGGCGTCATGCCGCACTTCGCCTTCGGCGCCCTCGCCGACTACGTCGCCGTCCCCGGGGAACGGCTCGCCCCGGCGCCCGGGAACCTGAGCCTGCTGGAGGCCGCCGCGCTGCCGACGTCGGGCACCACCGCGCTGACCGCGCTGACGGAGAAGGCGCGCCTTGCTCCCGGCGAACGGCTCCTTATCCGGGGCGCCACCGGGGGCGTCGGCAGCCTCGCCGTGCAGCTCGGCAAGGCGCTCGGCGCGCACGTCACCGCCCTCGCCGGTGCCAGGAACCTCGACTGGATCAGGGAACTGGGCGCGGACGAGGCCCTGGACTACCGCACCACCCGACCCGATGACCTCGGCCGTTTCGACGTCATCGTCGACGTGGTCGGCACCGAGCTGGGCGCCTATCAGGCCCGGCTCGACCGCCGGGGGCGCATGATCGCCCTCGCCTTCGACCCGGACCGCATCGTCGCGTCCATGCTCGGCACGGGGCTGCGCGCCGCGCTCCGGCCCCGTCAGGTCAAGCTGTTCAGCAACAACCCGCCCGCCGAGCGCATCGCGGAACTCGCCCGGCGCGCCGAGAAGGGGGATGTGCGGCCCGTGATCCACGCCGTGCTGCCGATGGACGGCATCGCGGAGGCCCACCGGGGGCTCGAAGCGGGAGGTGTGCGCGGGAAGTACGTCGTGGACATGGGGCGCGCGTAGGAGTCCCTGACGGTGTGGGTGGGGGTGCGGGTTACGGCGCGGCTGGCTACGGGTTGAGGTGCCGTGGCCGGGGCAGGGCGAGCGCCTTCCCCGGGCCGGGACGGAATCTCGCCAGATGGTCATTTGTGTCAGCGGGAGGCCAGCACCCGGCCCCGCAGCGGCTCGGTGGCCAGCGTGTCCGCGGGCTGCCACGAATAGGCGGTCACTTCGTCCTCCTGCAACACCACGTCGTTGACGGTCGTGCGGCAGAGGAACCGGAAATCGAAGTGCGGGTGCGTCGGCTCGCCCTTCGCGTCGTTCGCCGGGATCTGGTGCGCGTCGACGTGCAGCGGGACCGGGCCGGCTGCCTGGACCTGCGCAGCGGTGACGCCGGTCTCTTCCGCGAGCTCTCGCAGTGCTGCGTTGAGAAGGGTCTCGTCGCTCGGCTCGATGTGTCCACCGGGCAGCAGCCATTTCGCGAGGGCGCGGTGTTCGATGGTGAGCACGCGGCCATCGGGGCGCAGCAGGATGGCCCCGGCGGTGACGTGTCCGCGGAACTCCTTGCGCGATGTGATCGAGTCGCCTGCCTCGTTGAGCACCTCAGAGAGGGCGGCGAGCGAACTTTTGTCGTCCGGATGCTGGCCGAGGTACGCGTCGAGCGTCTCGCGTACATGCTGGGCGGTGATCGGCATGTTTTTCCTTACCGGTTACCGGTTGAAGTAGTTGAGCCACGTTGCTGCGACGATCGTGCGATCGCTTGCGGCAACCTCATGCATACCGGGTCCGAGATCGCCGCGGGCGAGCATCCGGACTCCGGCGAGGATCTCCGCCTGAACGAGGTAGATGAACGGGCCCACGCTCGCGCCGTGCAGGAAGTTGACGGCGTTGCCGCCGTTGAGCAGGTAGAAGTAGTGCCCGGTCGTCTGGTAGCGCGTGACGTGCTCCCCGGCTGGCGTGCGCTGATAGATGCTGGGCAGCGAGTCGAGGTCGAGTTCGTCCTCGGACGAGGTGACCGTGGCGACGTACGCGCCGTTCCGCAGTCGCGGGAAGTCCTCGCCCCGGAGCGACACTGAGCCGGTCGCGCACAGCACGAGCCCGGCCCCGTTCAGAGCGGCGGCACGGTCGCGGGCGACCGTGAATCCCTGGGAGAGCGCCTGCGTGCGGCGCACAGGGTCGATGTCGTAGACGGTGACCTGTACGCCCTTCGCGTGCAGCAGCCGTGCGATCGAGCTGCCCAGCTTGCCGAAGCCGATGACGAGGGCTGGGCGGCCGTGCAGGATATCGCTCCGGGAGCGCATCAGAGCCTCGGCCGAGAACACGACCGACTGCCCTACGAGGAAGTCCTCGGGGTCCTTGAGCGGGGAGCGGGCGACCGAGACGACGGGGCACGGCAGCTTGTCGCACTCGGCGTACCTCTTGTGGCCGTTCTCGGTGTCCTCGACCACGCCCAGGATGCGGCCCGAGAACCGGTCGCACAGAGCGTCGAGCGTCGGGGCGAAGTAGCCGCCCACGTCGAGCAGTACGACTGTGTGTCCGGCGGCGCGTGCCTCGAAGTAGTCGACGGTCAGTTCGGGGTTCTCGAAGGTGTCACGTGAGAGGGGATCGCACTGCACGGATCGCTCGACCTCTCGGCGTGCCCCCGCATCGATCGACTTCGGTTTCGGGAGTACGGCGCGCAAGGCTGTCTGTCGCGCTACGGCCTGCACGAAGCTCGGACGTTCTGACAGCAGGTGAGTGATCAGAAACGACGCGGGCCGTTCAGCGGGGGCGAACTCGGCGGCGACTCGCTGAAAGTAGGCGCCGAGGCTGGCGCGCTCGAACTGTTCCACGGTTCACTTCCTTTGGGTGAAGTGGTGCGGACCTTCACCAGGTCAGCGCCGAAGCCGTTTTCGGTGCTCAGAGCAGCGCCGAAGACGCTCGCCGCTTTCCTGCAACGGCATGGCACCAGGAGAACAGCCGGGCCTCGTACCGGTCGGGAGCCCGCTCGGGGGCCAAACAGGGGGCCAAGATGGGGCTAGGAGCGGTGCGAGGGAGCCAGGATGAGCGAAATCGGCATCGGCGAGTGTCTTGCGCGGCTGCGCGCAGAGTTCGGCTGGACTCAGCAGCAAGTGGCGGACCGCTACAACGAGGTCGAGGGCCGGTCCGTGATGACGGGCAAGGAGATCGGCCGGTATGAACGTGAGAACCGGACCCCTACGCCGCGTACCCGCGGGCACCTGGCCGAGGTGTTCGACATCGACTCTCCCGCCCTGGACCGTGCTGCGGCTGTCACGAAGCGACGCAGGAAGGAAGCGCAGGCCGCAGGCGGGGCCGTGCTGGTCAGCGATGCCGGTGAAACCGCAGCCGCAGTGGCGGTCGCCCCTCCTTCTCGTCACGTCTTAGCCGCGGACGCTGCCGCATCCGCGCGGTTCGCGTGGTTCATTGCCGCGCGCAACAGCGACGAGCACACGGCCGAACAGCTCGACGCCGAGGTCGCGTCACTTGCCCGGCACTTCGTGAGCCGGCCGATGACCCATGCTCGTACCGCGTGGGCGTGTGCTGATGCGGCAGGGCACAACGGGCTCAAGGGATGGGTGCGGGGAGTTGAGTCGCTGATCGCCTTTTGGAACGGACACCCACGACAAGCCGCAGGGCTGGCCCGGTCAGGGCAGCAGTACGTGGCGCCCGGGAGTATTGGTGTGAGGCTGGCGAGTCTGGAAGCGAGAGCGCTCGCCGTGGCCGGAGACCAGCGTGGGGCCGCTGCTGCCCTGGCGACCGCTGCCCAGGCTCGCGACGCCATGTGCGAGCCGGATGAGATGCCGGGCGTCTTCAGTTTCCCCGCCGCGAAACAGCTCGCATATGCGGGCACGACCTACCTCGCCATAGGGGGAGCGCACAACGTGCAGCAGGCGGTCGAGGCGGCTCAAGCGGCGGTCGGTCTTTACCGCTCGACCACGGACGACGACCGTTCGGTCGGTGATCTGCACGCCGCGCACCTCGATCTCGCGAGGTGCCACATGGTTGCGGGCGAGATCGATGCGACCGAGGCCATGATCGGTTTCGTCCCCAAGACCCCTCCCGGACATCTCTCAGCGAGCATCCGGCCGCGGTTGTCCGACCTTGCCGACGAACTCGGCGCCGCGCAGTACCGTGGTGCTCCGCAAGTGGCACACCTGAGCGACCGCATCAGGAGTACAACCCATCGTGTCGCCCTCCGTGCCGCTGACCACCGGAGTCGCTGACGTGACCGACCTGCCCGCCGAGCACGACGCCGCCGTGACGAACCGGGCCATCCTGACCGGTAGCGCCTACAGCACCGGACGGGACCTTGCCGCCCGTCAGTCGCTCTACCGATGGCAGACACCGCGTTATGACTTGCCAGGGATCATCGTCGACCGGTTGCGGCAGGTGCGCGGCACGGTCGTCGACGTGGGGTGCGGCAACGGGAAGTTCATCAGTCGGCTGAACCAGGACCTCCCCGATCTGCGGGTGGTCGGGCTAGATGTCTCGCTCGGCATCCTCGACGGAGTGCCCCGGCCGGTGATGGTGGCCGACGCCGAGCGGCTCCCGTTGCGCACAGGAAGCGTCAACGCGGCTCTTGCGCTGCACATGCTGTACCACGTGCAGGACATACCCGCAGCGATCAAGGAGCTCGGTCGGGTCGTCACGGCCGAGGGCATCGTGATCGCGTCTACGAACAGCGACCGGGACAAGGCGGAGCTCGACCGGCTGTGGGAACGTGCCGCGGGCGAGGTGCTGGGGGTCGACCGAGGGCCCTCGCGTATATCGCTCAGCGCTCGATTCTCACTGGAGAAGGCCCCGGCGTTGCTCGGAGCCGAGTTCCGCGAGATCGAGGCGATGGAGTTGCCCGGCACGATCGCCGTGCGTACGCCCGAGCCCGTGATCGCGCACATGGAGTCGTACCGAGCATGGGCCGATCAGCACGACGTGCCGTTCGACGCCACCATCGCCCGCGCTCGGGCGATCCTGACCGACCACATCGACCGGTGCGGCGCGTTCAGAATCTCTTGTCTCGGCGGCATCTTGGTCTGCTCGCGATGACGCGCTAGGGGATCTCTCGGGCGTGCGGCAGCGCCGGTTCGGCTGGTTCGGCTACGCGGTGGGGCGGCCTCGGCGGGACCCGACGCTGACCAGCGTGACGGAACCTAGCCGATCCGTTCGGCCAGCGCGACGATGATTCCCGACGGGCCGCGGAGGTTGCAGAGCCGGTAGACGTTCTCGTACCGCGCCACCTCGCCGAGGAGCTCGGCGCCGTGGCGGCGCAGGCGGGCGATCGTGTCGTCGATGTCGTCGACGGCGAACATGACGCGGTGCAGGCCCAGCGTGTTGGGCGGCGGGTCGAGGGGCCCGGCGGCGACCGCAGTGGGGGCGTGGAACTTCGTCAGCTCCAGCTTGCCGTGGCCGTCAGGGGTGCGCATCATCGCGATGGCGCTGCGGACCCCGTCGAGGCCGAGCATCTGGTCCGCCACGGTTCCCTCGGTCTGCGCTTCGCCCTCCAGCTCCATGCCCAGCTCGGTGAAGAAGTCGACGGCGGCCTCCAGGTCGTCGACGACGATGCCGACGTTGTCCATCCGCTGAATCGTCACGGGGTACTCCTCATGCGTCGCGCAGTCCAGTCCGCTCTGGCTGCTGGTACCCCTGGGACGGAGCCGGCGCGTCATTCTCGACACCTGGACGTGCCGATTTTCCGGGTGCTTCATCCGTAGGTGCGGGACCTCTGCCGCGCTAGCCTGATACTCCAAGGATTCGGCTCCTCACGGAGGGCGACCATGGTGAACGGTGTTTGGAGCCCCGACCCGCAAGCCTCGTTCGTCCGTCGGCTCGGCATCGCGCCGACGGATCCCGGCAGCGGTCGTGAATCGGGAGAGACCGGCAGCGGCGGCGAGGGTGGGTGCCCGGACGTCTGGGAGCTGGACAACGGGGACGTCGTCGTGATCGGGCGCGATCTGACCGAGAACTACGTGGGGCTCTTGCCCGATGGGGTCAGCGTCGGTGCGGGCGAGCGGCTCGTGGTGATCCCCCGAGGCATGGCCAGGGCGGTACGGATGGGTGTTCCGGATGCTTGATGAACTGGCGGGCGCGCCGGGCGAACGGTTGCTCGGCGACACTTACTGGGCCGACTTCGAAGAACGCTTCTGGCGAATCGGCGAGCCAGGGTTCTGGAAGCTGGAGCGCCTCCAGGAATTCCAGGAGCCCATGGACGACAGTTGGGTCGCCTTCTCCAAGGGAGACTGGCCGCACGCCCTGGCTCTGCTGGAGAGCCGTCGCGAAGCGCTCACCCAGCACTACGCCAGGCTCCGGGCTCACAGGTTCGAGACCTGGCGCATCCGAGTGGTGGAGCAGCCGCTCACCGACTACATGCGCTGGGAGCTGCGCCTGCTGCTCATGAGGGACGAACTCGGCGGCCATACCCGGGTGATCGATGCTGGGCGGGTCCGCCCGTACGAAGAGGACGGCAGACTGCCCGAGTTGATCACGCTCGGCGATGACGTGGCGTACCGCCTGCTCTACGACGAGAACGGACTCCAAGAAGGCGGCGTCCGTTACGCCGGGCATGATCTGGTGGCTGGCTGCCGGAAGTTCGTGCAAGGGCTCTACGGGGAGGGGGAGGGAATCAGGGAGTACATGGCCCGCGAAGGGCTCCTCTCAAATCGAGAGCAGCACCGGTGACAGGCTCGCCCGACGAGCCCTCTCACCCCGACGAGCCCTCTCACCCCGACGAGCCCTCTCACGTCGAATCCCGATCCCATTCAGAATCCCATTCAGACCTGTCCGGCTCCGCGCACGATGTAGTGCAGGCCGGGAACGTGCACGGCGGAGTCCACTTCCACCACGGGACGGACCCGAACCGCCCCGCTCCACCTCGTCAGCTCCGGGGGGATGTGAGGGGATTCGTCAATCGCCGCGATGAGATCCGGGCGCTCGACGCGGTCCTCGGACAGGAGCAGGGCGGGGCTTCGGGAGCCACCGGGGTCTACGTCATCACTGGAACCGCGGGGGTGGGCAAGACCCCGCTGGCCCTGCACTGGGCGCACGGGGTACGCGATCAGTTCCCTGGCGGTCAGCTCTACGTGAACCTGCGCGGCTATGACCCGGGCGAACCGGTCACCGCAGAGCAGGCTCTCGACTACTTCCTGCGGGCTCTGGGCGTCGCCCCGTCGTCGATACCGGCACGTCTGGAGGACCGCTCCGCTCTGTACCGGTCGCTACTGGCCGATCAGCGCGTCCTCGTGGTCCTGGACAACGCGGCAACTGTCAGCCAGGTCCGGCCCCTGCTGCCCGGGGGCCCGGACTGCCTGGTGCTGGTGACCAGTCGGCATCGCTTCTCCGGCCTGGTCGCCAGAGACGGCGCGCACCGGATCACGCTGGACGTGTTCTCCGAGCGGGACGCGGTGCATCTGCTGCACACCGTGACGGCGGAGTGCAGAGCGCTCACCGACACCGACACGGAGCTGTCCGAGCTGGCCCGTCTGTGCGCCCGACTGCCGCTCGCCCTGCGGATCGCCGCAGAGCGAGCGTCGAGCAGGCCCCTGATGCCCCTGGACGAACTCATCGCCGACCTGCGGGACGAGTCGGCGTTGTGGGGTGCGCTGACGGCAGAGGAGGACGACGAGTCCGACGCCGTGCGAACCGTTTTCGCCTGGTCCTACCGGGCCCTGTCCGAGGCGACCGCGCGGCTCTTCCGGCTGCTGGGTCTGCACCCAGGACCTGAGTTCGGCGTATCCGCCGCGGCCACGCTCGCCGGTACCACTGTCACGGTGGCCCGCCGCCTGCTCGACGTCCTGACGGGAGCGCACGTTCTCGAACAGGCCGCGTACGGGAGGTTCCAGTTCCACGACCTTCTGCGGATCTACGCCGCCCAGCAGGCCGAGCGGTACGAGGACGAGGAAGCCAGGAACAGCGCCCAGGCACGCGTACTGAATCACTACCTCTTCACTCTGGCCCACGCGATCTCGCGCATCGCCCCGCTGGACCGACCTCTCCCGATGCCGGAGCCGTACCCGGATGGGCCGGATGTGGTGGTGGACGAGTTCACGGACCGCGCTGCGGCGTTGCGGTGGTTCGAGCTGGAACAGGCCAACCTCGTGTCCGCCGTCCGCACAGCCTCGGCCAGCGGTCGGCACGAGGTGGCATGGCGGATCGCCGCCCTGCTGCGCAGCGTCTACGTAAGCCGCAACCCGTTCCAGGAATGGATCGCCACATCCGAAACGGGTCTCGCGTCGGCCACCGCCATCGCTGACCGGCGGGGGCAGGCGGAGCTGCACGACAGCCTGGGCAAGGCGTACTTGCAGTCCCAGCGGCTGGACGAGGCCGAGCTGCACCAGCACGAGGCGCTGCGACTGCGCAGAGAGACCGGCGACCGCTATGGCGAGGGCGTCGCCGTCAACGCCCTCGGGCTGCTCGACTGGCGCCGCCGCAGGCTGGTGGCCGCCGAGGCGCGGTTCGAAGAGGGACGGGAGATCTTCCGCCGCCTCGCGGATCTGCGCTGGGAGTCCCTGCTCCTGTCGAACCTGGGAATGACCCGGTTCGACGGGCTGCGGCTCGATGCCGCGACGGCGGACCTCACCGCGGCGGTCCGACTCTGCCGGGAGGCGGGGGACCGGGCCTACGAGGGGAACGCACTGTTCTACTTGTCGATGACGCAACGGGAGCGGGGCGAACCGGAGGCCGCCCTGTCCACCATCAGGCAAGCCCTCGACATCGCCGAGACGGACCGGCTCACAGCCTGGGGAGCCTACTGGCTCCTGGAACTCGCGCGAATCCAGTGCGCTCTGGGGGAACCGGGCGATGCCTTGGTGTGCTGCCAGGAATCAGCCGTGGCCCAGCGGAAAATCGGCGACCGCAACCGCGAGGCTGCGGCACACGACTGCGCGGGCGAGGCGTACCGCGACCTCGGCCGCTTCACAGAGGCCGCCCAATTCCACCGAGTGGCCGTCTCCGCGTACCGCGACACGGGGGATCAGTGGGCCCTCGCGAACGCACTGGTCAACTTGGCGCTGGCGCTGGCGTTGTCGGACGACGGTGACGGAGAGGAAGCCGCAGGGTGCGCCGCAGAGGCCGCAGCGCTTCTGAGCGGCTTCGACGACGCGCGTGCGACGGCTCAGCGCGAGCGGGTCGCGGCGCTGCTCCCGTGAACGAGCGCGACGAACGTCGACCACGCGGTGGGGGATGCGGTGAGGTGGGGGCGGGTCACGTCTTTGGAGTCGCGGATGTGGATCTGCTCCGCGTCTGTGGCGACCTCTACGCAGCTAGGCCCGTCGTCGCTGCTGTAGCTGCTCTTGACCCACGTCAGAGAGGTGTCGACTCCGGCTGTGTGTTTGCGGATCATGTCTCTCCTAGAAGCTGCTCGATGTAGGCCAGCGACTCACGGGGGGTGAGTGCCTGCGCCCGGATCATGCCATACCGCATCTCCAGGATCTGTACCTCAGCGGGCTTGGTGATCAGGCGGCTTGTGAGCTGGCCCTCTGAAAACCCCAATGTTGTGCCGTCGTTCAGTTTCAGCACTTGATGCTCACCGCTCATGCCGGAGTGCTCTTCGCGGCTGGTCGGCATCACCTGGATTTCCACGTGCCGCAACTGTGCCACCTCCAGCAGGCGTTGGAGCTGGCGTCGCAGAACCATTCTCCCGCCGAGAGGGCGCCGCAGCGTCACCTCTTCCTGGACAAAGGTGAGCATGGGCGTGGGGTGCCGTTCGAGGATGCGCTGTCGGGCCAAGCGTGCTGCTAGCTGGCGTTCGATCTCGTCCTCGCTGTACGCGGGGCGCCGCATCTCGAACAGCGCTCGCGCGTACTCCTCCGTCTGCAAGAAGCCGTGCACGTTGTGGTTGGCGTACGCGCCCAGATCGACAGTGTTGTCCTCCAGCTTCTTCAGATTCCGGACCTTCTTCGGGTAGCGGGCCTCGGCCACGTCCTTCTTCATGGCCGAGATCTTGCCCTCGGCCCTCAGCACCCGGTCGGCGTTGTCCAGGAACTCCGGCTTCGGGATGCGCCTGCCACGTTCCACCGAGGAGACCAGGTCCCCGCCGTAACCGATGCGTGTGCCCAACTCGGGCTGCGTCAGCCCTGCCGCCTCGCGCCACACCTTGATCATGCGGCCGACGGCACGAAGCAGCGGGCCGGAGTCGTCCTCCGTGTCCAAGCTCCAGTCCGTGCTGTCCGCGCTGTCGGCAGTGTGGTCTTTTTGTCGTTCCTTGCCCTCGCTCATATGTCCACCCGCTTTTCGTCGTGTCGTACGTACTCAACCCGGGTGGCTCGGCTCACGTCACGACGAACGGCCCGTACAAACCCCCACCTCATCCGTACAACCACCCCTCGTTCGCCTGCCGTTACTGGTCACCGTCCGTGCCGCTGGCCACGCTGGGTGAGATGAACCAGCACTGCACCGCCCAGTTCCCCTCCACCCGCAAGGGCGCCCACCGCGCCCGGCTGGTCGCCGTCGCGCAGCTCTGTGCGTGGGGCGTGCCCGTCGAGGCGACCGAGGGAGCCGCGAGCGTGGTGGCGGAGCTGGGCGCCAACGCGGTGACGCACGGGCATGTGCCGGGGCGGCGCTTCCGGCTGGAGCTGTTTCTGCGCTGCGACGGTGTGCTGCGCGTCGAGGTGGCCGACGCGCGGGGTGAGGCGCGTCCGCCCAGGTCCGGTGGGCTCCGGGCCGTGGCCGAGGACGCCGAGTCGGGGCGCGGGCTGCTGCTCGTCGAGGCGCTGGCCCTGCGCTGGGGAGTCGCGCCGGGCCCTTTCCCGTGCAAGACCGTCTGGGCCGAGGTCGTCCTGGGAGAGGCGGCAGGGCCGGGCGGGTGATCGGCCGTTTCGGCGGCGGAGCCGCCCCGCGTGCTCCGCACGGGTGGCGTCGGGGCCGTTTCACGCGTGCCTCCGCGATGAAGGGGAAGGGCTCGCATTCAGTGGGGCAAAAGATGTGATGAGCCGCTAAAGCCGCCAAATGTGGACAAGCATGGGTGAGCGGCCAGCCCGGGAGGTTACTGCCATGCCAGCCGTGCCAGCCATCGATACCGTCGCTCGGCGCTACGTCGCCGTTCTCGCGGCCGGTGCGCTGCTCCCTCTCGCCGGGTGCAGCTCCACCACGGAGGACTCCGCCGGGGGCGCGACGGGCGCCGCCCGTGACGTGCCCACCGCCTCGCGCGCGCAGGTCGCCGAGGGCGGGACGCTGCGGTGGGCGGTGGACAGCGTGCCGCAGACGTTCAACACGTACCAGCCCGATGCCGACGCCACGACGGACCGCGTCGCGGGCGCCACCCTGCCCTCGCTGTTCACCCTGGACGAGAAGGCCAGGCCGCAGGCCAACAAGGACTACCTCGTCTCGGCCAAGGTCACGGCGAGCAAGCCCCGTCAGACCGTCGTCTACAAGCTGAACCCGAAGGCGAAGTGGAACGACGGGCGCTCGCTGGGCGCCAAGGACTTCGTCGCGCAGTGGAAGGCGCTGAACGGCAGGCACGGCGCGTACTGGTCGGCCCGCAACGCCGGGTACAACCGCATCGCGAAGATCGGCAAGGGTCCCGGCGCGCACCAGGTCAAGGTCGTGTTCGGGAAGCCGTACGCGGACTGGCAGTCACTCTTCGCGCCGCTCTACCCGAAGTCCGCGATGCGCGGGCCCCACGCCTTCAACCAGGGCTCCCGCAAGAAGCTCCCCGTCTCCGCCGGGCCCTTCAAGCTGAGCCGGGTGAGCAAGGCGAGCCGGTCCGTGAGCCTCGTGCGCGACCCCGCGTGGTGGGGCGAGCGGGCCAAGCTGGACAGGATCAGGCTGAAGGCGGTGCCCCGTGCCAAGCGCGCGGCGGCCCTGGAGGGGCACAAGCTGGACCTCGCCGAGGTCGACGGCGGCGTCGCGCAGCTCGTCTCCGCCGCCAATGCCTCGTCGAAGAACGGCGACCAGGCCGACAAGCAGCTTCCCCAGCGCGGCGCCCCCTCAGCCCCCGGTGAGGCGGGTCACGCGGCACGGGGCGGCGAGGGCGGCGAGGGTGGCGAGAACATCACGCCCAGGGAGCCGGGCCAGGAGCCCCGCTTCGTCAGCGGGCAGCGCGCGGCCGACTCGCTGCACGCCTGGGCCGACGCGCACCTGTCGGAGAAGGCCCGCAAGGAGGCGCGCGAGGAGGCCCGCAAGGCGGAGCGCGCCGAGCGCGAGAAGGCCGCGAAACAGCGCGCGAAGGCCAAGGCGCTGGCGGCCCAGCAGCGCCAGTTGCGCGGCTACACCCTGCGCAAGGCCCTCGACCCGGCCTACACCCAGCTCGCGCTGAACGGCGCCGAGGGCCCGCTGGCCGACGAGCGCGTACGGCGCGCCGTCGCCCGCGCCATCGACCGCGAGGCCCTGGCCGAGCAGGCGCTCAGCGACAGCGGGCTCCCCGCGAAGCCGCTGGGCAGCCACCTGCGCATGGTCGACCAGCACGGATACAGCGACAACAGCGCCGCGATCGGCAAGAGGGACGTCGAGTCGGCGCAGAGCCTCCTCGGCGAGGCGGGCTGGAAGGGCGGCCCGGCCCAGCCCCCCGCGGGCGCCGACGGCAACGGCGACGGCGACGGCAAGCAGGCCGGGACGGGCCACGGTGACGCCGGGGCGGGCGAGGCGGGCGACCAGTACGCCGGTACGGACGACAAGCCCCGCGCAGCCGCCGCACAGGACGACGGCAAGCCCGCCGCACGCCACGACGCCCCCGACGGCTCCACCGGTGCCCACCCCAAGAGCGGCACGGGCCCCGAGCGCGTAGCCCCCCGCCCTGCCCAGCCCCGCCCGCAGCACAGGACCGAGGCGGAGGCCGCCGCGGTCAGCGTCAGCGCCGAGGACGCCGCACGCGTCGAGGGCAAGCCGCTCAGCCCGGCAGCACTCGCCGCAGGCCAGCGCGCCGCGCTCCTCGTCCAGGCGGCCCGCGCCGAGCTGCGCCACGCCGTCTGGGAGGGCAGCCCCCGCAAGAAGCGCGTCGCCCGCGCCGCGCTCCGCGCCGCGCGGGACCAGCGGGCCACAGCCGACGAGCTGCGGCTGCTCTCCGGCGGCCGGGCCATGGCCGTCCGCACCAAGGACGGCAAGCCCCTCGCGCTGCGCTTCGTCCTCCCGGCAGGGCCTGGCTCCGGGCCGATCCGGGCCACGGGGGAGCGGATCGCGGACATGCTGAACGGCATCGGCGTGCGTACGCAGATCAAGAAGGTCGCGGACGAGAGCTACTTCAAGGACCACATCGCCGCTGGCGAGTACGACCTGGCCCTCTACTCCTGGCCCGCCTCCGCCTACCCCGCCACCGACGCCCGCCCGATCTTCGCCAAGCCGCGCCCCGCGGCCGATGGCTCGCTCTCCGTCGGGCACAACTACACCCGCGTCGGAACCGACCAGATCGACCAGCTCTTCGAGCAGGCGTCGGGCGAGCTGGACGAAGGGGAGCGCGACGAGCTGATCCGGCGCGCCGACGCCCGCATCTGGGCGGCGGCAGGGTCCGTCCCGCTCTACCAGCGCCCGCAGCTCGTCGCCACGAAGGACAAGGTCGTCAACGCCGGGGCCTTCGGTTTCCAGACGCCCCGTTACCAGGACATCGGATACGAGAAGTAGTCACCCGATCGCGCTACGCGGTCAGCATGAGGGCCCGGGGAGGCGTTGCCGCCCCGGGCCCGTACCATGGTTGACGAGGCCGCGGCGGATCAGCCCGGCAGGGCGCGCGAAAAAGAACCCAAAAGCACCGCGCCCCACCCACAACTCCGGGAGAAGCGCCGCAGCATGCCCACGCGCAATGACATCCGCAATGTCGCCATCGTCGCTCACGTCGACCACGGCAAGACCACCCTGGTCGACGCCATGCTCAAGCAGGCGGGCGCCTTCGCCGCGCACCAGCTCGAGTCCGTCGACGACCGCATGATGGACTCCAATGACCTGGAGCGCGAGAAGGGCATCACCATTCTCGCCAAGAACACCGCCGTCAAGTACCACCCCAAGGACGGCGGGGGCCCCATCGTCATCAACATCATCGACACCCCGGGTCACGCCGACTTCGGTGGCGAGGTCGAGCGCGGCCTGTCGATGGTGGACGCGGTCGTGCTGCTCGTGGACGCCTCCGAGGGTCCGCTGCCGCAGACCCGCTTCGTGCTCCGCAAGGCGCTGGAGGCCCGCCTCCCCGTCATCCTGTGCATCAACAAGACGGACCGCTCGGACTCGCGTATCTCCGCTGTCGTCGACGACACCTACGACCTCTTCCTCGACCTGGACGCGGACGAGGAGCAGATCGAGTTCCCGATCGTCTACGCCTGCGCGCGCGACGGCATCGCCTCGCTGACGCAGCCCGAGGACGGCACCGTCCCGGCTGACAGCGAGAACCTGGAGCCGTTCTTCAGCACGCTGCTGGAGACCGTCCCGGCGCCGACGTACGAGGAGGACGCGCCCCTCCAGGCGCACGTCACCAACCTGGACGCGGACAACTTCCTCGGCCGTATCGCGCTGCTGCGCGTCAAGAACGGCAAGCTGAAGAAGGGCCAGACCGTGGCCTGGATGAAGCGGGACAAGACCGTCCAGAACGTACGCATCACCGAGCTGCTGATGACGGACGCGCTCACCCGCAAGCCCGCCGAGGAGGCAGGGCCCGGCGACATCTGCGCCGTCGCCGGCATCCCGGACATCATGATCGGCGAGACGCTGGCCGACCCGGAGAACCCGGTCGCGCTGCCGCTGATCACGGTGGACGAGCCCGCGATCTCCATGACCATCGGTACGAACAACTCGCCGCTGGTCGGCAAGGGCGGCAAGGGCCACAAGGTCACCGCGCGCCTGGTCAAGGACCGCCTGGACCGCGAGCTGGTCGGCAACGTCTCGCTGCGCGTCCTGCCCACCGAGCGCCCCGACACCTGGGAGGTCCAGGGCCGCGGCGAGCTGGCGCTGGCCATCCTGGTGGAGACGATGCGCCGCGAGGGCTTCGAGCTGACCGTCGGCAAGCCCGAGGTCGTCACCCGCGAGATCGACGGCAAGCTGCACGAGCCCGTCGAGCGGATGACCATCGACGCGCCCGAGGAGCACATGGGCTCCATCACCCAGCTCATGGCGACGCGCAAGGGCCGCATGGAGACCATGACCAACCACGGGTCCGGCTGGATCCGCATGGAGTGGATCGTCCCGGCCCGCGGCCTGATCGGCTTCCGCACCGAGTTCCTGACGGAGACCCGCGGCACCGGCATCGCGCACTCCCTCTTCGAGGGGCACGAGCCGTGGTTCGGCGAGCTGCGCACCCGGCACAGCGGCTCGCTGGTCGCGGACCGCGCGGGCAAGGCGACGCCGTTCGCGATGATGAACCTCCAGGAGCGCGGCACGATCTTCATCGAGCCCGGTACCGAGGTGTATGAGGGCATGCTCGTCGGCGAGAACTCGCGTTCCGACGACATGGACGTCAACATCACCAAGGAAAAGAAGATGACCAACATGCGCGCGGCCTCGGCCGACACCACGGAGAACCTGGTGCCGCCGCGCAAGCTCTCGCTGGAGCAGGCGCTGGAGTTCTGCCGCGAGGACGAGTGCATCGAGGTCACCCCGGAGACGATCCGCATCCGCAAGGTGAACCTGGACCACAAGGAGCGCGCCCGCGCGGCTGCCCGCGCCAAGCGCTGACCGTCGGCCCGTAGTACGCACGCCTGAGGGCGGCTCCCGCATCGCGCGGGGGCCGCCCTTTTGCGTGGTGCGGTACGGCATACGGGGGTTTCTGCGCGTCCCGTCCCTCCCCTGGCGGCCCGGTGACCCGGGTTCTGGGGCGAAAAGAGTGTTATGTGGTTCTGAGTCATGACTTTCAGCACCACGGGAGGCACCTCATGCGCGGAGCCACGCGAGTCACAGGGGCCGTCGGATGTGCGGCCATCGTGCTGGCAGCCGCGGGATGCGGCGGAGGCGGCGGTGGGGGCGGGGACACGGGGACCCAGGACGGGGTCGTACGGGCCTTCTGGACGGACCCGCAGAACCCCATCGAGCCCGCCAACACCAACGAGGTGCAGGGCGGCAAGGTCCTGGACATGACCTTCCGCGGTCTCAAGCGCTACGACCCGGACACCGGCAAGGCCGAGAACGCCGTCGCCGAGTCCATCGAGACCAGCGACCAGCGGAACTTCACGGTGAAACTGGAGAAGGGCTGGAAGTTCTCCGACGGCACACCCGTGACGGCCAAGTCCTTCGTGGACGCGTGGAATTACGGGGCACTGGTCACCAACAAGCAGGTGAACTCGTACTTCTTTGAATACATCGAGGGGTACGAGGACGTTCACCCCGAAAAGGGCAAGCCGAAGGCGAAGAAGCTGTCCGGGCTCAAGGCCGAGGACAAGCACACCTTCACGGTGAAGCTCAACCAGAAGTTCTCCCTGTGGCCCGAAACGCTCGGCTACGCCGCCTACGCGCCGCTGCCGGAGAAGTTCTTCGAGGACCACGACGGCTGGCTGGAGAAGCCGGTCGGGAACGGCCCGTACAAGGTCGACTCGTACACCAAGGGACAGTCCATGAAGCTGTCCAGGAACGGGAAGTACGCGGGCCCGGACAAGCCGAAGAACAAGGGCGTCGAGCTGAAGGTCTACACCGACCAGAACACCGGATACACCGACCTCCAAGCGGGCAATCTCGACGTCGTCGACGAACTGCCCGCAGCGCAGCTCAAGAACGCGAAGAAGGACCTCGACGGGCGCTACATCAACCAGCCCGCGGGAATTCTCCAGACCGTCTCGCTGCCCCTCTACAAGAAGCAGTGGAAGGGCGAGAAAGCGCTGCTCGTGCGGCGCGGTCTGTCGATGGCCATCAACCGCGAAGAGGTCACCGAGAAGATCTACCACGGCACCCGCAAGCCCGCCACGGACCTCACCTCGCCCGTCCTCAAGGCCGCGGGCGGCTACAAGGCGGGCCTGTGCGGCGAGACCTGCACGTACAACCCGAAGAAGGCGCGGCAGCTCATCAAGCAGGGCGGCGGCCTCCCCGGCGGGAAGATCACCCTCACCTCGAACGTGGACACCGGCTCCCACCAGCAGTGGATGGAAGCCGTCTGCAACAGCATCAACGACACCCTCGGCAAGAGCAGCGCGTGCAGCGTCAACCCCGTCCCGACCTTCGGCGAATTCCGCAAGAACATCGCGGGCAAGAAGATGAAGGGCCTCTTCCGCACCGGCTGGCAGATGGACTATCCGCTCATCCAGAACTTCCTCCAGCCGCTCTACTACACCGACGCCTCCTCCAACGACTCCGGCTACTCCAGCTCCACCGTCGACAAGCTGATGGACGAGGCGAACGCGGCCCAGGAATCGGCGGCGATCGCCAAGTTCCAGGAGGCCGAGAAGCAGGTGCTCCGCGACCTTCCCGCCATTCCCCTCTGGTACCAGAACGGCAACGCGGGCTATTCGGACCGGGTGAGCGGCGTGCGGCTCAACCCCTTCTCCGTGCCGGTGTTCACCGACATCAAGGTCAAGTGAGGCTCCGTGGGGCGCTACGTCATCAGACGACTGCTCCAGATGATCCCGGTGTTCATCGGGACCACCTTTCTCATCTTCGTGATGGTCTACGCGGTCGGCGACCCCGTCAACGCCATGTTCGGGGACCGCGCGCCCGACCCGTCGACCGCGGCCCAGTTGCGCGCCGAGTTCAACCTCGACAAGCCCGTATGGCAGCAGTACCTGCTCTACATGGGAAAGATCTTCACCGGTGACTTCGGCAACGCCTTCAACGGCCAGCCCGTCACGGAACTCATGTCCACCGCCTTTCCCATCACGCTCCGGCTCACCCTCATCGCCATCGCCTTCGAGATCGTCATCGGCATCGTCCTCGGCGTGGTCACGGGGCTGCGCCGCGGCCGTCCCGTCGACACCACGGTGCTGATGCTCACCCTCGTCGTCATCTCCGTGCCGACGTTCGTGACCGGCACCCTCGCCCAGTTCGTGTTCGGCGTGAAGTGGGGCTGGATCCGGCCCGCCGTCTCGCCCGCGGCGCCCGCGGGCGAACTGCTGCTCCCCGGGCTCGTCCTCGCCCTCGTCTCCCTCGCCTACGTCACCCGGCTCACCCGCACCTCCATCGCGGAGAACGCGCGGGCCGACTACGTCCGTACGGCCGTCGCCAAGGGCCTCCCGCGCAGCCGCGTCACCGTGCGGCACCTGCTGCGCAACTCGCTGATCCCCGTCGTCACCTTCCTCGGTACCGACGTCGGCAACCTCATGGCAGGGGCCCTCGTCACCGAGCGGATCTTCAACATCCAGGGCGTCGGCTTCCAGCTCTGGCAGGGCATCGTGCGGCAGAACTCGCCGACCGTCGTGGGCTTCGTGACGATCCTCGTCATCGTCTTCCTCCTCGCGAACCTGCTCGTCGACCTCCTCTACGCCGTGCTCGACCCGAGGATCCGCTATGTCTGAACCCGCCTCCCCGCACCCGTACCCGCCCGTCGAGCGGGAGGTGGCACATGGCTGAGCGGCTGCCGGGGGACCCCGCCGCGCCGGGTGGCCCGCCCGCCATCGGCGGCGCCGGAGGCGCGCTGGACCTGGCCACGGAGGAGGCGGGCGAACTGCGCGGGGGCCCGCGCCCCGACGGAACCGGCGGCTCCGGAGGCCGCGAGCGGGCGCGGAGCCTGTGGTCCGACGCCTGGTACGACCTGCGCCGCAACCCCGTCTTCCTCATCGCCGGGCTGCTGATCCTCTTCCTCGTCCTCATCTCCCTGTGGCCAGGGCTCATCGCCAGCCGCGACCCGCTCTCCTGCCAACTGGGCAAGTCACTGAACGAGGCGTCATCGGGCCACTGGTTCGGCTACGACACCCAGGGCTGCGACGTCTACACCCGCGTCGTCTACGGCGCCCGCACCTCCGTCACCGTCGGCGTCTGCGCCACCCTCGGCGTCGCCGTGCTGGGCAGCGTGCTGGGCGGGCTCGCCGGATTCTTCGGGGGCTGGTGGGACGCGATCCTCTCCCGGATCACCGACATCTTCTTCGGCATCCCCATCGTGCTCGGCGGGCTGGTCTTCCTCTCCATGACCGGCAGCCGCTCCGTGTGGATCGTCGTCACCTTCATCGTCCTGCTGGGCTGGCCGCAGATCGCCCGCATCGCGCGCGGCTCCGTCATCACGGCCAAGCAGAACGACTACGTCCAGGCGGCCCGCGCCCTCGGCGCGGGCAACACCCGCATGCTCGTGCGGCACATCCTGCCCAACGCCGTCGCGCCCGTCATCGTGACCGCCACCATCGCGCTGGGCACGTACATCGCGCTCGAAGCCACCCTCAGCTACCTCGGCGTCGGCCTCCAGCCGCCCACCGTCTCCTGGGGCGCGGACATCTCCGCCGCCTCCCAGGGGATGCAGTTCCGCAACGCGCCGCACATCCTGCTCTACCCCGCCGCCGCGCTGAGCCTCACCGTGCTGGCCTTCATCATGCTCGGCGACGCGGTGCGCGACGCCCTCGATCCCAAGCTGCGCTGAGGGAGGCGTACGTGACACTGCTCGAAGTACGCGATCTGCACGTCGAGTTCCACACCCGCGACGGGATCGCCAAGGCCGTCAACGGCGTCAGCTACGAGGTCGCGGCGGGCGAGACCCTCGCCGTCCTCGGCGAGTCGGGCTCGGGCAAGTCGGTCACCGCGCAGGCCGTCATGGGCATCCTCGACGTCCCACCGGGGCGCATCACGGGCGGCGAGATCCTCTTCCAGGGCCAGGACCTGCTGAAACTCCCCGAGGAGGAGCGCCGCAAGGTACGGGGCGCCCGGATGGCCATGATCTTCCAGGACGCGCTCTCCTCCCTGAACCCGGTGCTGAGCGTCGGCTACCAGCTCGGCGAGATGTACCGCGTCCACCAGGGCACCTCGCGCAAGGAGGCCAGGGCCAGGGCCGTCGAGCTGATGGACCGGGTCCGCATCCCCGCCGCGCGGGAGCGCGTCAACGACTACCCGCACCAGTTCAGCGGCGGCATGCGCCAGCGCATCATGATCGCGATGGCGCTGGCGCTCGAACCCGAACTGATCATCGCCGACGAGCCGACGACGGCGCTCGACGTCACCGTCCAGGCCCAGGTCATGGACCTGCTCGCGGAGCTACAGCGCGAGTACCGCATGGGCCTGATCCTGATCACCCACGACCTCGGCGTCGTCGCCGACGTCGCCGACCGCATCGCCGTCATGTACGCGGGCCGCATCGTGGAACGCGCGCCCGTACGGGAGCTGTACGCCGCACCGGCCCACCCGTACACCAGGGGCCTGCTCGACTCCATCCCGCGCGTCGACCAGAAGGGCCGGGAACTGAACGCGGTCAAGGGCCTGCCGCCCAGCCTCCTCAGCATCCCGCCCGGCTGCGCCTACAACCCCCGCTGCCCCATGGCGCGCCCCGTCTGCCGCACGGATGAGCCGCCCCTGTACGAGGTGACCGAGGACCGCGCCAGCGCCTGCCACTTCTGGAAGGAGATGCTCGATGCACCGTGACAGCTCCGGCCGGAAAGAGGCCCGCGAGGAGGGCGAGACGGCGCGGAAGCTGCTCGCGAGGTCCCGCGCCGAGACGGCCTACGCGGCGGGCGAGCCGATCCTTGAGGTACGCGACCTGGTCAAACACTTCCCGCTCACCCAGGGCGTCGTCCTCAAACGCCAGGTCGGCGCCGTCAAGGCCGTGGACGGCGTCTCCTTCGACCTGCGGCGCGGCGAGACCCTCGGCATCGTCGGGGAGTCGGGGTGCGGCAAGTCCACCGTCGCCAAGCTGGTCACCAGCTTGGAGGCGCCGACGGCCGGCGAGATCCGCTTCAAGGGCGAGGACATCACGCGGCTGTCCGGCAAGGCGCTCAAGGCCGTGCGGCGCAACATCCAGATGGTCTTCCAGGACCCGTACACCTCGCTGAACCCGAGGATGACGGTCGGCGACATCATCGGCGAGCCCTTCGAGATCCACCCCGAGGTCGCGCCCAAGGGGGACCGGCGGCGCAAGGTCCAGGAGCTGCTCGACGTGGTCGGGCTGAACCCCGAGTACATCAACCGGTACCCGCACCAGTTCAGCGGCGGGCAGCGCCAGCGCATCGGGATCGCCCGTGGCCTCGCGCTGCGCCCCGAGATCATCGTCGCCGACGAGCCGGTCTCGGCCCTCGACGTCTCCGTCCAGGCCCAGGTCGTCAACCTCATGGACCGGCTCCAGGACGAGTTCGACCTCTCGTACATGTTCATCGCGCACGACCTGTCCGTCGTGCGGCACATCTCCGACCGGGTCGGGGTGATGTACCTCGGGAGGATCGTCGAGATCGGGTCCGACAGCGCGATCTACGAGCATCCGACGCATCCCTACACGCAGGCGCTGCTCTCGGCCGTGCCCGTTCCCGATCCCGCGGCGGAGGCCCGACGGGAGCGGATCGTCCTGGAAGGGGACGTCCCCTCTCCGGCCGACCCGCCCTCCGGGTGCCGCTTCCGCACCCGGTGCTGGAAGGCCCAACAGCGCTGCGTGGACCTCGAACCCCCACTCACGGTCCCACCCGAGTTCGCCTCCACCTCCGCCTCTGCTCCGGCCCACCACCCCTCGGCCTGCCACTTCCCGGAGGACCGCGCGATGTGAGGCCCCGCTTCACGGGGGTGTTGCGCGGGACGGGTCCCCTCTCAGGTGGGCACCGTAGGGTCCCGCGCTGATTTTTGTGCCGCAGCACGGGGCGCGGGGCGCTGGGCTGGGCGCCGCTTCCGGGTGCGGCTGTGTGGCTTCGGCGCGGCCTATGGACCGGTACGACGCGGCTTGCGCCGCGTGATTCATGGTGGCGACCGTGGTTGTGGGCGCGTGGGTGCGGGGTGTCCGGTGCCGCGCCGGGGTGTCTCCTCGGCGTGAAGCTTTCGTCGTCAGCTTTCCGCCGTCGTTCGTCTCGACCTGCGGGGACACCCCACCACGTCCCCGTCCCGCCGGTGGCCCACCACCTGCTCCGGGTCGGCTGACGCCCACCCCCCTTCGCGGGGTGCGACTCCTTGCCATGCGGCGGCACGAAAACCAGCGCGGGACCCTACGGTTCCCGCTTCACGGGCCGACCGTCCCGCGCAACTCCCCTTGTCGGGGGTGCGCCTATCCGGTTGCCCCCTGGGGTTTCGTTCGCGTGCTGCGGGCCGGTGGCACGGGTTGTGCCCACCCTCCCCCAGCTACCGCTGGGAGGTGCCCCCTCGCCGAGCGGGACGCTTGCCCACAAAGGTGGGGTGGGCCGCCGTCGTCGGCTTCCGGCGGCAGGGGTGGGCCCTTCCGGCACGGTGCCGGAGGCGGGCGCACCACGGTGGTGGAGCCGTCGTCGACAGTTCCCCCAACAGGGGCGGAGCCCCTCCGGTACGGCACCGGTCCACAGCATGGGAACAAGCGGAGGGGGCACCGGCCGAGAGTTGGCCACCGGGTGGGAGGGGACGCTGTGCAGGCAGCCGAAAAGCCGACCCGCACTTGTCGCCGCCCGAGGAGACACCCCGGCGCGGCACCGACCCCCACCACACAGGCACCCCGCGATCACCGGCCCGAGCCAAGAATCACGCGGCGCAAGCCGCGAACAACCGGTCCACACGCCGCGCCGAAGCCACCGGCCAGGCACCCGAACACGGCGCCCCGCCACACGACCGCGCCCCCGTGCTGCGGCACAAAAATCAGCGCGGGACCCTACAGTGCGCACCACACCGGCGAACCGTCCCGCGCAACCACCCCGTGAAGCGGGAACCCCTCGTTTCCTTCCGCACCCCGCGAAGGGGTTACGCACCCCGCGAAGGGAACCCCGTGTTGGGGCCGTAGTCGCGGAGTGGGGCCTCCTCGTCGCGTGCCGCCCGCGCGGCGAGAGCGCCCAGCACGAGAAGCCCCGCCACCACCTCGAACACCGCGGTGCCGACCCGCAACCGTTCCTGGACGCTCAGCTCCCCGAACCCGTCGAAGAGGTTCATCTTCACCGCGTACGACACATAGAAGACCCCCGCACCCAGCACCCCCGCCCCCACGGTCATCCCCAGCGGACGCGCGTACGTCGCGTGCGCCACAGCCGCCACCGCCGCGGCCAGCGCGAGCACGGCCAGCGCCCAGCTGTTCCAGCTGCTGGGCACCGCGAGCAGCGTGACGAGGGCGCGTTCGCCGGTGAGGGCGCGGTGGTAGAGGCCCCAGCCCTGGTCGAGCCACCAGTGGATCTCCCAGGCCGCGAGCACCCCCGCAGCGCCGCCCAGCAGCAGGAACGCGACGACGCCCCCGCCCCGGGTGGGCCGCGCGGGCCCCTCCGCGCCGGACCCCGGGTCGCCGGCCCCGTACCCGTATCCGGTCCCGTACCCGTTTCCGTACCCCTGCCCGTAGCCGACCGTCACGGGCCGCCGCCCCGCCGCCGCGATGACGACGAGCACCACGCCGAGCACGAGCATGGCGATCACGCTGTAGAGGGCCGTGTCGCGGAGGGCGTCGTCGACGCCCTGCATCCAGTCGGCGTTGAGGTTCCAGAGGCTGGGGACGCGCAGCAGGACGGTCAGGACGCCCGTCGCGGCGAGGATGCCCGCCGAGGCGGAGGAGCGGACGGCGGTGACGGCGCAGACCACGTACAGGACGAGGAGCGTCGGCTCCACGGCCGAGGTCGCCCAGAGCCCGTCGGCAGCGCGCGCCGGGAGGCCCGACCACATCCACCACACGTCGGCGACCTCGGTGGCGGCGACGAAGTCGCGGATGATCCAGCCGAGGCTGAGGAGGGCGAGCACGGCGAGCGCGACGGCGCCCGATATGCGTGCGCCGCGCGCGAGTGTCTTGTCCTGGCCCATGCCCGGCTCCCCGTGGATGCGGATAGCGGTGTCCGGGACCTACCCATGGACGGCCGCGACGACTAGCTTTCCACAGCGGAACGAGGAACACAGGAGCGGCACAGGCGAGGGTGCTTCGTCCCTGTCCGGGTGACCGGCCGGGGCGGCATGGCCCGACCCGGCCGGTCTACGGCACCCGCACGGCCGTACGGAGTTCAGAGTGCAAGGTCCGTATATCGGTACTGCGACGGCTGAGTTGCGGGAGCGTTAACGCGTTTGTTGATGCTTTATTCAGATATGTCCGTTCAGCCCGGACGCCGTCAAGCACGCTCGGACCTCAATCTGCAAAACCTTCGCTCAAGATGCGCTCCAAGCGCACAGACTGCGTCCAAGACCTCTTGACTGGGCACTTATTCGCTTGCAAAAGTCCGCTCAACCCACTCATGCCCGCGGCACCCTACAGATGCCAACGAAACGGGCTCCGGCGAGAATTGAGCGCGGGGGCGCAAAACAGATGACGAGTCCTTCCCAGGCCGCGATGGCCGGGGCCGACACCCCAGGCCCCGGTGACGTCGGCCTGAGCACGGAGCAGGTCGGCAAGAACGGCAAGAACGGCCCGCTCGTAGGCCGGTCTCCCGGCCAACTGATGTGGATGCGCTTCAAGCGCGACCGTACGGGCGTGATCTCCGCGTGCATCGTCATCGCCTTCTTTGCGATCGCAGCGCTCGCCCCCGTGATCTCGTGGCTGTACGGCAAGGATCCGTACACCCGCTACGGGCAGGAGCGCCCCGGCCTCCTCAACGAGAACGGCTTCCCGATCAAGCCGAACGGCGGCATCGACGGCGAGTTCTGGTTCGGCCTCGAACCGGGGCTGGGCCGCGACGTCTTCATGCAGCTCGTCTACGGCATGCGGACCTCGCTGACGCTGGTCATCGTGATCACGCTCCTGTCCGTGGCCACCGCGATCGTCATCGGTGTGGCGGGGGGCTACTTCGGCGGCCGGACGGACTACTTCCTGGGCCGGCTCACCGACCTGATGATGTCGTTCCCCAACCAGCTCTTCTTCGTCGCCTTCACGCCCGTCATCGCGGCCCTGATGGTCGATCCGCAGGACCGCATGCCGACGTGGCTACGCGCGTCAGTCCTCATCTTCGTGATGTGGCTGCTGGGCTGGATGACCCTCGCCCGGCTGCTGCGCGGGCAGGTCCTCTCGCTGCGCGAGCGCGAGTTCGTCGAGGCGGCGAAGGTCGCGGGCACCCCTCCCTGGCGGATCATCCGCAAGGAGCTGCTGCCGAACGTGGTGACACCCATCCTGGTGCAGTCGACGTACATGCTGCCGAACTTCGTCACCGCCATCGCGGGGCTGTCGTTCCTCGGCGTCGGCATGCTGGAGCCCACTCCCGACTGGGGCCGGATGTTCGCCACGGGCGCCGATGTCTACCAGAGCGACATCACCTACATGTTCTTCC
This sequence comes from Streptomyces daliensis, assembly GCF_054782395.1. Taxonomy (NCBI): domain Bacteria; kingdom Bacillati; phylum Actinomycetota; class Actinomycetes; order Kitasatosporales; family Streptomycetaceae; genus Streptomyces; species Streptomyces daliensis. The sequence continues at coordinate 42,545 of NZ_BAAGSO010000051.1, read as the reverse complement.
CGGGCGGCGCGATGGTCATCTTCATCGTTGCGTTCAACCTGCTTGGGGACTCGGTCAGGGACGCCTTCGACCCGAAGTCGGGTCGGTGACGACCGAGCGGAGGGGGGTGCTGCCACCCCGGCTCGCATCAGTCAGGCAGCAGCAACGGACAACCGACAGGCAGGTGCAGAGAACACCATGAGCGGATTCAGCATGCGCAGAGCGCGCGCCTCGATAGTGGCGCTCACGTCGGGGGCGCTGCTCCTCACGGCGTGCAGCAGCGGCGGCGGGGGCGGCGACGAGGGCGTCGGCAAGGACGACGCCAAGAACCAGCAGGTGTCGTACGAGTTCGGCGACGCGAAGGACTCGACGGGCCCCGCCCCGGCCGTCAAGGGCGCCCAGAAGGGCGGCGCGCTCACCGTCTACCAGCGCGACAGCTTCGCGCACCTCGACCCCGCCCAGATCTACGTCAGCGACGAAGGCGCCATGTCGACGCTGATCCACCGGCGGCTGACGAGCTACCAGCGCGACGCCGACGGCAACTACACCGTGGTCGGCGACCTCGCCAAGGACAGCGGCAAGTCGTCGGACGGCGGCAAGACCTGGACGTACGAGCTGAAGGACGGCGTGAAGTGGGAGGACGGCTCGGAGATCACCTCCAAGGACGTCCGCCACACCTTTGAGCGCCAGTTCGCGCCCTTCATCTCCGAGGGCCCGACGTTCATCCAGCAGTGGCTGGCCGACACCAAGGGCACGGACTACCGCAAGCTGCTCAAGGACGGCCCCTACAAGGGCGACCACCTGCCGGACAGCGTCCTGGAGACGCCGGACGACAAGACCATCGTCTTCCACTTCAAGACCCCGCAGCCCGACATGCCCTACGCGCTCGGCATGGCCGGATACTCCATCGTCCAGGAGAAGGGCGACACGAAGGAGAAGTACGACAAGGCGCCGGTGACCTCCGGTCCGTACAAGATCGAGTCCTTCAAGTCCGGCAAGAGCATGAAGCTCGTGCGGAACGAGGAGTGGGACGCGAAGACGGACCCGGTGCGCCACCAGTACGTCGACTCGTTCAACATCCAGTTCGGCGTCTCCTTCGAGGACTCCACCAAGCGGCTCGCCTCGGACAGCGAGGAGAACAAGACCGCGGTGAGCTTCACCAACCAGGTGGACGCCTCCAGCATGCAGACGGTGCGCAGCGACGCCGACGTCAAGAAGCGCTCGCTCTCCGGCTACCAGCCGTACGTCGGCAAGGTCGCCTTCAACATGGACCGGCTCAAGGACAAGAAGGTCCGCGAGGCCATCGCCTACGCGCTGCCCTCGCAGTCCCTGGTGCAGGCGTTCGGCGGCTCCGGCGGCGGCGAGGCGGCGGGCAACTACCTGAGCCCCACCGTCGCGGGCCACACGGACTCCGACCCCTACGGGAAGATCAAGAACCCGCAGGGTGACGTCAAGAAGGCCAAGAAGCTCCTCAAGGAAGCCGGCAAGACCGGCATGAAGCTGACCTTCGCCTACCAGAACGCGCCCGAGTGGCAGAAGTTCTCCGTGGCCGCCGAGGACAACCTCAAGAAGGCCGGGTTCGACGTCCAGCTCAAGGACATCGTCGCCGACACCTGGTACGACCAGATCGGCAAGATCAAGAACAACTACGACATGTACCACGCGTCCTGGGGCGCCGACTGGCCGAGCGCCAGCACCGTGATCCCGCCGACGCTGGACGGCCGTCAGATCCAGGACGGCGCCGCGAACTACTCGCACTACAACAACGAGGCCATGAACAAGGAGATGGACCGCATCTCCGAGATGACCGACAAGGACAAGGCCGCCAAGGAGTGGGCGAAGCTCTCGGACAAGATCCTCAAGGAGGACCTGCCCGAGGTTCCGCTGATGTACTACAAGCAGATCCAGCTCCACGGCTCGAAGGTCGGCGGTGCCGTGATGAACAACGTCATCAGCGCCATCGACCCGACCCAGCTCTACATCAAGAAGTAACCACCGCACCCAGCGGGGTTACACGCGGCCGATGTGGTGCCCGCCCTGACCGGGCGGGCACCACCGGCCCGTTCACTGCCTCGATTCCGCTGCCCACGAGAGCTGCGTTCCGTCATGCTTCGTTTCCTCACCCGCCGGATGTCCGGCGCGATCGTGATCTTGTTGATCATCAGCGCGGTCACGTTCTTCCTCTTCTACGCCGTACCGCGCGACCCCGCGATGCTGGCCTGCGGCAAGAACTGCACGCCTGACGCGCTGGAGGTCATCCGGAAGAACATGGGCATCGACAAGCCCATCCCCGTGCAGTACTGGGAGTTCATGTCGGGCATCGTGTCCGGCCGCGACTTCGCGCAGGGCCCCTGCCCCGCGCCCTGCTTCGGCTACTCGTTCGCGAGCCAGGACCCGGTCTGGTCGACCATCCTCGACCGCTTCCCGACCACGGTCTCGCTCACGGCGGGCGGCGCGGTCGTCTTCCTGTTCATCGGTCTGGGCGCCGGCATGGTCGCCGCCTGGAAGCGCGGCACGATCATCGACAAGATCTTCAGCACCGGCTCTCTCGTGCTCAGCTCGTTGCAGATCTACTTCATCGGCCCCCTGGTCCTCGCGCTCCTCGTCTACAACATGGGGATCCTCGACCAGCCGAAGTACGTCCCCCTGAGCGAGGACCCCGGCGGCTGGTTCATGGGCCTGCTCATCCCGTGGCTGGTCATCCAGATCATCTTCACCGCGAACTACACCCGTCTGTCGCGGTCCTCGATGATCGAGCAGCTCCAGGAGGACCACGTCCGTACGGCCAAGGCCAAGGGCATGTCGTCCCGGACGGTGTTCTTCCGCTACGCCTGGCGCGGCTCCCTGATCCCCATCGTCACCATCTTCGGCGTGGACCTCGGGTCCCTGCTGGGCGGCGCGATGATCACGGAGTGGACGTTCTCGCTGCCCGGCATCGGCAGGCTGGCCGTCGAATCCGTCCAGAACACCGACCTTCCGATGGTGATGGGCGTGATGCTCTTCTCCGCCACCTTCATCATCCTCTTCAACGTCATCGTGGACGCCGCCTACGCGTTCATCGATCCTCGCGTGCGTCTGGCCTAGGAGAACCGCAGTGACCACCGTGACCAAGCAAGCGGACGTTCCGGCGCCGCGCGACGCGGGCTCCGACGAGGCGTTCCTCTCCGTACGCGACCTGTACGTGCACTTCAGCACCGAGGACGGCACCGTCAAGGCCGTCGACGGCCTCTCCTTCGACCTCGCACGGGGCAAGACCCTCGGCATCGTCGGCGAGTCCGGATCGGGCAAGTCGGTGACGAACCTGTCGATCCTCGGCCTGCACAACCCGCGCTCGACCGACGTCTCCGGCGAGATCCTCCTCGACGGGCAGGAGCTGACCGGAGCGCGCGAGAAGACCCTGGAGTCGCTGCGCGGCAACAAGATGGCGATGATCTTCCAGGATCCGCTGACCGCGCTCTCGCCGTACTACACCGTCGGCCGCCAGATCGCCGAGCCGTACCGCAAGCACATGGGCGTCTCCAAGCGCGAGGCCCATCTGCGCGCCGTCGAGATGCTCGACAAGGTCGGCATCCCGAACGCCAAGCTCCGCGTCAACGACTACCCGCACCAGTTCAGCGGCGGCATGCGCCAGCGCGCCATGATCGCCATGGCGCTGGTGTGCAACCCCGACCTCCTGATCGCCGACGAGCCGACGACGGCACTGGACGTCACCGTCCAGGCGCAGATCCTCGACCTCCTCAAGGACCTCCAGCAGGAGTTCGGCTCGGCGATCATCTTCATCACCCACGACCTGGGCGTCATCGCCAACGTCGCCGACGACATCCTCGTTATGTACGGGGGCCGCGCCGTGGAGCGCGGCACCGTCGGCGAGGTGCTGCGCGCGCCGCAGCACCCGTACACCTGGGGCCTGCTCACCTCCATGCCGAGGCTGAGCAGCGACGTGAACGAGGAACTGGTCCCCATCCCGGGCACCCCGCCGAGCCTCCTGTCCCCGCCCCCGGGCTGCCCGTTCAACCCGCGCTGCGGATACGTGGACGAGGTCCCCGGCGGCACGTCCTGCACCGCCGACAGGCCGCTGCTCCCCGCTGGACGCGGGGCCGCCTGCCACCTGACGGCCGAGCAGAAGAAGACCTTCTTCATCGAGCAGATCAAGCCCCGGCTGGGCTAGGGAGTACGAGAGACGATGAGCGACGAACTCACCCTGACCAAGCCCGAGCCCGAGGACGCCACGCCCAAGGGAACCCCGGGCGAACCCCTCCTGGAGGCCAAGGGGCTCACCAAGCACTTCCCGATCATGGGCGGCTTCCCCTTCAAACGGAAGGTCGGCGCCGTCCAGGCCGTGGACGGCATCGACATCACCGTGCACCAGGGCGAGAGCTTCGGCCTCGTCGGCGAGTCGGGCTGCGGCAAGTCCACCACCGGGCGCCTGCTGACCCGGCTGCTGGAGCCGACCGGCGGCACGATCTCGTACCGCGGCCAGGACATCAGCCACGCGACGCGCAAGCAGATGGCGCCCGTACGGTCCGAGATCCAGATGATCTTCCAGGACCCGTACTCGTCGCTGAACCCGCGGCAGACGGTCGGCAGCATCATCGGCGGGCCGATGGAGGTCAACGGCATCAACCCGCCCGGCGGCCGGGAGAAGCGCATCCGCGAACTCCTGGAGACCGTCGGCCTCAACCCCGAGCACTACAACCGCTTCCCGCACGAGTTCTCCGGCGGCCAGCGCCAGCGCATCGGGGTCGCCAGGGCACTGGCACTGGAACCCAAGCTGATCGTGGCCGACGAGCCCGTGTCAGCGCTCGACGTCTCCATCCAGGCGCAGGTCGTCAACCTCCTCCAGGAGGTCCAGCGCGAGATGGGCATCGCGTTCGTCTTCATCGCCCACGACCTCGCGATCGTCCGGCACTTCTCGCAGCGGCTCGCGGTGATGTACCTCGGCAAGATCGTCGAGGTCGGCGACCGCGACCAGATCTACACGCGTCCCCGGCACCCCTACACGCACGCGCTGCTCTCGGCCGTGCCGGAGGCGGTACTGACCGAGGGCGCGGAGGACGCACGCGAGCGCATCCGGCTGGCGGGCGACGTGCCCTCGCCGATCAACCCGCCCTCGGGGTGCCGGTTCCGCACCCGGTGCTGGAAGGCGCAGGACAAGTGCGCCCAGGAAGAGCCGCCGCTCATCCAGATCACCGGCAACGAGTCGGGCCACCTCACGGCATGCCACTTCCCCGAGGAGGGCTCGACCACGGCCCGCGACGAGGACGTCGTCCTGGACGCGGCCCTCCAGGCGATGGAGTCCAAGGAGTCGTAGCGGCTCCCTTCGCGGGGTGCGTAAGGGAACGGGGGGTTGCCGGTTCGCCGGGGGTGTTGCGCGGGACGGGTTGCCCTGTGCGGTGCGCACTGTAGGGTCCCGCGCTGATTTTTGCGCCGCGTCACGGGGGCGCTGCGCGTGTGGCTTGGCGCCGTGTTCGGGTGCGGGCCGGTGGCTACGGCGCGGCGTGTGGACCGGTAGTACGCGGCTGGCGCCGCGTGATTCGTGGTGTCCGACGGTGGCCGTGTGGGGTGCGTGGGTGGGGGGTGTCCGGTGCCGCGCCGGGGTGTCTCCTCGGCGTGAAGCTTTCGTGTTCGGCTTTCCGCCGTCGTTCGTCTCGACCTGCGGGGACACCCCACCGCGTCCCCGTCCCGCCGGTGGCCCGCTTCCGCCCGGGGTGCGCCAATGTCCACCCCCCTTCGTGGGGTGCGCCTCCTTGCCGTGCGGCGGCACGAAATCCAGCGCGGGACCTGCGGTCCCCACCACACCGACCGACCGTCCCGCGCAACACCCCCTGACGGGGTGCGCAGCCCCGAGGTGCCCCTCGGGGTTTCGTTCGCGGCTGCGGGCCGGTGGTGGGGTTGTGCCCACCCGTTCCGCCATGCGGAACGCCTGCCCACAACAAGGGTGGCACCGGTGCACCGTGTGGGAACAAGCGGAAGGGGCACCGGCCGATAGTTGGCCACCGGGTGGGAGGGGACGTGGTGGGGTGTCCCCGCAGGTCGAGCGAGTCACCGGCGGGAAGCCGTAAACGAGACCTTCACGCCGAGGAGACACCCCGGCGCGGCGCCGACCCCCACCACAGCAACCCCACACGGCCACCGGCCCGAGCCAAGAATCACGCGGCGCAAGCCGCGACGCACCGGTCCATAGGCCGCGCCGAAGCCACCGGCCCGCACCCGGCAACGAAACCCCAAGGCGCACCCAGCGACGCCCCCGCCAGGCGACGACGCCAAAACTGTTGTGGGCAAGCGTCCCGCTCGGCGGGACGGGTGGGCACAACCCGTGCCACCGGCCCGCCACACGCGAACGAACCCCCAAAGGGGCACCCACCCCAGGCGCACCCCCACCAGAAACACGCACCCCGTGAGGCGGTCAACGTCGCACCCCGTGAAGCGGCACACCAGCGTGTAGGGGCAACCCCCCGTTTCAGACCACCCCCCGCAGGGCCCGCTTCAAGAAGGCGACCTGGAGCAGGAGGAGGTTTTCCGCGACGCGCTCTTGCGGCGTCATGTGGGTGACCCCGGACAGGGGCAGGACCTCGTGCTGCCGCCCGGCGGCCAGCAGCGCGGACGACAGCCGCAACGTGTGCGCGGCCACGACGTTGTCGTCCGCCAGCCCGTGGATCAGCATCAGCGGCCGGTGCGGCGCGTCCGCGTCCACCCCGGACAGCCCTTCGTCGGTGAGCAGCGAAGCCTCCGCGTACGCCTCGGGATCGCTTTGCGGCATGCCGCAATACCGCTCGGTGTAGTGCGTGTCGTACAGCCGCCAGTCCGTGACGGGCGCCCCCGCGACCGCCGCGTGGAAGACGTCGGGCCGCCGCAGCACGGCGAGCGCGGCCAGATAGCCCCCGTACGACCAGCCTCGGATGCCGACCCGCGTGAGGTCCAGCGGATGGTCCCCGGCCAGGGAGCGCAGCGCCTCGATCTGGTCGTCGAGCGTGACCTTCGCGAGGTCGCGCGAGATCGCCTTCTCCCAGGCGGGGGAGCGGCCCGGCGTGCCCCGGCCGTCCGCGACGATCACGGCGAAGCCCTGGTCTGCGAACCACTGCGAGGACAGGTACGCGTGGTGCGCGGCGACGACGCGCTGGCCGTGCGGGCCGCCGTAGGGGTCCATGAGGACGGGCAGTGGCCCGTCCCCGTCGCGGTAGCCGGAGGGCAGCAGGACGGCGGCGGGGATGCGTCGCGCGCCCGTGTGCAGCAGCCTGGGCGCGGCGGTGAGCACGGGCGTGTCCGCGTACGAGGGGATCACCGGGCCCGTCTCCGTGCCGCCGTCCTCGGTGAGCCGCACCACGGTGACGCGGGAGCCGCCGCGCCCGAGGGTGGAGGTGGAGAGGACGAGGACGTTCCCGCCGCGTACGGCGGAGGCCACGTGGGGGCCGTCGTCGACCGCGATCCGCTCCCAGCCGCCCTTGTCGCCGCTGCCGCGCAACGTGGCGCGGTAGACGCCGACGTCGCCGGGCGCGGGCTCTCCTGAGGCGTCCAGCGCGCCGGTGAACGCCTCGCTGCCCGCCGAGGCGGAGAAGAGCACGTCGTCCTCGCCGATGTCGAGGACGGCGCGCACGTGCAGCGCCCCTGTGGTCAGCGCGCGGTCGCCGACGACGAGGGCGCGCACGCCGCCCCTGTCCTCGATGCGCACGAGGCGCCCGTCGGGCGTCCAGGCGGGTACTCCGGCGAAAAGTTCAAGCCAGACCGGATCGTCCTCGGCGTGCAGCGGCGCGGTGGCTCCGGTGGCCGTGTCGACGGTCAGGACGAACTGGTCGCGCTGGTCCCTGCTCTGGACGAGCAGCAGGGGAGGACCGGCCGCTGACCAGTGGACGCGGGCGAGGTACGGGTACCTGGCGCGGTCCCACACGACCTCCGTACGGGCGCCGTCCTCTGCGTCGACCAGGTGCAGCGTCACCTCGGCGTCGGCCGTGCCCGCGGCGGGATAGGCGACCCGCGCCGGCTCCTTGTCGGGGTTGGCGGGGTCGGCGATCCACCAGCGCTGGACGGGCGCGTCGTCGGCGCGTGCGACGAGGAGGCGGTCGCTGTCGGGCGACCACCAGTAGCCGCGGCTGCGGGACATCTCCTCGGCCGCGATGAATTCGGCCAATCCGTAGGTGACGGTCTCCGCCTCCGGCGTGGCCAGCGCGCGGTCGCCGTCGGCCCCCTCCGCGCCCAGCTCGGCCACCCGCAGCGCGCCCCCGCAGACGTAGGCGACGCGGCGCCCGTCGGGCGACGGACGGGGATCGACGACGGGGCCGGGCGCGGGGAGTTCGCGGGCCGCGCCGGTGCGCAGTTCCGCGGCGAAGAGGCGCCCGGAGAGGGCGAAGGCGGCGACCTCCACGGCAGTGTCGGTGGCATATCCGACGATCCCCGCGGCGCCCTCGCGGCTGCGTTCGCGCCGGGCACGCTCCTCGGGCGAGAGCTGTTCGGCCGCGCCGCCGAGCAGCTCCGCCGGGTCGGCGGCGGCGTACTCGCGCGGGGCAGCGCCCTCGTCCGCGGCCAGCTCGCGCACCCACAGGACATTCGCCCGGTCAGTGCCGCCGCGGGAGCGCAGGAAGGCGATCCGTGAGCCGTCGGGCGCGACGGTGAAGGCCCGGGGGGCGCCGAGCGTGAACCGGTGGGTGCGGGCGTACTGCCGCGGGAACGTCGTAGCCATGCGCCAGAGGGTAGAGGTTCAGGTCAATCATGATCCGTTCGTGGCTGGAATCGAATATGCGCCCCTCCTCTGCTCCCGTGCACCGACCCGTGCCGACTCACGGATAGTTATGATCCGTTGCGCATGGTGGGAGCGGGGTATGTAGCCCCTGGCCGACTGTGTCGTGGGCCGAGTGTCCTGTCCCGTACCGACCGCACGTACTTGGAGGTGAACCGCCGTGGCACTCTCGATTTCGGCGGTGGTGCTGCTGGCGATCGTCGTCTTCCTGCTGGTCAAGAAATCAGGACTGAAGGCCGCACACGCGTTGGTCTGCGTGCTGCTGGGCTTCTATCTGGCCAGCTCCTCCATCGCTCCCACGATCAGTGAGCTGACCACGAACGTCGCTGGAATGATCGGCGACATCAAGTTCTGAGGACGGCTGTCGGAGCGGCGTCGTAAGGTCGGGGGCATGAGCACAGCCCCTGACCGCCGTCTGCTGTTGGTGCACGCCCACCCGGATGACGAATCGATCAACAATGGCGCGACCATGGCCAAGTACGCGGCCGAGGGCGCGCACGTCACCCTGGTGACCTGCACTCTCGGCGAGGAAGGCGAGGTCATCCCACCCGAGCTGGCGCATCTGGCCCCGGACCGTGAAGACGCTCTGGGGCCGCACCGCATAGGCGAACTGTCGGCGGCGATGCGCGAGCTGGGTGTCACAGACCACCGTTTTCTCGGTGGTCCCGGCCGGTACCGCGATTCGGGAATGATGGGGCTGCCGCAGAACGACCGCCCGGGATCCTTCTGGCAGGCCCGTGTGGACGACGCGGCGACATCCCTCGTAGAGGTGATACGCGAGGTACGCCCCCAGGTGCTGGTCACCTACGACCCACAGGGCGGCTATGGCCACCCCGATCACATCCAGGCCCACCGCGTCGCCATGCGCGCGGCCGAGCTGGCGGCCGAGGACGACTACCGCCAGGACCTGGGCCCCGCGCACGCCGTAGCGCGTGTCTTCTGGAACTGCGTGCCGCGCTCCGCCGTCGAGGCGGGCTTCGAGCGGCTGCGCGAGCTGGGCGGGGACAACCCCTTCCCCGGCATCGCCTCGGTGGACGACGTGCCGGGGGTCGTGGCCGACGAAGAGGTCGCTGCGGCGATCGTCGGCGGCAAGACGTACGCGGAAGCGAAGGCCGCGGCCATGCGCGCTCACGTGACCCAGATCGCCGTCGACGGCCCCTTCTTCGCCCTCTCCAACGACCTGGGGCAGCCGCTCTTCGGCACGGAGTGCTACCGCATCGCGGGCGGCACGGAGGCGGCGGCCGTCGCCGCGCAGGCCGCGCCCCTCGATGACCTCTTCGCGGAAGTGACGCCGGAAGCGGCGTCGGAGACGATGGCGGGAGCGAAGCAGTGAGCCGCACCGTGAGCGGAACCGCGAAGGGTGCGGGCGCCCCCATGAGCGAGGCGGAGCGCGAGGCGCGCCCGCTCGGCACCCCGCGCACGCGCGCGGGTGTCTATGCGGTCCTCGCCGTGCTCGGCGTACTGGTCGGTGTCGCCGGCACCCTCGTCCAGGCCGGCTGGTTCCCGTTCGGGCTGCTGCTCTCCCTCGCCGCCTCGGCCGGGATCTTCTGGGGCGGCGCGAAGCTGTGCCGGACGAAGGCGGGGGCGATAGCCCCGGCGGCGGGCTGGGCGGTGGCGGTGCTGTTTCTGACGTCGTCGCGTCCGGAGGGCGATTTCCTCTTCGGCGTCGGGGTGGGCTCCTATGTCTTCCTCATCGGCGGCATGCTCGTGGCTGTGATGTGTGCCACGATCGCGCTGCCCGTGCCGCCGGTGCCAGGGAACAAGTCCCGCTGATGAGGGGCCTGTCGGCCCTTTTCCGTGGTCGTGGGATCCGCGGCAGCGCCCCGAAGTATGGTGGTGCGCGCCGGCGAGCCGCCTGTGAACAAGCAAGATGGGCGGCGAATCCAACCGGGAGTACCTGCTTTGAGCCGTGAAACTGACAGTTCGTCCTCCGGGCCCAGGGGCCGTGGCGGTTCGGCGTACCCGCCGGGGACCGAGCCGTACGGCCCGGTCGGCGGCGCCGGTGACTCCGCCGATCCGGCGGATTCCCCTGGCGAAGCGGGCGCGAAGGCGCCCGACGAGCCCAGGACCGAGACGACGCTGACCACCCGCATCCGGATCAACATCCCCGGATCCCGGCCCATTCCACCGGTCGTCATGCGCACGCCCGTCAGCGATGTCGACGAGGCGGGCGCCTCCGGCGCGCGCAAGCGCGACGGGGCGAGCGGGCCCGGCGCACCGGGTACTTCGGGCATTTCGAGTGCACCGGGCGCACCGAGTGCTTCGGGTGTTCCGGGCGCTCCGGGTGCGGGCACGCCGTCGGCGCCGCCCGTGCGCGGCGAGGGCACCGGAACGCTGGGCGGGGGCGTGCCGGTGAACGGCGTCGGCGCCCCTGAGCCCCTGGCCTCCGGCGGCGGCGCGCCCGCAGGGCGCGGACCGGGCCCCGACGACCCGGACAGCGGGGAGTTCACACAGGAGACCAGCGACTGGTTCGCGCCGCGCAAGGGCGCCGCGTCGAAGGGTTCGCCCTCGGGGAGCACGGCCAAGGGCTCCGGCGACTCCGGAATCTCCGGCGGTTCCGGCACCTCCGGCGACTCCTCGCTCTCCGGGCTCGCGGGCCTCTCCAGCACCCAGGGCGGCGCCCCTGGCACGGGCCGCGCTGACCTCCCGTACTTCTCGGACCCCGCCTCCGGTTCCGGCCCGTCGGACGGTTACGACACGGCTGATCCGTACGGCGCTGCCGACCCGTACGACACGGGCACGACCCCCCGTATCGACCCGTACGACACGGGCGCGACGCCCAGGCCGGACCCGTACGACACCGGCGCGACGCCCCTGGGCGGCCCCTTCGACACCCCGGCCGACGGCTTCCCGTCGCTGGGCGGCGGGATCGGCCAGGACGGGCCGGGCGACGGCGGGCCGCCGCGCAGCGCGATACACGGCCTGCTGGACGGCACCGGAAACGGCGCGGGAAGCGGCGACGGCACCGGCGCCGGAGCCCCGTTCGACAGTGTGCCCCCGGTCGGCGGCCCCTCCGGCGAGACGACGGGCCCGGCCTCCGGCGACATGCCCCTGCCCCCGCCGCCCGGCTCACGCGGCATCCCCGGCGCGTTCGGCAACGGTGACGACGAGCCGCCCGTCAGTTCCACCCTCGGTCTCGGCACGGGCCCCGCGCCCTTCGGGCCTGGCGGCACGGTCGCGCCCGGCGACGGCCAGGGGCAGGGCGGCCCCGAGGCCGGTCCGGGTTCCGGTTCCGGTTCGGGGGCTGGTCCCGGTTCCGGTTCTGGTTCTGGTTCCGGCGATGAGCGGGTCGCGGGCGACACCCTCACCAGCGGCATCCCCAGGGTCCCCGCTTCCGACGGCCCCGCCACGCCGCCGCCGGGCCCGAAGGCCCAGGAACCGGCTCCCGGCGGCCCGGCGCCCAAGAGCGGCGCTCCGGCGTCGGCCTCCTCCGGCCGTGGCGGCCGGTCCAAGCTGGTCCTCGCCGGCGTCGGCATCGTCGGCGTCCTCGGCATCGCGTACGGCGCGGGCCTCCTGCTGGACCACGCCGACGTGCCCACGGGCACTACCGTCCTCGGCGTCGACATCGGCAACACGACCAAGCACGAGGCCGTCAACAAGCTGGACGCTGCCCTCGGCGACAGCACGACGGAGCCGTTCACCGTGCTCGCGGGCGACAAGGAGGCCAAGCTCAAGCCGAGCGTGGCCGGGCTGACGCTCGACACCGAGGCCACCGTGCGCGGTGCCGCGGGCCGCGACTACAACCCCGTCTCCGTCATCGGCTCCCTCTTCGGCGGGACCCGCGAGGCCGAGCCCGCCATAAAGGTCGACAAGGAGAAGATGAAGTCGGCCCTCCAGCACGTCTCCGAGACGGCAGGTGACGGCGGCGCGCCGACCGACGGCATGGTCAAGTTCGTGCGCGGCAAGGCCGTCGGCGTCCCCGGCGAGCCCCACAAGGGCGTCGACGTGGACAAGGGCAGCTCGGTCCTGGAGGAGGCGTACCGCAAGCGCGCGGTCACGGGCCAGAACACCGCCGTGAAGCTGCCCGTCTCCATGCAGCAGCCGGAGGTCGGCGAGCAGGAGATCAACCGCGCCATCAAGGAGTTCGGCAAGCCCGCGATGTCCGGCCTCGTGACGGTCAAGGCGGGCAGCGCCTCGATCCAGTTCAGCCCGGAGAAGTCGCTGCCGAAGTTCCTGTCGATGAAGCCGGTCAACGGCCGCCTCGTCGACAGCTACGACCTGCCCGTGCTCAAGCAGCTCTACGGCACGACGTTCGCCGGGGTCCAGGTCACCCGTGGCGACGGCAGCAAGACGCCCGTCACGCCGCAGGACGTCGTCGGCGCGCTCCGCATGGCGCTCAAGGAGACCGACCCGTCCAAGCGCGTGGGGGAGATCCCGCTGAACCCGCAGTGACGGCTGGCTGAGGGGACGGACCGGCGCCGCGTGCGCCGGTCCGTCCCCGCTCCATGTGACGGGCCCGTCCTGCCTTGTGCGACGGGCCCGCCCTAGTTGAGCCGCGCCCGCGCCGCCCGTGCCGCTCTGCGTACGGTGTCGGCGGCCGAGGGCTCCATCGCCGCGATGACCTCCGCGTACGCCTCCATCTCGACGGCGCCGCCTATGAAGTCCCCGCGCTCCACGAGCAGTTGCGCGCGCTCGTAGCGCAGCCTCGCCGGATGGTGGGGGAGGCGCAGCGACAGGTCCAGGGCCCACAGCCGTACGCCCGACTGCTCGGGGCGGGCAGCGGCCCAGGCGCGGATGTTGTTGAGGACGCGCAGCACTATCTCCAGCGGGTCCGCGGGCTGGAGCAGCGCGTGGGAGACGCCCGTACGCCTGCCCGTCGCGCCCGCGATCAGCACCTCCAGATCGCCGGAGCCGAGCAGCCGCCCGCCGCCGAACGGGTCCGCGAGCACGTGCTCGCCCGACGGGTCGCCGAAGCCGACCACGAAGTGCCCCGGCAGCGCGACCCCGTACACCGGGGCCCCCGCGCGCCGCGCCACCTCCATCCACACCACGGACAGCAGGATCGGCAGCCCGCGCCGCCGCCCCAGCACGGCCTGGAGCAGCGAGGAGTCCAGCCGCCTGTAGTCGGCGTTCGTGCCCCGGAAGTCGTGCTCCTCGCCCAGCAGCCGTTCCAGGGCGCGGGCCCACTCCTCGGGGCTGCGCCCCCGCGCGTACGGGAGCAGTCCGGCGAGCCGGTCCAGCTCGATCTGCGCGCTGTCGACGGTGGCCTCGGGGGAGCGCGGCGCGCAGGCGCCCTGGGTCCCCGCCTCGCCCTGGGACCCCGCCTCGTCGGTGGACGCGGCCTCGTCAGCGGACGGCCCGTCGCCCGGGTACGCCGCCTCGACGCCGATGAGGAGGCACAGCAGCGCGAGGTCGGGGCGCTCGTCGCGGGCGGCTTCGGCGAAGCGGTCCCTGTTGTCCATGCGGCCCATGCGTCACTCCCCGGGTGCCCGGCGGTAGTGGTAGGCGTGATGATCGGCGAAGCCGAGCCCGTCGTACAGCGTGCGCGCCGCCGTGTTGGCGGCCTCCACCTGGAGGTAAGCCGCCGAGGCGCCCTCCTCCAGTGCCCTGCGCGCCAGCTCGGCCATCATGCCCGTGGCCAGCCCCTCGCGGCGCCGCTCCGGGCGCACCTCCAGGGCGGCGAAACCGGCCCACCGGCCGTCCACCACGCACCGGCCGATCGCCGCGGGCGGCGCACCCTCCTCGGCCTCGCTCCCGTCCTCGCCCCCGGCCGTCGCGAACCACACGGAGGGCCCGCCCGTGAGGACCTTCAGCGCGCTCCCCTCCAGCCCGCCCGTACGCCGGTAGGCGGAGAGCCACCCGGCGCCGGGCTCCCGCGTGAGGCGTATCCGGGTGTCGGGTTCCCTGTCGGCGAGAGGGGCGAGGGCGCCTACGCGGAACACGGCGTGCCGCTCGGCGCTCCAGCCGCGCTCCTCCAGCTCGGCCGCGAGCAGCTCGTCGGCGTCGGCCGCCCCCGTGGTGACCTGCACGCGCGGGGGCAGCCCGCGGGCCCCGTACCAGCGCACGGCCACGTCGACCGCTTCGTCCAGCGGCACTCCGGGGCTGCCCAGGGGCAGCACCGAGTTGGCGCGCGAGGTGAAGCCGTCCGCGGCGCGCAGCGTCCACTCCCCGAGCCGTTCCGTCTCGGTCGCGGGCCAGCCGCGCGCGGCGGTCTCCTGGAGTTCGCGCACACCGGCCGAGGGGATACCGCGCCGCCTGGCCGGTGCGTCGGGCACGACCTTGCCCGCCACCAGCGAAACCTCCGCGATCCGCACACTCTCTCCACCGCGCCGCGTGACGCTCAGCACGCCGTCCGTCCACGATGTGAGAACACCCACCGTGTCAGTGAACCTCGCACCTGGTTCACCAGTCTCGGTCAAAGACCTCACCGATACGCGTTTACCCACGTCAGACGCGGTGATTCGGACCTCAAGACGTCCGCCCGTGGTGAATTCCACAGCTCTACCCGCCCCTCCTGTTCGTCTCCTGCCCGGGAACGGAGATACTAGGTGCGGGCATCGACGACGCCGCGCTCCCGCGCGCCCAGCGGCGGAGCCGGACACCGGTCCGCCAGCCCTAACGAGGAGGAACGACAGCGTGACCTACGTCATCGCGGAGCCTTGTGTCGACCTTAAGGACAAGGCCTGCATCGAGGAGTGCCCCGTCGACTGCATCTACGAGGGCCAGCGGTCCTTGTACATCCACCCGGACGAATGCGTCGACTGCGGGGCCTGCGAACCGGTCTGCCCGGTCGAGGCGATCTTCTACGAGGACGACACTCCCGAAGAGTGGAAGGACTACTACAAGGCGAACGTCGAGTTCTTCGACGAGCTCGGTTCGCCCGGTGGTGCCAGCAAGCTCGGCCTGATCGAGCGGGACCACCCGTTCATCGCCGCGCTTCCCCCGCAAGAGCACGACGAGTGACCTTGAGGATCTGAGCGGAGTCCGCGCGCCGCCGCGCGAGCGGCGGGCCGCGTGAGCCATGAGAGCCACGTGGACTGCGTGAGCAACGCGAGCAGCACGAGCAGCGCGAGCTGCGTGGATCCGCGTCTCCGTGGTCCCGTACGGCGAAGGGGACCGGTGTATGCCCGGCCCCGGTCGGCGTGCGGGACCACGGCGTTTGTCACGAGAAAGCGAGCCAACCCGTGCCACCCGCACCCGTCTCCGACCGGCTTCCCGTCTTCCCGTGGGACCGGCTGGAGCCGTACAAGACAGCCGCGGCGGCGCACGCCGACGGCATCGTGGACCTGTCCGTCGGCACCCCCGTCGACCCGGTGCCCGAGCTGATCCAGCGCGCGCTCGCGCAGGCCAGCGACAGCCCGGGGTACCCCACGGTGTGGGGGACCGCGGCACTGCGCGACGCGATCACCGGCTGGTGCGAACGCCGACTGGGCGCCCGCGGCCTGGAGCACACCAACGTGCTCCCCGTCGTCGGCTCCAAGGAACTGGTGGCCTGGCTGCCCACCCAGCTCGGTCTGGGCCCGGGCGACCGCGTGGCGTATCCGCGGCTCGCCTACCCGACGTACGAGGTGGGTGCGCGCCTGGCCGGCGCCGATCCTGTCGTCTACGACTCGCCGACGGAGCTGGACCCGGACGGGCTGCGGCTGCTGTGGCTCAACTCGCCGTCCAACCCGACGGGCCGGGTGCTCGGCCAGGACGAACTGGCGCGCACGGTCGCCTGGGCGCGCGAGCACGGGGTGCTGCTGGCCAGCGACGAGTGCTACCTGGAGCTGGGCTGGGAGGCCGACCCGGTCTCGGTGCTCCACCCGGACGTCTGCGGCGGCTCGTACGAGGGCGTCCTCGCCCTCCACTCCCTCTCCAAGCGCTCCAACCTCGCGGGTTACCGCGCCGCCTTCATGGTGGGCGACGCCGCTGTGCTGGGCGAACTGCTCCAGATCCGCAAGCACGGCGGCATGATGACCCCGGCGCCCGTGCAGGCGGCCACCATCGCGGCGCTCGGCGACGACACGCACGTGACCGAGCAGCGCGAGCGGTACGCGGCACGGCGCACGGCGCTGCGCGGTGCGCTGGCGGCACAGGGCTTCCGCATCGAGCACAGCGAGGCGTCCCTGTACCTGTGGGCGACCCGTGACGAGCCCTGCTGGGACACGGTCGGCGACCTGTCCAAGCGCGGCATCCTGGTGGCGCCCGGCGACTTCTACGGCGTGGCGGGCGAGCGCTTCGTACGCGTCGCGCTGACGGCGACCGACGAGCGGATCGACGCGGCGGTACGGCGCCTGTCCGCCTGACGGCCGCACGTCGCGTACGTCGCGGCGTGCCGTGACGCACTGACAGCCCGAAGGGCCCCGGAGATCTCGCTCTCCGGGGCCCTTCGGGCTGCTTGCCGCCTGCCTTGCTGCCTGCTGCTCTGTGCTCACCTGCGCGGTCCGTGCGCCGAGCCGCGCGGCCGGTTCATCCCGTAGGGGCCACGGGCGGAAGCGGGCGCGGCGCGCGGACCGCCTGCCGGTCCCGGCCCGCCGGGCTCAGCCGATCGGCAGGTTCTTGACCGGCAGTTCGCTCGCGCTGGGCAGCCCGTCGGTGGGCAGCTCACCGGCCGACAGACCAGCGGGCAGACCGCTGGTCGGCAGCCCGTTCCCGGTGGCGGAGGCGGCGTCGCCGAGGATCTCGCCCGCGTTGCCGACGGTACCGCCCACGAGCTGCTGCGCCGCGGGGGCCACGGTCCTGCCCGCGGAGCCGACGGTCTTCCCGGCGGCCGGTACGGCGCTCTTGACCGCCTTGCTGCCGGTGTCGGCTGTCGTGTCGCTGACGCCGCGGGAGGCGCCGTCGACGGAGTCGCCGAGACCCTTGCCGTCGAGGTTGCTCAGCCCGCCCACGTCGGGGGTCGAAGACAGGTCGGCGGCGCTGGCGGAACCGGCGGCTGCACCGACGACGGAGGCGGCGCCCGCTGCCGTCAGCAGCGCGGTCTTGGCGATCCGGCGCGTGAGGGACATGATGCTCCTTTGACGGAGAAGAAGGCTTCTTCTGGACTGGGGTGTTGAACGGGGGTGTGCCCGCCGCCCGTCGGACCCGGTGACCGGGCCCGTGACCGGACGGCCGCCCACCGGGGTGTCACCCGGTTGGCGCAGTGCCTATCGCCGTCGACGGGGAGAAGGTTGCGGCTCCTTCAGGTAAAGGATTCGCAATGCGTCGCATAATCGTGCCGCGACAAAACGGGCCGTTCGGCGCTATTCGTCGGCCGCCGCAGAAACGTCAAATCGCCCCGGACTCAAGGGCCGTGGCGCTTTCGGAGAAGCTCTCCCCTACTCAGGGGACGGAGCCGTGAAACCTGGCATCCCGTCCCCCGTACGAGTCAACTCCCGTACTACTGACCAGTGGTCAGTCTGATGGTCACCGCCGCGTCGTCGTCCGGCACGGGCGCGCCGTCGCCGCTCTCGTGCCAGCCCTCCTCGGAAGTGACCGCGTCCCACACGTGGCCCTGGAAGGACACCTCCGCGATCCGCAGGCCGGCCGAGTGCGCCACGGCCCAGTAGGCCAGCTCCCAGCCGCGCTCGTCGGCGCCGGCCGGAATGACGATCTCCCTCTGCCGCTCGGCGCTCCGCCCGCTCCCGGCGCCCGTCGTCGCGGAGGCGCGCCGCGCTTCGGCGGGCAGCACGTCGCGGCCGAACTCCCGCACCAGTTGCTCCCGCAACTTCTCCGGGCTCCCCGCCTTGGTGCTCGGCCCCTTGTAGCCCGCCGTGCAGTGGAAGGCGGCGGCGCGGCCCCCGGTGAGCGCGTTGGCGAGGAGCTTCGCGTTGGCCTCGTGCTTCGCGTACGCCTCGGGATGGGCGCTGAGCTGGACGCGCTGTGCCGCGTCGGTGAGGGGGATCTGCGTGTAGCCCTCGATCTGCTCCAGGTGGTCGTAGAACTTCCCGGCCGCTATCACCGGGTCCATCGCCTCCTCCTCGTTCCCCCAGCCCTGCGAGGGGCGCTGCTGGAAGAGGCCGACGGAATCGCGATCGCCGTGGTCGAGGTTGCGCAGCCCCGACTCCTGCATGGCCGTGGCCAGGGCTATGGTCACGGCCTCCTTGGGCAGGTCGCGTTGCGACGCGATCGCGGCGATCGTCGCCGCGTTGGCGGCCTGATCGGGCTCTATCTCGTAGTCCACCGCGCCCTCTCCGGGCGAGCGGACGATGCATCGGGCCGGGCCGACGCCGCCGGTCACGTAGTGCGTGACGGCGTAACCGGCGAGCCCGAGCAGCACGGCGAACGCCGCCGAGATTCTCAGGGCCTTGCCGCGGCGCTTCTTGCGATCGGTATCGGAGCGGGACACGGGCATAAAGGTAACCGGTTCATGTGAGACCTCTCTCACCGGACGGGAAGCCCCCGCCAGGGGGCGCTGACGGCGCCCCGGACGGGCCCTGGCCCGCCGTAGGGTGGGGCGCATGACGCGCACGGGACTCGACTTGCAGCAGGACGCCGCCCGGCTCACGGCGGCCCTCGTGGACTTCCCCTCCGAGAGCGGGAACGAGGAGGCGCTCGCCGACGCCATCGAGTCGGCCCTGCGCGCGCTGCCCCACCTCACCGTCGACCGGCACGGCAACAACATCGTCGCCCGCACGGACCTCGGCCGCGCCGAGCGCGTCATCCTCGCGGGGCACATCGACACCGTGCCGATCGCGGACAACGTGCCCTCCCGGCTGGACGAGGACGGGGTGCTGTGGGGCTGCGGGACGAGCGACATGAAGGCCGGGGTAGCCGTCCAGTTGCGCATCGCCGCGACGGTCCCCGAGCCCAACCGCGACCTGACCTTCGTCTTCTACGACAACGAAGAGGTCGCCGCGCACCTCAACGGCCTCGGCCATGTCGCCGAGGCGCACCCCGAGTGGCTGGCGGGGGACTTCGCCGTCCTGCTGGAGCCCTCCAGCGGGCAGGTCGAGGGCGGCTGCCAGGGCACCCTGCGCGTCAAGCTGCGCACCGCCGGACAGCGCTCGCACTCGGCGCGCGCCTGGAAGGGCGTGAACGCCATCCACGCCGCGAGCCCGGTCCTCGCCCGGCTCGCGGCGTACGAGCCGCGGCGTAAGGTGATCGACGGGCTGGAGTACCGCGAGGGCCTGAACGCCGTCCGGGTCGAGGGCGGCGTCGCGGGCAACGTGATCCCCGACGAGTGCGTCGTCACCGTCAACTACCGCTACGCGCCCGACCTCGACGAGGAGCAGGCGCTCGCGCACGTGCGCGAGGTCTTCGACGGCTGCGGCGTCGCCGAGCTGACCGTGGACGACAGCTCGCCCGGCGCCCTCCCCGGCCTCTCGCACCCGGCGGCCAAGGCGTTCACCGAGGCGGTCGGGGGCGAGCCGATGCCGAAGTTCGGATGGACGGACGTGGCCAGGTTCAGCGCGCTCGGCGTCCCCGCCGTGAACTACGGGCCCGGCGATCCCAACCTCGCGCACAAGCGGGACGAGCACGTCGAGGTGGCCCGGATCCTCCACTGCGACGAGCGCCTGCGGGCCTGGCTGACGGACTGACCGCCTGTCCGTCCGCCTGCCCGCCTGTCCGTGCGCCCGACTGACTGACTGGCCAACTGACCAACGGCGTCGCAGCGCGCTGACCTCGCCGGTCTGGCGTGTGACTGCCTGGATTTCGCTGTACGTCACCTCTGTCTGCGTACGCTGAGGCGGAAAGATCGCAGTCGGAGGGAGCACGACATGAGCAGCCCCGAGCAGCAGCGGGAGCCGCAGGAGCAGCACCTGGGACCGGTGGTACGCCGCCGTGGCCAGGTGCAGCCGGGTACGACCGATCAACGGCTGCTGGACACCACCGGTCCCTCCGACTGGGTGCACCAGGATCCGTGGCGGGTCATGCGCATCCAGGCCGAGTTCGTCGAGGGCTTCGGTGCCCTGGCCGAGCTGGGCCCCGCCGTCAGCGTCTTCGGCTCGGCCCGTACGCCCGCGGACTCCCCGGAGTACGAGGCGGGGGTGCGGATCGGGCGGGCCCTGGTGGACGCCGGGTTCGCGGTGATCACCGGGGGCGGGCCCGGCGCCATGGAGGCGGCCAACAAGGGCGCGCTGGAGGCGGGCGGCACCTCGGTCGGGCTGGGCATCGAGCTGCCCTTCGAGCAGGGCATGAACCCGTACGTCGACATCGGGGTGAACTTCCGCTACTTCTTCGTCCGCAAGACGATGTTCGTCAAGTACGCCCAGGGTTTCGTGGTGCTGCCGGGCGGGCTCGGGACGCTGGACGAGCTGTTCGAGGCCCTCACCCTCGTCCAGACGAAGAAGGTCACCCGCTTCCCGATCGTCCTCTTCGGCACCGACTACTGGCAGGGCCTGGTCGAGTGGGTGAAGGGCACCGTCGTCGCGCAGGGCAAGGCCTCCTCGCGCGATGTGGACCTCTTCCACGTCACGGACGACATCGACGAGGCGGTGGCCCTGGTCACCAAGGAGACCTCGGGCTGACGGGCTGACGGGCGGGCCGGGGCGGTCCCGCGGACCCGCCCCGGCCTGTCGCCGTGCGCCGTGCCGCTAGGCCGGCCCGCGTCGCTAGGCCAGCCCGCGGCGGGCCACGGCGGGCGGGCGGTGGCCCGCGAGGGACGCCACCATGTCCAGGACCTGCCGGGTCTCGGCCACCTCGTGCACGCGGTACACCCGCGCGCCGAGCCAGGCCGAGACCGCCGTCGTGGCCAGGGTGCCCGTCAGCCGCTCCTTGACCGGCTTGTCGAGCGTCTCGCCGACGAAGTCCTTGTTGGACAGCGACACCAGCACAGGCCAGCCCGTCTCCGTCATCTCGCCCAGCTTCCTGGTGGCCTCCAGCGAGTGCCGGGTGCTCTTCCCGAAGTCGTGCCCCGGGTCGATCAGGATGCCGTCGCGCCGCACCCCGAGGGCCACGGCGCGGTCGGCCAGCCCGAGCGTGACGCGCAGGATGTCGCCCATGACGCCGCCCTCGCCCGCGTAGGCCGTGCGGTGCGGGCGCGTGCGCGGCTCCACCTCGCCCGCGTGCGTGCAGACCAGCCCGGCGCCGTACCGCGCGGCGACCTCGGCGAGCCGCGGGTCCACCCCGCCCCACGCGTCGTTCAGCAGATCGGCGCCCGCCTCGCACACGGCCTCGCCGACCTCGTGCCGCCAGGTGTCCACGCTGATCACCACGTCCGGGTAGCGCCGCCGCACCTCCGCGACGAAGCCCACGGTGCGCCGTGCCTCCTCCTCGGCCGTCACCTCGTCGCCCGGGCCCGCCTTGACGCCGCCGATGTCGATGATGGCGGCGCCCTCGGACACCGCCTGCTCGACGCGGTCCAGCGCGGGCTCGTCGAGGAAGGTGGCGCCCCGGTCGTAGAAGGAGTCCGGCGTCCGGTTCACGATCGCCATGATCACGGGCTCGTTCTCGCCGAACTCGCGTGTCCCCAGGCGCAGCATCCGCCATCCTCTCCGCTGTGCTCAGGGGGCCGAATCTGTACGTGGTCACCACACCGGCCCCGCCGCCGACCTTAACTGTCAGCGGGCCATGGCACGATCGGGGACGATGTGCGGCCGTGGTCACGCGGCCGGAGTTGAACGGACGTACCTCGGGGAGATGGCCGTGTTCTGGTTCCTGCTGATCTCGCTCGTCGTGGTTGTCGCGGCGGTCACGCTGGCCGTCGTGGGCAGCGGTGACGGCTCGCAGCACACGGCGGGCGGCGGCCTCGGCGACGCACCACCCGATGTGCTGGACGAGCCCCTGCCCCCGGACCGCCCCGTGGGCCGCGCGGACGTGGACGGGCTGCGGCTGGCCGTCGGCGTGCGGGGCTACCGCATGCGGCAGGTCGACGACGTCCTGGACCGCCTCGGCGCCGAACTGGCCGAGCGGGACGCCCGCATCGCCGAACTGGAGTCCGCGCTGGCGGGCGCCCAGGCCGCGGCGATGGGGCGGGCCGATTTCTTCGAGCAGACCCAGGAGGGCTCCGATGGCCGCTGAGGACCGCCCCGAGGGGGCCGCGCTGCCGGGCGCCGACGGGCGGCTGCGCTGCCCGTGGGGCCTGTCGGCCGAGGACTATGCGGCGTATCACGACGACGAGTGGGGCCGCCCCGTCCACGGCGACGACGCGCTCTACGAGCGGATGTGCCTGGAGGCGTTCCAGTCCGGGCTCTCCTGGCTGACGATCCTGCGCCGCCGCGAGGGCTTCCGCGCCGCGTTCAGCGGGTTCCGGATCAAGGAGGTGGCGGCCTTCACGGAGGCCGACGAGGCACGGCTCCTGGCCGACGCGGGCATCATCCGCAACCGCGCCAAGATCCAGGCGACCATCGCCAACGCGCGGGTGGCCGCCGAGTGGCCCGAGGGCGAGCTGGAGAAGCTGATCTGGTCCTACGCGCCGGAACCGGCCACCCGTCCAGTACCCCGTGTCCTGGGCGACGTGCCGCCGATCACCCCGGAGTCCACCGCGCTGTCCAAGGACCTCAAGAAGCGCGGCTTCCGCTTCGTCGGCCCGACGACGGCGTACGCGCTGATGCAGGCGTGCGGCCTCGTCAACGATCACCTGGCCGACTGCTGGGCGCGGCCTTACGGGACGACGGCGTAGCGGGGAGGGGCGCCGCTCGGAGGCGGGTCCGGGCGCCCGGTTTCCCTACCGGCCGGTGAAGTGGGGCTTCTCCTTCTTCACGAAGGCTTCCACCGCGATCTTGTGGTCGGCCGAAGCGCCGGCACGGAGCTGGAGTTCGGCCTCCTTGTCCAGGGTCTCGGCGAGGGAGTGCGCGGAGCCGTAGGCGAGCGATTCCTTGAGCGCCGCGTAGGCGAAGGTGGGGCCCTGCGCGAGCTGGCGGGCCACCGCGGCGGCCTCGGCCGCCAGCTCGGCTGCGGGCACGACGCGGTTCGCGAGGCCCAGCTCCAGCGCCTCCTGCGCCTTGACGCCGCGCGGGAAGAGCAGCAGGTCCGAGGCGCGTCCGGGGCCCACCAGGCGCGGCAGCGTCCAGGAGACGCCCGAGTCGGCGGTGAGCGCGACCCCGGCGAAGGAGGTGTTGAAGGAGGCGGTGTCGGCGACGACGCGGTAGTCGGCCGCGAAGGCGAAGCCCGCGCCCGCGCCCGCCGCGACGCCGTTGACGCCCGCGACGACCGGCTTGGGCATTCCCGCGATGGCCAGCGTGATGGGGTTGTAGTGCTCCTCGACCGTGTTCAGCGCGCTTCCGCCCTGCTGCTGGAGCGAGCCGATGTGCTCCTTGAGGTCCTGCCCCACGCAGAACGCCTTTCCGGTGCCGGTCAGCAGCACGGCCCGTACGCCCTCGTCGTCGGCGGCCCGGCGGAGCGTGTCCCGCAACGCCACCTTCGTCTCGTCGTTGAGGGAGTTCATGGCGTCGGGGCGGTTGAGGGTGACCGTCGCGAGGCCGTCGGTCACGTCATAGAGCACGGTGTCGGACATGGGGCCAGCATGACCTAGATCATCGGGCGCCGACAGATGCCGTGCCCGGCTCCGCGGGCGTCCGCGGTGTGAGCTGCGTCAAACGCGGAGCGCGCCGGGCGCGGGGCAAGAGGGAGAAGTATCGCAGCACGAACGCCGGAATGGGCGGTTTTGTGCGAGGCCGTGGCCGAAGAGATACGACCTGTTGTTGGTCATCGGGTCCTGCCATGCGGGATAATGGCTGGGAAGCAATGTGTTCGATGCCGGTGACACGGGTTGTCGGCTGCGATCGGCTGGTTTCAGGAAGGGGAACGAGCATGGCGGCCATGAAGCCGCGGACGGGCGACGGCCCGCTCGAGGTGACCAAGGAGGGGCGGGGCATCGTCATGCGCGTTCCGCTCGAAGGCGGTGGGCGACTCGTCGTCGAGCTGACCCCGGACGAGGCGACCGCGCTGGGCGAGGAGCTGAAGAAGGTCTGCGGCTGAGCAGTGTCCCTTCCCCGTCGATCTCACGCTGCCCCGGAGCGCGCACCGCGCTCCGGGGCAGCGGCATGACAGCAGCATGACAGGGGGGAGTGACGTGCGGTGGGCGCACGGGCGCCGAGCGTCACGGCACGGCGGGGAGTGACAGTGGTCACTGTCCCCGCTTCACCGCGCACAGCAGTCCGTCGCCCACCGGCAGCAGCGAGGGCACCAGAATCGTGCTCTCCCGCACGGCGCGCAGCAGCTCCCGCAGCTTGAGTACCTCGGCGGGCTGCGCGGAGGAGTCGACGGTGCGGCCGTCGGCGAAGACGCCCTCGAAGCAGACGAGGCCGCCGGTACGCAGCAGGCGCAACGATTCGCCGAGGTAGTCCAGGCACTCGACGCGGTCGCCGTCGCAGAAGACGAGGTCGTAACCGCCGTCGGCCAGGCGCGGCAGCACCTCCAGGGCGTGGCCCGGGATGAAGCGCGCCCTGTTCCCCGCGAAGCCGGCGGCGCGGAACGCCTGCCGGGCGAACTGCTGGCGCTCGGGCTCGATGTCGACGGTGGTCAGCACCCCGTCGGGGCGCATCCCGTCCAGCAGGTGGATGCCCGAGACCCCGGTGCCGGTCCCGATCTCGGCCACCGCCTTGGCGTCCACGGTCGCGGCCAGCAGCCGCAGCGCGGCACCGGTTCCGGGGGACACCGAGCGGAGCCCTGCCTCCTGTGCCCGCTCGCGGGCCCAGCGCAGTGCCGCAGTCTCGGCGTTCTCGACAAGCTCGGCGCCGTATGCGTCGGCGAAAGCCCAGCTCGTCTGCCGGTTGCCGGTAATGGCCCTCTCCTGTCCCCGTCGTCTACGCAACCAGGACTGTATCCGTTGGCTTGGGAACCCGCAGATGGGACCGGGCGTTGGAGAGGGGTGGAAGGTGTCGGGGAAATCTGATGGCGTCAGGACAGCGGTCGATGCGGTGGTCTGAACGGCAAGACCAAAAGCAGGTCAAAAATGCTTATCCGGAGCTAACGGGCGAGGTGGCTATGGTAGGGGCTCCACTGGACACCACCAGAGCCGACAGGGGAGGTGCGGCTGCGGCCCGTGACCGCGGAATGCTGAGGCGTTTCCGCAGGACATCGGGCGAGCCGAAATCCGTGAGCAACACCGCTGACCAGGTCCACACCGCCGAATCCGCGACCACGGCGACTTTCGACACCGATGCGGACACCCAGGCGTGGACCCCTCCTTCCTGGGAGGAGATCGTCAGCACGCACAGCGCGCGGGTCTATCGCCTCGCCTACCGCCTGACGGGAAACCAGCACGATGCGGAGGACCTCACCCAGGAGGTCTTCGTCCGGGTCTTCCGTTCGCTGTCCACGTACACCCCGGGCACCTTCGAGGGCTGGCTCCACCGCATCACCACGAACCTGTTCCTGGACACGGTCCGGCGCAAGCAGCGCATCCGTTTCGACGCGCTCGCCGACGACGCGGCCGAGCGCCTGCCGAGCCGTGAGCCCACCCCGCAGCAGCACTTCAACGACACGCACTTCGACGCGGACGTCCAGCAGGCGCTGGACACCCTCGCGCCGGAGTTCCGCGCGGCCGTCGTGCTCTGTGACATCGAAGGGCTGTCGTACGAGGAGATCGCGGCCACCCTTGGCGTGAAGCTCGGCACCGTGCGCAGCCGTATCCACCGGGGACGTTCGCATCTGCGCAAGGCGCTCCAGCACCGCTCCCCTGAGGCGCGTGCGGAGCAGCAGCGCGCGCTGAGCGCGGCGATCCCGTCCGCCCGGAGTGGGGAGGTCGGAGTCGAGTGAGCGGCACAGGCAGGGGACGCCAGCTACCGGGAGCGGGCGAGGTGCCCACGCCCGCCGAGCAGCATCTGGGGGACCGCCTGGCGGCCCTGGTCGACGGAGAGTTGGGCCATGACGCACGCGAACGCGTCCTGGCACATCTCGCGACGTGCTGGAGCTGCAAGGCCGAGGCGGACGCTCAGCGCCGGTTGAAGAACGTCTTCGCGGACGCCGCGCCGCCACCGCCCTCCGACGGTCTGCTGGCACGGTTGCAGGGGCTCCCCGCGGGGGACCCCGGCGATCCCGGTGACGGCGACGGCGGAAGAGGTCCGGACGGGCGAGGCGGTCCGGGCGGCGGGGTCACTCCCGCCGCCGCGGCCTCCTCCCCGTGGGCCTTCGACTATCTGCCGGGCGGCAGGGGCGGACGCAGCACGCTGTCCCCCGCGCGCGGCTTCCGGATACATGAGATGGAGCGCGTCGCCCCGCCCTCCTCCCCGACGTCCGCTTCCGCATCCGCCCCCTCGCGTTCGCGCCGCTTCGCCTTCGCCGCCGCTGGTGCCTTCTCGCTGGCGGCCCTGGCCATCGGCGGAGCGCTGGGCTCCGGCGGTGCGGGCAGTGCTCCGGTCGCCGCGGGGGACAACACCTCGGCGGGGCCGGTCCGTTCGGCCTCCTCGGGGTCCGCCGCAGATCGCGACGCCAGGCGTCGCGGCGCGGGCGGCGAGAAGAGCGAGCGGACCGGCAGCCTGAGCGATTCCGCCACTTCCGGCGCCTCGGTGAAGGCGGAGCGCGGTGCGCCGCTCCAGCAGCGCTCTCCGTCGGCCACCCCGTCGGCACCCCCCAGCTCCCCCCTTCAACCGGGGAACGTCTATCCGCTGCTCAGGGACGCGGTGTTCTCCCCGCCCCTGGTGCGCTCCTCGCTGTCCACGTTCTCCTCGCCCTCGGTCATGGCCGCGATGTCCTCCTCGGCCTCCGGCACGGATGTGTACGCGGGCACGACGGTCAGCGCCGTGCCGGGCCGGACGCCGGTGCGCGGCGGCACGGATCCCACCCCGGTCGCCACGGCCGCCCCACCGCAGCGCTGACGCACCAGGGTCGCTGCGCGAGCCTCCCCGGACCTGGTTGAATCCCTCCTAGGGCCGCCAGTTGCCGCCCTGCCGGGGCGAACCGTGGGGACAGTGGGGAGAGCATGGACGAGGGGAAGGCCGCGGGGCCGAAGCCGAAGTGGTGGAGCCGCCCGCGCAGGACCTCGGGTCATCAGCCGCCGCCCGCCGTGCCTGTTCCGCCTGCGGCGGAGCACCCGCACGGTGCGGGCGACGGCACCACCGGAGAGGGTGCTGATGCCGGTGCGGGCGCCTCGGCGCCCATGGACACGCCCCCGCAGCCCGCCGCCGACCCGACGGATACGGGTGCCCCTGGCGTTTCCTGTGCCCCCGACGGCCCCGGGGTCCCCGGCGCCTCGGACGGTGCGCTGGACAGCGGTGCTGTGGCCGGTGGGGGCGAGGCGTCGGAGGGTGCCGCGACTCCCGCGACTCCCGCGCCAGCGCCGGAACCGCTGCACCCCGAGGACCCCTACGCCACGCCTCCCTACGGCGGCCCCGGACCGTGGGCCCCGGCCCCGCTCGTCCAGCCCCCGTCCGGCGCCACGCCCCCGCAGGGCGTGCCGATGCCGCGCTCGGGCACGGCGGTCCCGGAGCCCCAGGCACCCCATGCGCCCCCGGCCCCGAGCGGCACCCCAGCGCAGGGCACCCCCGTACCCCCGCAGCACAGCGCCCCCGTACCGGCGCAGGAGCCGGGGACGCACGAGCAGGGGGCGGGAGGGGCGGCGGGAGCCGGGGCAGGCGCGTACGAGGCGTTCCCGCAGCCTCCCGTGCCCCAGCAGGCCCACCAGGTTCAGCAGGCCCATCAGCCACTCCCACAGGCTCAAGCGCCCCACCAGCCCCTCCCGCAAGCGCAGCCCCACACACCGCACCCCCAGCCGCACGCCCAGCCGTCGGAGCCCCAGACACCGGGCGACCCGGAGTCCGTGTGGCTGCGGTACGACCCGTGGGCGCCCCCGCACGCGCCCGCTCCCGCCCCGGTTCCCCACGGGGGCGGGGGCCACGAGCGCGGACGGCGCCGGGGCCGCACCGTCGTGGGCGCGATCGTGCTGGCGCTGGTCGCGGGCGGCATCGGGGGAGCGGTCGGCGCGTACGCCGAGCGGCACGGCGAGGTCGGCGACGTGACGCTGCCCCAGGCGCCCGCCGAGAAGGAGGGCAAGAACGCCAGGGCCCCCGGCAGCATCGCGGGCATCGCCGAACGGGCCCTGCCCGGAGTGGTGACGCTCCATGTGAGCGGGGGCGGCGGCGAGGCGACGGGCACGGGCTTCGTGCTGGACGAGCGCGGCCACATCCTCACCAACAACCACGTCATCGAACCGGCGCAGGACGGCAGCGACTCCGTAGAGGTCACCTTCCACGGCGGCCGGACGGCCAAGGGCGAGGTCATCGGCACGGACGGCGGCTACGACCTCGCCGTCGTCAAGGTCACCGGCGTATCGGGCCTGAAGCCGCTGCCCCTCGGCAACTCGGACTCGGTCCGCGTCGGCGATCCCGTCGTCGCCATCGGCGCGCCCTTCGATCTGGAGGAGACCGTCACCAGCGGCATCATCAGCGCCAAGGAGCGCCCGATCACGGCGGGCGGCGAGCAGGGCAGCGAGACGAGCTACGTCGACGCGCTCCAGACCGACGCGCCCATCAACCCCGGCAACTCGGGCGGGCCCCTCGTGGACAGCCAGGGCCGGGTCGTCGGGATCAACAGCGCGATCAAGGCCGCCGACGACAGCTCCGGCATCCCCGGCGGCGACGAGGGCGGCAGCATAGGGCTGGGCTTCGCCATCCCCGTGAACCAGGGCAAGCGCGTCGCCGAGGAGCTGATCAACGACGGCCGGGCCACCCACCCCGTCATCGGCGTCACCCTCGACACGGAGTTCGACGGCGACGGCGCCCGGGTCGGCAGCCAGGGCGGCGGGGGCGATCCGGTCATCTCCGGCAGTCCGGCGGACGAGGCGGGGATCAAGCGGGGCGACGTGATCACCGAGGTGGAGGGCGACAGGGTGCACAGCGGAGAGGAGCTGATCGTCAAGATCCGCAGCCACCGCCCGGGCGACCGGCTCTCCCTCACCCTGGAGCGCGACGGCGAGGAACGCACCGTGCGGCTGAGGCTCGGCTCGTCGGCCGACGGGTGATACGGATGATACGGATGAGGAGATACCGGTGAGGAGATGAGGAGGCGGGCTCCCACCCCGGGCCCGACTCCGGGTACCGTGACAGCGGGCCTTATCGGCCGTGAATGTACGAGGCATGAGGGAGCTGCAAGGTGTTCTTCGATATAGGACCCCTAGAGCTGTTGGCGCTCATCGTCCTCGCCGTACTCATTTTCGGTCCTGACAAGCTGCCCAAGGTGATCCAGGACGTCGCCTCGTTCATCCGCAAGGTGCGGCAGTTCTCGGACAACGCGAAGGAAGATATCCGGTCCGAACTCGGTCCGGAGTTCAAGGACTTCGATTTCGAGGATCTGAACCCCAAGAACTTCGCCCGCAAGCACCTTCTGGACAACGACGATCTCGGTATCAAGGAGATCCGCAACGGCTTCGACCTGCGCAAGGACCTGGCCGAGGTCACGGACGCCGTGAACGGCACAGGGGGCGGCTCGTCCGCGGGCGGCGCCGGAGCCTCGGCCGCGGCGGGCGCTGCGGGTGCGGCGGGCGCCGCGGGCGGTCGCCTGAGCCTGCGCAAGGACGAAGCGCCGGAGGCGGGCGAGGCGGGCCCGTCGGCCAAGCGCGACCCGCTCTCGAAGAGCGACCCGCCCCCCTTCGACGCCGACGCCACCTGAGCCTGGCCCGCCGTTCCCTGGCCGCCCGTGCCCGCAGCGCGGCGGCCTGATGAGGCTCATCTCACGTCCCCGACGCCACCCGATCTCCTGTCATGCCCGACACGGCGGACCCGGGTAGCTATCCTCCCTGTGTCCGGGGCCGCCGTCCGAGGGGGGCAGGCTGCCCGTGGCACAGGGCAATGAGGAGGCGTCGCGAAGATGGAGACGACGAGTCGGGTGGCCGGTGAATCCGGGCCCGCCACACCGGGACTCCCGGATGAACGGCGGGCGGTGGACGGCTTTCTGATGGCTGCATTTCCGTGGTACGGCCTCGACGAGGCGTTCACAGGTCCGCGCTGGCTCCTCCAGGTGGGAGCCGCCGCCGACGGCACCGTCGAACACGGCTCGACCGGCCATGGCGAGGAGCCCTCGCTCAGGAACGAGACCAGCCCGGAGGAGCAGCGCTTCGCCGTCGTGGTGACGGTCGCGAGCCGCCCCGTGCGGCGCAGCGCCGACGGTACGGGCGTCCTGGAGGCGACCTCGGTCTCGACGGCCGCCTGGCTGGCCGGTTCCGGGCTGCTGTCGTGCACATGGCCGCTGGAGATGGAGCGCGGGCTGCGGCAGGACTGGCTCGACCAGCAGACCGGGGTGGCCTGGGAGCTGGCCGACGCCCTGGACGGTCCTGGCTGGTCGGCGCTCTCGCTGCCGGTGGACGGCGTGCCGACCGACTTCCACTACCGCGAGTCCGAGTACGGCTGGGTGCTGGCGGGCGCGGCCCAGGAGGGCGTGCACATCGGTGCCTACGGGCGCGGGATGAGCGCCTACGGGCTGGGGTTCTCCGTGGTCAAGGACATCACCGCCTACGAGCACCGGACGCTGAGCGGCGACCGGTCCGTGGGCAGCGTCGAGCCCGTGACCGCCGAGCCAGCGGAGTCGTCCGTCGAGCCCGTGGAGGACTGAGCCGCCTCCCACCTTGTACGCGTAAGGGGCGCCCTCCAAGGGAGGACGCCCCTTACCTGTACCCAGGGGCCGTACCGCGTACGGCAGAGCGGCTACCGGCCGTTCGGGTGGTGGCCCGGAACTCGTCGCTCAGAACTTGTTGCTCGGCGTCAGCCCCAGCGACATGCCCGACAGGCCGCGCTGACGCCCGCCCAGCTTGCTCGCGATGGAGCGGATCGCGGAGCCCGCGGGGGAGTCGGGGTCGGTCAGGACGACGGGCTTGCCCTCGTCGCCGCCCTCGCGCAGCCGGAGGTCGATCGGGATGCCGCCCAGGACGGGCACCTCGGCGCCCGTCGTCTTCGTGAGGCCCTCGGCGACGCGCCGGCCGCCGCCCGTGCCGAACACGTCGATCATCTCGTCGCAGTGCGGGCAGGGCATGCCCGACATGTTCTCGATGACGCCCACGATCTTCTGGTGCGTCTGCACGGCGATGGAGCCCGCGCGCTCGGCGACCTCGGCCGCCGCCTGCTGCGGGGTGGTGACGACGAGGATCTCGGCGTTGGGGACGAGCTGCGCGACCGAGATGGCGATGTCACCGGTGCCGGGCGGGAGGTCGAGCAGGAGCACGTCGAGATCGCCCCAGAAGACGTCGGCCAGGAACTGCTGGAGCGCCCTGTGGAGCATCGGGCCGCGCCAGACCACCGGGGTGTTGCCCGGGGTGAACATCCCGATCGAAATGACCTTCACGCCGTTCGCCGACGGCGGCATGATCATGTCCTCGACCTGGGTGGGGGTGCCGTCGGCGCCCAGCATCCTGGGGACCGAGTGGCCGTAGATGTCGGCGTCGACGACACCGACCTTCAGCCCGTCGGCCGCGAGGGACGCCGCGAGGTTCACCGTCACCGAGGACTTGCCGACACCGCCCTTGCCGGAGGCGACGCAGTAGACCCGCGTCAGCGAACCGGGCTGCGCGAAGGGCACCTCGCGCTCGGCCTTGCCGCCGCGCAGCGTGGAGGCCAGCTCGCGCCGCTGCTCGTCGCTCATCACGTCCAGCTCGACGGCGACGCGGGTGACGCCCTCGACGCGCGAGACGGCGTCCGTCACGTTCGACGTGATGGTCTCGCGCAGCGGACAGCCGGACACCGTCAGATAGACCCCGACGTCGACGGCGCCGTCGGGCGCGATGTCGATGGATTTGACCATCCCCAGGTCGGTGATCGGCCGGTGGATCTCCGGGTCGTTCACCGTCGCGAGCGCGGCGCGGACCGCGTCTTCGGTGGGGGTGGATGCGGGAGTGTCGGTAGCCATGGCCAAATGGTACGGCGCCCGTGCCGCCTCTCCGAAGGGACGGGGTCAGCGGTCTTGGTCACTCGGTCCAGGGGGCGTTCCCGGGGCCGGGCCGGATGCCGTTCCGTGCTGCTCCAGTTCCTTGAGCACGTCCTGGAGCTCGGACCTGATCCAGTCCCGGGTGGCGACCTCGCCGAGCCCCATGCGCAGCGAGGCGATCTCACGGGTCAGGAACTCGGTGTCCGCGATGCTGCGCTCGTTGCGCTTGCGGTCCTGCTCCAGGTTGACGCGGTCGCGGTCGTCCTGGCGGTTCTGCGCGAGGAGGATGAGCGGGGCCGCGTAGCTGGCCTGGAGGGACAGCATGAGGGTCAGGAAGATGAAGGGGTACTCGTCGAAGCGCAGTGGCCCCGGCATGAGCACGTTCCAGCCGAGCCAGACGATGATGACGACCGTCATCCAGACGATGAACCTGCCGGTCCCCAGGAAGCGCGCGATCTCCTCCGAGAGCCGCCCGAAGGCGTCCGGGTCGTACTCGGGGAGCAGCCTGCGGCGCGCGGCACGTGGCTGATCGAGCCGCGCCCGCCCCGTCCGCTCCCTTTCCCTGTCACGGTCGCGTTCCCGGTCCCGTTCACGTTCCGCGCCGTCCCGGTCCCGCTCCCTGTTCCCGTCCCGCTCAGCCACGCCCCGTCACCCCCTCCGTGCCCAACCCTTCCGCGCCCAGGCCCTCCACGCGCTCCAGCCCGTGTGCCGCCGCCTCGCGCCAGTCGTCGGGGAGCAGATGGTCGAGGACGTCGTCCACGGTGACCGCGCCCAGCAGGTGCCCGGCCTCGTCCACGACGGGCGCCGCGACGATGTTGTACGTCGCCAGGTAGCCCGTCAGCGCGGGCAGCGTCGTGTCGGGCGGCAGTGGCAGCAGCCCGGAGTCGAGGACCGAGCCGACCAGCGTGAAGGGCGGCTCCCGCAGCAGCCGCTGGAAGTGGATGACGCCGAGATAGCGCCCGGTGGGCGTCTCGTCCGGCGGGCGGCAGACGTAGACCTGGGCCGCCAGCGGGGCGTGCAGGTCCTCGTCGCGCACCCGCGCCAGCGCCTCCGCCACCGTGGCGTCGGGACGCAGCACGATGGGCTCGGTGGTCATGATGTTGCCCGCCGTGCCCTCCTCGTACGAGAGCAGCCGCCGCACCGGGTCGGCGTCCTGGGGCCGCATCAGCTCCAGCAGCCGCTCCTTGTCCTGCTCGGGCAGCTCGGAGAGGAGGTCGGCCGCGTCGTCGGGGTCCATGGCCTCCAGGACGTCGGCGGCGCGGTCGTCCTTGAGCTTGCCGAGGATCTCGACCTGGTCGTCCTCGGGCAGCTCCTCCAGCACGTCGGCCAGCCGGTCGTCGTCGAGCGCCGCCGCCACCTCGGCGCGCCGCTTCGCGGAGAGGTGGTGCAGCACGTTCGCGAGGTCGGCGGGGCGCAGGGTCTCGAAGGTGGCCAGCAGGGTGGCCGCGCCCTGGCCGCGCTCCTCCAGTGCGAAGCCGGTCACCGCCGACCACTCGACGGTCAGGGTCTCCCCGCGCCGTCTGAGCGTCCCGCCCTTGCCCTTGCGCACGAAGACCTTGTCCAGCTCCCACTCACGGCGCGCGGGCAACTGCCGCATGCTCACGTCCAGCACCGTGACCTGCTCGCCCGTCTCCACCAGCGTCACGCGGCGGTCCAGCAGCTCGCCGAGCGCGAGGGTCTCGGCGGGGCGCTGCTCGAAGCGGCGCATGTTGACGACGCCCGTCGTGATGACCTGGCCCGACTCGACGCCGGTGACCCGGGTCATGGGCACGAAGACGCGGCGCCTGTTCACCACCTCGACGACCAGGCCGAGCACGCCGGGCGGCTTGCCGCCCACGCGGAGCATGACGACGACGTCGCGGACCCGTCCGACCTGATCGCCGCCCGGGTCGAAGACGGCGATGCCGGAGAGGTGCGAGACGAAGACCCGGGAGGCGCCCGCGGCCATGCTCAGGCCCTCCTCGTCCGTAGGAGCGGGGTGCGCACTACACGAGCCCCGCAGCCTGTGTACGGAGGTGTACGAGGGTCGCTTATGCGCGCTTTGCCTGTTTCAGGCTAGCGTGCCCCGGCCCGCCGTGGCCCCGTGGCATGGTCCGGACGGCTGGCTTCCATCACCGGGTACCGGCACGGGTAGGGTGCGGTCCAGCCCCGACCTCCAGGAGGAAGCCGACGTGACTGGACGCGCCCGCAAGCGACGGAGTGCAGCGTTGGCAGGGGCCGTCTGCGTGGGGCTGACGGCGGTCCTCGGGGCCTGCGGCAGCGAGGACCCGGACAAGGGCACGAACGGGGTCGGCAAGCTCTCCGCAGCCAAGATCGAGAAGAAGGCCTTGAGCGCGGCACGCGGCGCCGACGCGGTCAAGCTCACCGGCAACGTCGTCAGCAAGGGCCGCACCTACGAGCTGGACATGCGCCTCAAGCAGACTGGCGGCGTGGGCGAGGTGTCGGCCAAGGGCGGGCACACCTTCGAACTGCTGCGGGTGGACAAGGCCCTCTACCTCAAGGCCGACGCCGACTTCTGGGCCAGGCAGGGCAAGGGCGACCAGGAGCCCACCAAGTCGGACGTCCAGGCGGCGGGCAAGCTGGAGGGCAAGTACGTGAAGGTGCCCGACGGCGACCCCGCGTACGAGCAGCTCAGCGGCTTCACCGAGATGCGGGTGCTGCTGGACGGGCTGCTGAGCCTGGAGGGCGCGCGCGAGACCGGCGACCGCGGCGAGGTGGGCGGCACCAGGACGGTCCGCGTGCGCGCGGGCAAGGGCAGCGGCGGCGTCCTGGACGTCTCGCTCAGCGGCACCCCGTACCCGCTGCGGGTCGAGCGGGGCGGCGGGGCCGGGACGCTGGAACTGAAGGACTGGAACAAGGACTTCTCGCTCAGCGCCCCCGCCAAGGACAAGGTCGTGGACTACGGCAAGAGCATCTCGGCGGCCAAGGGCTGAGCACGGGCTGAGCACAGGCCGAACGCAGCTCCCTGGGCGCTCCCGGCTTACTTCCGGCGCCTGCGGAACAGCAGCTTCGGCAGCCCGGCCGGCTGCGGCAGCCGCGTCGTCGCGTCGGTGGACAGGGGCGCGGCGGCCTGGGAGCCGTCCGGCATGGCGCCGGGCTTCTGCGCGGGTTCCCCCTCGGGCACCAGGCGCAGTACGCGGCACTCGCGCGCCCACCGCTCCGTGACCGTGTCCGCGTCGGGCGCGTTCAGCCGCTTCCCCTTCAGCTCGTCGACGGCCGCCTGCCACGCCTCGCCGCCGACCTCGGGCTCGGCCACCCGCGCGCTCCAGGCCACCAGCCGTCCGCCCTTGTCCTTGCTGCGTACGGTGACGGTCGCCGTGCCACCGTCCACGAGCCCGAGCCCCTCAAGGGGCTGCTCCAGGGGCCCGTCGCCGACGAGGCAGACGGCGCCGTCGTGCCATACGTGCCACAGTGCCCGGGAGGGGCCTTCGGGGCCGCGTACCCAGACGAGGCCGGACTTCTTGGTGGCCTCTTCGACGAGGGCCTGGTCGAGCAGCTCGGTGCCGGGAGCGGTCATACGGGCAGGCTACCGCGCGCCTCCTCGTCGGCCCCGCCCCCGCCGCAGCGGGTCGCGCGCCACTTCGGCTAGAGCCAGCCGTTGCGCTTGAAGCCGCGGTGGATGGCGAAGCAGATGCCGACGGTGACGACGAGCACGGCGGGATAGCCGTACCGCCACTCCAGTTCCGGCATGTAGTCGAAGTTCATGCCGTAGATCCCCGCGATCATCGTCGGCACGGCGAAGATGGCCGCCCACGAGGTGATCTTGCGCATGTCCTCGTTCTGCGCGACGGTCGCCTGCGCGAGGTTGGCCTGGAGGATGGAGTTCAGCAGGTCGTCGAAGCCGAGCACCTGCTCGTTGACGCGGGCCAGGTGGTCGGCCACGTCGCGGAAGTACTTCTGGATGTCCGTGTCGATCACCCGCATCGGGCGCTCGCTCATCGTCTGCATGGGCCGCAGCAGCGGGGAGACGGCGCGCTTGAACTCCAGCACCTCGCGCTTGAGTTGGTAGATCCGTCCCGCGTCGCCGCCGCGCTTCCCCTTGCCCGCGCTCTCGGAGAAGACCTCGATCTCGACGGCGTCGATGTCGTCCTGGACCGCGTCCGCCACCGCCAGATAGCCGTCCACGGTCTGGTCGGCGATGGCGTGGAGCACCGCCGAGGGCCCCTTGGCCAGCAGTTCGGGGTCGTCCTCCAGGCGGTGCCGCAGCGCGCGCAGCGAGCCCTGGCCGCCGTGCCGCACGGTGATGATGTAGTCCCGGCCGGTGAAGCACATCACCTCGCCGGTCTCCACGACCTCGCTGGAGTCGGTGAGTTCGGCGTGCTCCACGTAGTGGATGGTCTTGAAGACGGTGAAGACGCTGTCGTCGTAGCGCTCCAGCTTGGGCCGCTGGTGCGCGTGGACCGCGTCCTCGACGGCGAGCGGGTGCAGGCCGTAGTCCGTGGCGATCCCGGAGAACTCCTGTTCCGTGGGCTCGTGCAGCCCGATCCACACGAAGTCGTCGCCACTGCCCGAGCGCACCTCGCGCAGTGCCTCGGCAGGGCTCAACTGATCGGTGCAGCGCCGTCCTTCGCGGTAGACGGCGCAGTCCACGACGGCGCTGCCGCCGCTGTGGCCACGGGTGAGGTCGTACGACGAGTACGTCGCGCGCTCGCCCTTGCGCAGTGCGGGCCTGACGGCTTCGCGCAGGTCTCGGATCATCGACATGCTGGGCTCCTTGTGCGGTGCCGTGCCGTCGGTGCGGGGCGCAGCGCTGCCCGGAATGTGGACCTACGGTGGGGGGAGCCTGCCGGAGGTCTGCAAAGCGGGCACCACGCGTGGCAGCGGTGACGGCGTTCGCTTGCGGGACGGGATGGAGCGAACCTCACGCGCTCTTCCGTCGCGCGAACCCGGCAAAAATAAAGGCCCTCTTGGAGGTTTCACCGTGAGGCGGTGGGGGAGTAAGGGCCCTAGGAGCGGGGACGCGGCTTCCGGACAGAAGAGCGGTTGGTACTGCACGGTCGACTCGGATCCATGTCAGGTCCCACCTCCTCCGGCCGGTCCCCCGTGGGGGACGATCTACACCTGCCTTGACCAGCAGTCAACGGTAACACCGCGCGCACTGTCCAACTGTCGGTTTGGGCCGTGCCGTAGCGCTCTTTGCCTCGTCCTTACGTTCGGCCTCACGCGTACCCCCACGCTTCACCGCACATCCCCGCGTACGCGCGTGTACCCGCCCATCCCGTCCCCATGCCGCACCGTCGGCCCCGTGCGGTGGTGGTGCGACGCCCGTGTGGTGCCCGTTCCGCGGACGCGTGCGGCCCGCGATCTATGCTCGCGGACATGGCTGACGTATCGAAACTGGTCGAGGCCCGCTATCTGACGGCGCTGGGCGAGCCCGACGCGCGGGCCGCCGTGACCTTCCTCGGCACCGAGCGCATCGAGGTGCTGCGCTTTGTGGACGGCGACATCGCGCGGTACGCCACGCTCGGGATGTCGGTCGCGCCGATGGCCGACCCCACGGGGGCCCTCGCCGACCCGGACCGCGGGCCGCGCGCCGAGCTGGTGCTGTCGGTACGGCTCGCGGGGGCCGAGACCGACAAGGTGCTGCGGCCTCTCGCCGTGCTCGCCGCCTCGCCCCAGGTCGAGGGCGTCGTCGTGGCGCCCGGCGCCTCCCTGGACGTCGGCGAACCGCTGTGGCCCGGTGCGCCGTTCACCTCGGTGCTGGTGGCCGAGCCCGGTGGCCTCGTCGAGGATCTGGAGCTGGACGCGCCCCTGGAACCGGTGCGCTTTCTGCCGCTGCTGCCCATGACGCCGAACGAGGCGGCCTGGAAGCGGGTGCACGGCGCTTCGGCCCTGGAGGAGCGATGGCTGAGCCACGGCACGGATCTGCGCGATCCGCACCGTGGCTCGGTGGACCTGACGGACTGAGTCCGGGCGCTCCCGTCAGCGGGCGCCTGCCGCCTGCGCGTGGGAGGGAGCGGCTTCCTCCGCGTCAGCGCCCGCGCCCGTGTTCGCGTCCTCGCGCTCGTGCGCGGGCAGCAGCTCCTCGGCGTCGTGCGTCAGCGACTTCCTGCGGACGCCGACGACGGCCGCGCCCACCGCTGCGGCCACGGCGGCGACGACGAACGGGATGTGGACGTCGGTCCACTCCTCGATCTTCGGCGCGAGGAACGGCGCCGCGGCGGCGGCGAACCAGCGCACGAAGTTGTAGCCCGCGCTCGCCACGGGCCGGGGCGCGTCCGAGACGCCGAGGGCCAGCTCGGTGAAGACGGTGTTGTTGATGCCGATGAAGGCGCCGGACAGGATCGTCGCGACGATCGCCGTCGTGTGGTTCCCGTAGCCGAGCACCAGCAGGTCGGCCGCCATCAGGACCAGCGAGCCGCCCAGCACCTTCAGCGACCCGAACCGCTCCTGTAGCCGCGGTGCCACCAGTACGGAGAAGACCGCGAGCAGCACGCCCCAGGCGAAGAAGACGCCGCCGGAGCGGTACGGGGACATGTTCAGCACGAAGGGCGTGAAGGCCAGGACGGTGAAGAAGGCGTAGTTGTAGAAGAACGCCGACGCCGCAGCCGAGGCGAGCCCGCCGTGGCCGAGCGCCTTGATGGGGTCGAGCAGTGAGGTCTTGCGGGCCGGCTTCGGCTGCTCCTTCAGGAAGACGGTGATGGCGACGAAGCCGACGGCCATCAGCGCCGCGGTCCCGAAGAACGGGTAGCGCCACTTCATGTCGCCGAGCACGGCGCCCACCAGTGGGCCGCAGGCCATGCCGAGGCCGAGGGCCGACTCGTAGAGCAGGATCGCCGCCGCGCTGCCGCCCGCGGCCGCTCCGACGATCACGGCGAGCGAGGTGGAGACGAAGAGCGCGTTGCCCAGTCCCCAGCCCGCGCGGAACCCGACCAGCTCGCCGACGGACCCCGACATGCCGGAGAGCGCCGCGAAGACGATCACCAGCGCGAGCCCGGCGAGCAGGGTCTTGCGCCCGCCGATGCGGCTGGAGACGAAGCCGGTCACCAGCATCGCGACGGCGGTGATGAGGAAGTACGAGGTGAACAGGAGGGAGACCTGGCTGGGGGAGGCGTCCAGGCCCTTGGCGATGGAGGGCAGGATCGGGTCGACGAGCCCGATGCCCATGAAGGCGACGACTGCCGCGCCCGCCGTGGCCCATACCGCCATGGGCTGCCGGAGGATGCTGCCTCCGCCTTCGTCGAACGGATCACCACTCATGGCCGCTGTGCTCCTTCGCTGCGTATTGGTGGTGGTTGCTGGTGGCTTCCCGTGGGGTCGCCGTGCCGTTGGCACGTACAACATTTTAAGTTAGCTACGCTAACTAATGCAAGGTACATGTAAATATCCTGGTGGCGGGCCCAGCCCGTGCGGCGACCGGGTGCCGGTGCGCTCCGCCGGTGACCGGGCCGGTGATCGTCCTTGACGGGGCGGCGACCGGGTAGGACCGTTGTGCTCCATGAGGGGCGAACCCAGTTGCCCGAAGTGCGGTGGCCGGGTCCGGGCGCCCGGTCTCTTCGCCGACACCTGGCAGTGCGACGTGCACGGCATCGTGCATCCGCTCCAGCCGGTCATCCCGCCCAGCGTCGAAGCGCTCGCGGTCGTCGTCGGCCGTACGAAGGTCCCTGTCTGGATGCCCTGGCCGCTGCCCGTCGGCTGGCTGTTCACGGGCGTCGCCTGCGCGGGCGACGACAGAAGCGGCGGACGCGCGACGGCGGTCGCCTGCTCCGGGCCCAGCCCGCTCGGCGGCCCCGGTGAACTCCTGCTCATCGCCGAGGAACTGGGCGTCGGCCTCGGCGCGCGCTACGCCGGGATAGACGGCCCCGACCCCGGCCCCTGGATGAGCGTCGACCAGGCCCCTGACGTGAAGGTACTGGCCGCCGGACGCCCCACCCCCCTCTGGAACGTCTCCGGAGCGGCCGACGACCGCGCCGTCTTCGCGGGCGAGGCGCGGGGGCTGTGGCTGTGGGCGATCGTCTGGCCGGAGCAGTCCGGGCTGCTGATGTACGACGAACTCGTCCTCACCGACCTGCGCGACGCCGGTGCCGAGGTCGATCTGCTGCCCTGCGGGGCGCTCTCGCCGCGCATCATGTCCTGAGCGCGTCCTGCCCGGCGTCGAGCGTCGGCGCTGAGGGGGTTGCGCCCGTGGGCCCAGGTGGGCGGCGGTGCGGCTGACAGGGGCACGGCGAGCTGCGGCTATCCTGGGGTCCGCCCGCCGCTTCCGCCCGTAAGTTGGAGTCCCGCCCCGTGCGCATCGACCTGCACACCCACTCCACCGCGTCGGACGGCACCGACTCACCCGCCGAACTGGTCCGCAACGCCAGGGCCGCCGGGCTCGACGTCGTCGCGCTGACCGACCACGACACGGTGGCCGGACACGCCGAGGCCAAGGCGGCACTGCCCACCGGGCTGACGCTGGTCACCGGCGCCGAACTCTCCTGCCGCCTCGACGGCATCAGCCTCCACATGCTCGCCTACCTCTTCGACCCAGAGGAACCCGAGCTGGCCCGCGAACGGGAACTGGTCCGCGACGACCGGGTGCCCCGCGCGCAGGGCATGGTCGAGAAGCTGCGCGGGCTGGGCGTCCCGGTGACCTGGGAGCGGGTGGCCGAGATCGCGGGCGACGGCGCGGTCGGACGGCCGCACATCGCGACCGCCATGGTCGAGGCGGGCGTCATCGCGACGGTCTCCGACGCCTTCACGGAGGAGTGGATCGCCAATGACGGACGCGCCTACGTGGACAAGCACGAACTGGACCCCTTCGACGCGCTGCGTCTGATCAAGGGCGCGGGCGGCGTCGCCGTCTTCGCACACCCCCTCGCGGCCAAGCGCGGCCAGATCGTGCCCGAGCGCGCGATAGCCGACATGGCCGCCGCCGGGCTCGACGGCGTCGAGGCCGACCACATGGACCACGACCCGGAGACCCGGCAGCGGCTGCACGGCCTCGCGGCCGACCTCGGGATCCTCGCCACGGGGTCCAGCGATTACCACGGCAGCCGGAAGACCTGTGTGCTCGGCGAGCACACCACGGACCCGGACGTCTATGCCGAGATCGCGGCGCGCGGGTCAGGCGCCTCGCCCGTCACGGGCTGACGCGACGGGGACGTCCGTCGCTCGGCCCCGTCCCCCTTCACCCGCACCGTTTCTCCGGCGTTGCCCCGGTCACCACCGGCGCCGGACCGTTCAGCACCGTTCAGCGAGGCACCGCACCGTGTTCGAGTTCGCCCTTTTCGGGTCCGTCTTCGTCACCCTTTTCGTGATCATGGACCCGCCCGGCATCACGCCGATCTTCCTGGCCCTCACCTCGGGCCGGCCCGCGAAAGTGCAGCGCAAGATGGCGTTGCAGGCGACGGCCGTGGCCTTCGGCGTCATCACCGTCTTCGGCATCTGCGGCCAGCAGATCCTCGACTACCTGCACGTCTCCGTCCCCGCGCTGATGGTCGCTGGCGGACTGCTGCTCCTGCTCGTCGCGCTCGACCTGCTGACCGGCAAGACCGACGAGCCCACCCAGACGAAGGACGTCAACGCCGCGCTCGTCCCCCTGGGCATGCCGCTGCTGGCGGGGCCCGGCGCGATCGTCTCCGTCATCCTGGCCGTCCAGCACGCGCACGGGTTCGGCGGGCAGCTCTCCGTGTGGGCCGCGATCGTGGCCATTCACGTGGTGCTGTGGCTGGCGATGCGGTATTCGTTGCTGATCATCCGGGTCATCAAGGACGGCGGCGTCGTCCTCGTCACCCGCCTCTCGGGCATGCTCCTGTCGGCCATCGCGGTCCAACAAATCGCCAACGGCATCACCCGCTTCCTCGACGGCCACGGGTAGGGGGTGGAAACGGGGGGTTGCCCCTTCACCGTGGTGTGCCCCTTCGCGGGGTGCGGGGTGATGGTCACACGGGGTGCCTGTTTCTTGTGGGGGTGCGCCTGGTGTGGGTGCCCCTTGGGCTCTCGTTCGCGGCTGCGGGCCGGTGGCACGGGTTGTGCCCACCCGTCCCGCCGAGCGGGACGCTTGCCCACAACAGTTTTGGCGCCGTCGCCCGGTGGGGTGCCGTCGTGTGGCTTGGCGCCGTGTTCGGCTGCCTGGCCGGTGGCTTCGGCGCGGCGTGTGGACCCGTAGTACGCGGCTGGCGCCGCGTGGTTCTTGGTTTGTGCCGGTGGCCGTGTGGGGTTGGTGTGTGGTGGGGGTCGGTGCCGTGCCGGGGTGTCTCCTCGGGCGGCGACAAGTGCG
>NZ_BAAGSO010000050.1:0-8796 GCF_054782395.1 Streptomyces daliensis | reverse complement strand
GGATTCCCGGTACGTATCCTGCGCCTAGTGGGATGCATGAGGGTGGTTCGTCCAGTCGGGTGGTGGAAATGTCCGAATCTCTGCTTGTTGCTCAGAAGGGCTTCGTCTCCCGCTAAACGCCCAGGTCAACGAGACTGCTCCCCGCGCCCGCGGGGATGGACCCATCAGCGCCACGTACGGCAAGGGCACCGCGCTCTGCTCCCCGCGCCCGCGGGGATGGACCCGTGATCTTGTCTTCCTCGATGCGGTGGGCGACCTGCTCCCCGCGCCCGCGGGGATGGACCCCGGCGGGCGGTCCAGCGCCTACGAGTCCATGCCTGCTCCCCGCGCCCGCGGGGATGGACCCAACACCGTGACCGCCCTCGCGGCGGAGAACGCCTGCTCCCCGCGCCCGCGGGGATGGACCCGACGGCTTCATGTCCCAGTGGGCCTCCGGCATCTGCTCCCCGCGCCCGCGGGGATGGACCCCTGTACGACATCGGCCCGGTGGAGTTCGAGGACTGCTCCCCGCGCCCGCGGGGATGGACCCCCGTGCTGCGGGGGCGCCTCGTGCTGCTCCTGCTGCTCCCCGCGCCCGCGGGGATGGACCCGGGGACGGCCGGATCCTGGCCGAGTCCGAGCGCTGCTCCCCGCGCCCGCGGGGATGGACCCGTCACAGCAGCCGCAGACGCCCCCGTGGCCGACTGCTCCCCGCGCCCGCGGGGATGGACCCTCGCCGAAGAGATCCGCGCGCGCGTCATCCACCTGCTCCCCGCGCCCGCGGGGATGGACCCCGCGCGGCCCGCCAACTGCGGGTCCGCTTCGGCTGCTCCCCGCGCCCGCGGGGATGGACCCCCCCGCCGCCGCCCGAGCGCGTCACGACGCAGCTGCTCCCCGCGCCCGCGGGGATGGACCCCACCGGCACAACCACGGCAACCGCCGCACCGACTGCTCCCCGCGCCCGCGGGGATGGACCCGGCGCGGTCTACTCCCCCATCGACCCCGCCGACTGCTCCCCGCGCCCGCGGGGATGGACCCGCCCACAGCATCGGCTCCAAGCTCATGCCGACCTGCTCCCCGCGCCCGCGGGGATGGACCCGGCCTGCCGGTCAAGTTCCCCCACACGGCGGACTGCTCCCCGCGCCCGCGGGGATGGACCCCTTCTGCCAGCGGCTCAGCGCGGCCCCGTCGGCTGCTCCCCGCGCCCGCGGGGATGGACCCGAGGCCACGTACATCGACGAGGACGGCGGTGTCTGCTCCCCGCGCCTGCGGGGATGGACCCTGCTCGAACTCGCCCGCGTGATGCCACCGCGCCTGCTCCCCGCGCCCGCGGGGATGGACCCCTCGATCATCGTCCATCCCGTCAGGCTCCGGCCTGCTCCCCGCGCCCGCGGGGATGGACCCACGACATGTTCGAGGGGGTCGCCGCCCTGCTCCTGCTCCCCGCGCCCGCGGGGATGGACCCCAAGGTCAAGGAAAACTTCTGGAAGAACAGCACTGCTCCCCGCGCCCGCGGGGATGGACCCGAACACCAACGAGTCGTCGGGCATGACCCGCGCTGCTCCCCGCGCCCGCGGGGATACAGCAGGCGTATGCCGACGAGGGGGAAGGGCAGCAGCAGGAGCTGCCTTGCCTCGCCGGGCAGGCGGGTGGGCGGCGTTAGCCGTTTGAGTCCGGGTCGGCCTTGTCCAACTCGTCCGCCAAGTCGTTCAAGATCGACAGAACGCCGGGCGGCAGGCCCTCGGCGCCGAGACCGCGGCCCCTGACTCGTCCGACCTTCCCCTTGTTCGCGGCGGACATGAGCCGCAGCCCCTCGTACACCTGGCGAACCACTGCCTCGGAAGGTTCGAAGTACAGCGGGGTGACGCCGAAGAAGTTCGCCAGTCCTTGTCGGACGATCAGCGGCGCATCTTCCTCTGTGCCCGTGCGCAGTTCCTCGATGCCCTTCGCCGTGACGACCTGCGAACCCGCGTGCGCGTTGACCCCGTCGGCGATCTCCGCGTCCCCCGGTGGCTGCTGTCCGGGGTACGACCTGTCCAGGAGGAAGGCGATCTTCTCGGTCAGAGTGCGAGGCGGCTCCTCCCCGGCCGCGGGGGCGGCCTCTGCCTCGTCCTCGTCCTGGCCTTGCGTCCTGGCCATGGACCGGTCCTGCGCCCGCGTCAGCTCGTCCTCGGTGACCCCGTACGCCTGAGCCAGCGCCGGGATGTACCTCTCCTTGAGCTTCCGCTCGCCCT
Source organism: Streptomyces daliensis (assembly GCF_054782395.1). Classification (NCBI taxonomy): domain Bacteria; kingdom Bacillati; phylum Actinomycetota; class Actinomycetes; order Kitasatosporales; family Streptomycetaceae; genus Streptomyces; species Streptomyces daliensis. The sequence goes on along the minus strand of NZ_BAAGSO010000050.1, from coordinate 6,583 downwards.
TCTCCGCGCCTGCCACAGGACCGTCGCTCTTCGTGCCGATCACTGCTGCCGTCTCGTACCGGTAGAGGCCGGCGTCGCAACGAAGGTCGGTCAGGTCGGGACGGCCGAAGCGAGGGAAGATGTCGTCGAGGTCGCGCCCGAGCACCTGGGCGAGTTGTGGCAGCTTCTCCTGGTCTGGCTCGGCGGCGCCGCTCTCCCAGCCGACGACCGTCGTACCCGCGACGCCAAGCGCCTCGGCCACTTCTGCCTGCGTCTTCTCGGCAGCCCGCCGGACCGAACGCACGCGTTCACGGTCGAACCGTCGAGCTGGCATCACGGACCTCGTTTTTTGGGTAGTTCGAGGAAACCTCGGACCGTTGACTTTTAGGTTGAGCTGAGATAGCTTCATCTTAGCGAAAAAAGAGGGGCCTCGCACGCCCCTCTGTCGTGCTCATCCACCGTGCCACCGGCCTGGTGGACGAGCGGCAACCAGCACTTTCGTGCGCGGGTTGCCCCGTAAATGCCAGCGGCGTCCGAGAGTTCGCACCTCCCGGACGCCGGACAGCGCACGGCCGTTCGCCTCCTGCCAGAGGCTTCACGGTCGCCGAGTCAGCCACTCCGTGTCCTCGCACGGCACTACCGGAGCGGCGTACCAATAGAAGAGTGTCGCATGTACCCCAGTACGGGCTGCAACCCAAGGGGTGCCACCCCCGCGGCAGCGGGCGAGCGACTGGCCAAGCGGCTCGCGCCCATGCTGCCGGGCGCAGTCGAGGTTCGAGTCCGCCTTCAGGGGCCTCGGACGCTGTGGCCACATCTGCGGCTCACCGCCGTGGACGAGCAAGGCCGAGTTGTTCCCGTCGCGCGAGCCAAGGCCCTCACGATCGCGCGTTGGATCATCCGCTCGTTCCCCCATGCCGGATGGGCGGATACGTGTCACGTATTCGACCTCCGTACGGCCACGCTGCACGGGCTGGAAGCCCGATGACGGTCGCGACCACCGCGGACGCCCACGCGACAGCTCTCGGGGCTGCGGAGTTGCAGGGCCTCGCGGCTGTGGTGGGACTGCTCGCCCGCGTCGGCGATGTCGATTCCTTGGTGAACGGACGACCTTCGGAACCCCGTGACAACCGTATTCACGTCGGATACGACGAGGCGGCTCAACGGCTGAACATCCCTGAAAAGTGGCTGCGCGAGCGCATCTCGTTGCTGCCCCATCGGAAGTTCGGGAAGCACGTCCAGTTCGCCGAGGAAGATATCCGAGCCATCTCCGAAATGCACTTCGTAGGACCGAGTGCGACGGACGACAAGGTGAACGGTCCGGCAATCGCGCCGATCCGGCCTTCGCGGTCACGCAAGCGTTCCTGAAACTCCTCTCCGCGCACGCGTGGGAAACCCGCTGAGCGCCATAAGCACAGTGAGACGAAATGAGCACAGACATATCCGGCCTCATCGAGGCTGCGCGTCAGGGGGACTGGTCGCCCCTGATCCGTGAATCCGAGAAGGTGCCCGGAAAGCACTGGGCGGAATCTGCCCATTGTGCCAACTGGAACACCGATCTTTTCGTTCCCACAGGGGACGGACCGCACGAAGACCCCGAAGAAGTGAAGAACAGTCTAGGGGGGTCGCTGAACAAGCCGTTGAAGCTCTGCGCATCCTGCCCGGTGGCCGTTGCTGCCCGTTGCCTGGTCGATTCACTCCAGCAGAACGACGAGTTCAGCATTCGTGCCGGGCTGCTTGCCTCGGAACGGGCAGTCCTGCGTGCCGCGTGGCAGCAGCGCGCAGACGAAACGGCCGTGGCAGGAGCCCTGCGCGGAGCGACGACGGCGCTGAGCAAGGTTGAGCGCGAAGAAGTGGTGGCCCGTTTCGCCACAGATCCCTCGTTGTCCCCTGCTGCTGTCGCACGCGGGCTCGGCGTTACGCATGAGTACCTGCTCAAGCTCGCATGGCGCTATCGGAAGCGCTTCGCGGCGGCCGTGACGTCGCCCGTCGGCAGCACTGAAGCCGCCTGAAGCTGCTCAGGTCAGAAGAGCCAATTTTTTACGCGAGGGCCCCCTTGCGTCATTCGGGAGTTCCTGCATGTTCCCCAACGCTTCGGCCGCTTCGCCGTGCGCAAATCTCAGCGATTCCATATGCGCAATCGCGCCTTTCGCGGTCCTGGTTCGGGTGTATCCAGTTCGTCAAGCTGTCACCCACGTATTCGCTGCGGACTTCCAGCGCGTTTCTGTAGAGCGGAGGTCCGCGAACCAGATTGCCTGGCTGACCAGGAAGCGGTTTTCTCAGGTGGCGGACTGGCGTCGAGCCCATGACCTCCACCTTCCCACGGGGAGCCTTTACCGCACCCCGGAGCCGTACCAGGCGGGATACGTCCCGGAGGATGACTTCACATTCGGCCTCACGCCTGCACGCTACATAGCGGCGTTCGAGGGTGGGAACGGCCGATGAGCGAGACGGCGACGAACTTGGTCTGGTCGGAATCCCAGTCGACCCGAGGTGCTCGCCTGGTGATGCTTGCCATCGCTCGTATAGCCGACGAAAACGGCAAGGCGACAGCGACGCTGGAACAAATATCCAAGCTGACACGTCTTTCGGCGCGTTCCATATCCAAGTGCCTCGTAGAACTGGCCGCTCTTGGTGAACTCGGCCGCCAGCGCGGGGGAGGAAACGCCAACCCGAATAGTTACTCTATTCTTCTCGGCCAAGTACCTGAACGTGCGTCCGCCCCGGCCGTAGAAGTTCCGTCTTCGGTGCCTGAGGCGTTGGAAGCTGGAACAAGCTTCCCGGAAGATGCTTCCCAGAAGGGCACTTCGGTGCCTGCAAGTGAGAATGTTCTTCCTTCGAAGTCGGAAGTTTCTTCCTCGCGTGCGCGTGGTGGTAATACTCCCTACGGGAGTATTACCACCACTCAGAAGCAAGCTGGCTTGCTCGGTCGGGAGGACGGGAAGAAGAATCCCGTTTCGGGTTCCGTGGAAGTTCCCGAAGGCGCCAAGGAGCTGGTCTCGGCGATTACCAGCGCCGGAATGATTGTCGGCTGGCGGCTCGACGAGTCCGAATGGGCACGGGTAACAGCTCTCGCCGACCGCTGGGGTCCGGAACGACTGGTCGAGCTGGTGACGCGTCGATGGAACGTCGACCGACCGCCTCAGTCAGCCCGCTACTTGCTCCGCATCTGGGACGACCTCCCTTCCAGCGGGCCCTCCACATCCTCGACGGAGAACGTCGTGCCCCTGCGGCGCCAGCCGGGCGGTTGGGCGCCTTTCCAGAACACCGCGAAGCCCAGTGCCTACCAGAACGGATTTTGACCATGGCCGAGCCAGTACGCGCGGGGCACTCCGGATCGCTGCGAGCCATCGACCGCATACTTGCCGCGAAAGGGATTCGGCTCCTGCCCGACGGCGCCAACGACCCGTCCCCGGAGGAGAACCCCGGCAACCAGGAATGGCACCGGCGGGCTCGCGCGGAGTACGCGCTGAACCGCTGGCGGTCCGGAACACCACCGCGATTCCGTGACGCCGAAGCGACACTCCCCGAGGTCGCGGCTTGGGCCGACCGCGCCCTTGCGGACAACGCATCCGCAGGTGCCTTGCTCCTCACCGGCCAGACGGGAACGGGCAAGACGCATGAGGCTTACGGAGCCCTCCGCCGCATCGCCTCGGGCGGCCCGGACCGCTTCGAGCTGGTCGCCGTGAACAGCGCGGACATGTACGGAAGCCTGCGGCCGTCGCAGGTCATGGGCAGCTCCGAGCGGGAGCTGCGACGCCTCAGCGAAGTGCAGTACCTGCTGCTGGACGATCTGGGAACGGCTAAGACCTCGGAGTGGACAGAAGAGATCACGTACCGGTTGATCAACTACCGGTACAACCACTGCCTGCCGACGGTCATCACGTCCAACCTGCCCGCACGCGACGACGACGGCCCGGACCTGAGTGACTTCGTCGGCGCCCGTGTGGCCAGCCGTCTGGCGGAGATGGTGACCACTCTGGTTCCCATGATCGGCGACGACCGGCGGCGCGGCGGAAGGGCGGCCTGATGCCCACCCGTCTGAGCGGCACCGTCACAGACGCACTGCCGCTGTCCGGGACCTGCGTCTACGTCGGCCCCCGCAGCGAATACGAGAACCGGTTCCGTGCGGGCGACCGCGCGCCGTCCGTCGCGGGCACCCCGATGGACGCTGCGATGGCGGTAGGTCTCTTCGCCGCCACGCTCCAAGGTCCCGTCGGCCGTTGCTACGCGTCCCGCTTCGCCCGAGACCTGCACGGCTTCGACCTGATGTGCACCTGCCCGCTCGACGTGCCCTGCCACGCCGATGTCCTCCTGGACCTGGCCAACGCCCTCGGCGCCGGAACCACCTCTTGCGCCCCTTGCACCACGGAAGGCCCTCGATGAGTCACCCGATCATGTTCGCCGCCGCCGAGCGTCTCGTTATCGCTGAGCGGTGGCGTAAGGCGGAGCGCGAGGCCGCCTTCCGGACATGGGGCCCGCGGTCGGTCACCGCCGCGTCCAAGTTCGCCCGACAACTCCTCGGTAGCGCAGCGGCCACCCTCGACTGGGACGTTCTCGGGCTCCTCTCCTTCGAAGAGCATCTGCAAGCGGTCGCCGGGCTCGACACGGTCGGCGGCCAGCACCTGGAGCTGTACTACACGAACCAGGGAGGCACGGAGAGGCTCCAGCTCCGGGTGTCCTGCGTGAGCTGTCCCAGCCAGCACGTACACGACGTGACTTCGCTGGAGCAGTTCGGCCAGTTGCTCGCCCAGACTCCGGCCTGGGCGTCGATCAATCCGGGCAACGAGGGTGATCTCTGATGTCGTCCGAGCGGACAGAGGCCGAGCCCGAGCCCGAGGAGAGGGGAATGACGGCCTGGGACTACGGAGCGATCGTCGCGTTGGCGACCGTCGGCTTCATCCTCAGCTACGACGCGTTGCGGCAGGTCGCCGTCGCCGTCCACGTGAGGCCGACGCTCAGCTACGTGTTCCCGCTCGCCGTTGACGGCTTCATCGCCTACGGAGTGAGGGCCATTGTCCTGCTCCGGAACCGGCCCTTCGGCGCGCGACTGTACGCCTGGTTCCTCTTCCTCTTCGCCACCGGAGCGAGCCTCTGGGCGAACGCGCTGCACGCCATCACGCTGAACCACGGACCGGAGCACGGACGGTCCGCCCTGCACCTGGGGGACACCGTCGTTGGCGTCCTGTCGACGCTCGCGCCTCTCGCATTGGCGGGCTCCGTCCACCTGTACATCCTGATGGCGAGGACCGCCGAATCCGCGGTCCGGGGCCATGCCGCGACCGGTCCGGAGCTGGTCCGGCACGACGCTCCAGCCACCAGGAACAGCGCCTCGACCGCAGGCGCCCGTCGACTCCCGCCCTCCCCGGAATCAGCGCTCGCTCCGATCCCCGCAGCCGGTCCGTCCGCCGACCGCAACGGCACCGACGTGCTCGTTGACCTGCGGAAAGAGGGCTCTCCCCAGGAGGTCGCCCCCGAGGCGCCCGCAGGCGCGGACCGGGTGAGCGACACCGTGGACGAGGCGACCGGCCTGACGGCTCCGGCGAGCCCGGACGGGGCGGACGACGGGGAGGTGACGCACGCCCGAGCGTCCGCTGCTTCCCTCCACGCGCAACCGGTCCGCGTCCGCGCGGACGGCGAGGAGGCGTCCGTCCCGGACGGCATCGGCGTCTCGACGGACCGGGAGGCCGACGACGCGTGGCTGGAGGAATTGCTGCCCATCGCGCGGGCGGCCTCCGAGCGGGCCGGACGGATAAGCCGCGACACGGTCAAGGACGCGGTCCGCGCCCACAGGGCGATCGGCAACGACCGCCTGGGAGTCCTCCTCACCCGCCTCAAGGAAGAAGAGGACGGCGCCAGGACGAAACCCGCCTGTTCCCCCGGAGCCCGGTGGTGATCTCATCGCAAGCAACCGTCACGGCCGCTACGGCTCCGTCCGCAGCGGCCGTGCTCGGGATGCTCGACCAGGAAGGAAACACCATGCAGCCAGGAGGACGGACCTCAACGAGCGACGCCGTCCGCGACGACGCCGAGCAGGCGGCGTCCGCACTGGCACAGCACCTCCGGGCAGGCGGAGCACTCACTCCCCTCCCGGTGCCGGACCTGCCCCTGGCCGAAGGCGAGCACACGTACGCCGACGTGACGTGCATGGTGGCCCGCTTCTACGGCACCGAGGTCGCATACCCGGCGCGGGCCGGGTACTTCGAGGACCACCCGGCGTTCGGGCGCCGGTGGGTCTCCAACCGCCGGCTCGACGCCCGTCGACGCCTGGAGGCGGAGGCCGCTGCGGAAGAGCAGTGGCGCGACCACGTGTCCGCGCGGGTCGTCCTCACCTCCACCGGCCTGCGCCTCCTGCCGTCCGGAGAACAGAAGTGGCTGCCGTTCGACCACGCGTTCTTGACCGGGGTCCAGGGCGGCTCCGAGATCGTGCTCACGTACAGCGTGTGCGCACCCCTGCTCCTCGCCGGACCGGCCGCACCGTGGCTCGGCGTGGCCGTCGATCATCTAGAGGGCTCCTCGCACACTCCCTAGTCTTCTGAGTCGGGAATTCTATTCATATTGGTAGGGTTGCTGTGTGTCACGTACGGGACGGCCGAAGGCCGAGTTG
>NZ_BAAGSO010000049.1:0-19408 GCF_054782395.1 Streptomyces daliensis | reverse complement strand
CTCACCACAGCAGCCATCGTCATATGGCTCCGCGACACCGTCCAAGAGCCATCAGAAACGGCCTAGGCCGTGTCGTCAAAATTTCGTCTGTGGGGCGGGGCCATGCACGCACATCTGCTGCGTTGTCAGTCGTCGGCGCAGCCCGTGCCGCCTCCCCATCCGCCTCCACCGGCGCCCAGTGCTCGCGCGCGATGGCGGACAGCTCCTGGAGCACCCGCGTCGGGCTGCGGTCCTTGTGCCGCACGAAGAACACCTCCAGCACCGGCTCCTTGTCCCAGCGCAGCTCGGCCAGCTCGCCCCGCCGCACCTCGTCGGCGACGGAGGCGGCGGGCAGCATGGCCACCCCGAGACCGGCCGACGCACAGCGCTTGAGCGCCTCCACGCTGACGAACTCCATCGTCGGCGGACGCAACTGGAAGCGCCGCAGCTCCCGGTCCATCACCGTGCGCTGGGCGCACCCCTCCTCGATGAGGAGCAGCGTCTCTGCGCCCAGGTCCACGGTGCGCACCCGCTCCCGCGCGGCGAGCCGGTGCTCGGGCCTGGCCACCAGGCGCATCGGCTCGCGCATCATGAACTCGGCGTGCACCATCGGGTTCTCGACGGACTCCTCCAGCAGGAAGCCCACGTCGAGCGTGCCCTCGGCCAGCGAGGCGAGCAACTGGGGCCGCCCTGCGGGGCCGAAGGCGACCCTGAGCTGCGGGAACGTGTCCTGGAGCGCGCGCAGCACGGGCGGCAGCCGGTAGGCGCACAGGCTCTCCGGCGCGGCGATGCGCAGGGTGCCGCGGATCTTCCCGGGGTCGTCGCTGGCACCCTGGACCGCCTCGCGGGTCTGTTCCGCGTAGCCGACGAGAACCTGCGCGTATCCGCACAGTTCGCGCCCGGAGTCGGTGAGCGCGACCCGGCGCCCCAGCCGTTCGAAGAGGGGCACTTCGAGATCGGCCTCCAGGGCCTTGATGTGGGCCGTGACACTGGACTGGACGTAGCCCAGCTCCTGCGCGGCGCGGGTGAAGTTGAGGTGCCGCGCGACCGAGAGGAACGTCGTCAGATGCTTCAGCTCCATCTCCCCATCGTATGCGCACCCATCGCGAATGCCGATCGGGAGCATCGAGAACATTCGTTGGACGTGATGAGTCTGGTACCCGTAAACACGAGGTATGGCACTTTCCGTCACTCGACAGCGCGGGCGCACCGGTGACCCGCCCACCGACGACCGCCGCACCGGCACGACGGGCTCCACGCGCTCCGGCCGCTCCGCCCGCTCCGGCAGCCCCGACCCGACGGGGCTGAACGGCCGGGACTTCCGGCTGCTCATGATCGCCACGCTCGGCACCTTCGCGAACTACGCGGCGCTGCTCGCCGTCGTCCCCCTGTGGTCGGCCGAGGGCGGCGCCAAGTACGGCGGCGTGGGCGCGGCGACGGGGGTGACCATGGCGGCCACGGTCGCCGTGCAGTTCTGCATGGGGAGCCTGCTGCGGCGGCTCTCGCTGCGGCAGATCCTGGCCGTCGGGGCGCTGCTGCTGGGGTTGCCGACGTTCGCCTACCCGTTCTCGTCCGGCCTCGGCTTCGTGCTGGCCGTGTGCGCCGTGCGCGGCGTCGGCTTCGGCATGGTGGCCGTCGCGGGCAGCGCGCTGACGGCCGATCTGGTGCCGGAGCACCAGCGCGGCAGGGCCGTGGGCCGCTACGGGTTCGCGGTGGGGCTGCCGCAGGTGGTGCTGCTGCCGCTCGGGGTGTGGACGGCGACGGCCTTCGGCTTCACGGCCGTCTTCCTGGTCACGGGCGCGCTGTGCGTGCTGACGGTGCCGCTGGTGCTGGCCATGAGCGGGCGCCGCGCGCCCCGGCCCGCGGAGGAGGTCCGGGTCGGGGAGGGCCGGGACGGCGAGGCGGGCACGGCCACGGCCACGACCACAGCGGCGGCGGAGGTGGACGCGCGGGAGGGGAGCGCGTCGGCCGGTGTGCGCGAGCCGGGCACGGACGGTGCCGACGGTACGAACGGTCCGGCCGGTACGAACGGTCCGGCCGGTACGGACCGTACGGCCGGTACGGACGCGCAGCCCCGCGGCTTCGCCCGCTACCGCGAACTGGCCACTCCCTTCGCGCTGCTCCTGGCCTCGGCGGGCGCGCTGGGCGGGCTGACCTCGTTCCTGCCGCTCTCCCTCGACGCGCCCGGAACGGCCCCCGTCACGCTGACCGTCCTGTTCACCGCGGGCATGGTGGGCCGCTGGGCGGCGGGGGTGCGCAGCGACCGCGTCGGCGTCGGCGGGCTGCTGCCCGCCTCCGTGGCCGCCTGCGCCCTGGGCATGGCGGGCTTCGCCGCCACCGACGCGCTGGGCGGTGCGGGGAGCGTCGCTGAGGCCGTCGCCGCCGTGGCCTCGGCCGCCGTGTTCGGGCTGGGCTTCGGCGCCCTCCAGAACGACACCCTCGTGGTGATGTTCCGCCGCGCGGGCCCCGAGGGCAGCGGCACGGCCAGCACCGTCTGGAACATGGCGTACGACGGCGGTACGGGCGCGGGCTCCCTCGCGACGGGCCTGCTCGCGCAGGGGCTCGGCTTCGTGGGCGGCTTCGTCACGGCGGCGCTCGTCATCGCCGGGACAGCGCCCTGGTCCCGCCCCTCGAAGCACCGCCCGGCACCGCACCACACGGAACCGCGCAGCCCGGAACCGCACCACCCGGAACCGCTCCCTCCAGAACCGCATCGGCCCCGAGTACCCCGAACCGAAGCGCACGCCACCCAGGCACACCAAAACGTCACGGCCCGGCCGGAGGACCCCCACGAACCGGCTGGCTAGCACGCGCTGGCTGGAACACAGCGGCCACTCGTGACGACTCGCCGCCCATGTCCGAACATCAGAACCACGCAACGAGGAGGCTCCCTCATGGCGAACCAGTCGCTTCCGCCCCGCGTCACCGGGCGGCATCACAACGGTGCGTCACGCGGCACCAGCATCGTCGACCTCAGTCACGAGATCGTTTCCGGCTCCACGGGATACCCCGGGCTGCCGCAACCCGAGCTGACCCCCTACATCACCCACGAGGAGTCCCGGGAGCTGTACGACCCCGGCTACACCTTCTCCACCGGCAAGCTGTGCATGGTCGGCCAGAGCGGCACCTACATGGACGTGCCGTTCCACGCCTTCGCCGACGGCTTCGATCTGACGCGGCTCGATCTGCGGCAGGTCGTCAACGTGCCCGTCACGCTGATCGAGACCGACAAGCAGGAGATACCGCCCGAGGTCTTCGCGAAGGCGGATCTGACGGGGCACGCGGTGCTCATCAGGACAGGTTGGTCGCGGTTCTGGGAGACCGAGGCGTACGCGAACGGCCAGCACCCGCATCTGTCGGCCGACGCGGCGAAACTGCTGGCCGAGGCGGACCCCTCCGTCGTCGGGATCGACTCCCTCAACATGGACGGCACCCACACCGGCTCCAGGCCCGCGCACCACGAACTCCTCGGCGCCGGAATCCCGCTCGTCGAGCACCTCACGAACCTGGACCAGGTGCCCGACAAGGGCGCGCGGTTCACGGCCGTCCCCGTCAAAGTCTCGGGGCTGGGCACCTTCCCGGTGCGCGCGTTCGCCTCCTGGACGCGGTGGATGTGACGGGCGTGGCGGGAGTGAGGGACGCGAGGGGCGTGACGGGCACGAGGGGCGCGACGGGAGTGATGGGCGTGACGTGACATCGGCCGACCGACGCCCGCGCTCAGGGCGTGGTGACGCCCTGAGCGTGCCACCGACCTCCCCCCACCGAGCGAAAGGCAGTCATGGCGACCCTTCAGCAGTTTCGGACACTGCGGTCGGTACAGGTACACGGCGGTATCCACGCCGCTGCCAAAGAGCTTCACCTCTCCCCCTCGGCGGTCTCCCAGCAGATCAAGGCGCTCGCCTCCGAGTGCGGCTTCTCGCTCCTCGAACCCGACGGCCGGGGCGTCCGGCTGACGGACAGCGGTTCGGAGCTGGCCCAGATCGGCTCGCAGATCTCGGAGCTGTGGGAGCGCTCCGTCAGCCGGCGGCAGCGCGATCCGGGCCCCGTGCGCGGCGCCCGGCGGCCGGTGCGCCTCGGCGCCTTCCCGTCGGCCATGGCCAGCAGCGTGCTGCCCGCGCTCGACCAGCCCGAGCGGCTGGGCTTCGGCGTCGAGCTGTTCGAGACCACCCCGTACGAGGGCCGCGACCTGGTGGAGGAGGGCACCCTGGACGCCGCGCTCTCGATACAGGAAGTGACGCGCGACGACAGCGTCCCGTGCCAGGTGGCGCCGCTGTGGCACGACCCGTTCGTGCTGGTGGGGCCGCGCGGGCTGCTGTCCTCGGTGCTGCGCTCCGACTCCCCGCGCGCGCTGTCGGCGACCCCGTGGGTGCTGCCCAGGGTCGGCTCAGACTGCGACCGGCTGCTGTCCAACCACTTCGCGCGGCACGGCATCCGCGCCCACGCCGTCGGCCGTACGGACGACTGGCTGCTGGCCCAGCGCATGGCCACGGTCCTGCGCGCCGTCGCCTATGTGCCGTCCTCCGCGCTGCTCCAGGACTCGGAGCTGAGCCGCGCCGTGGACATGGGCAGCGTCAACGCGCCCGCGCGGACCGTGGCCCTGGTGGCGCCGCCCGCCGCCGCGGCCACCACCTGGTTCCCCGTGCTCCAGCGCCATCTGAAGCGGGCCCACACCCGGACGACGGGGATGGCCTACAGCACCTGAGCCACCGCCCCGTCCGTCCCGCCCGCTCTCCCCTTAACGGGGCCCTGCCCCTTACCGGGCGCCGCGACGCACCAGGCCGTCGTACTCGGTCTTCAGCTTCCAGTCCGGGTCCGGCGGCACGTGTCCGGGCTGCGGGATGTACTTGGAGTGCCCGGCCCGCCTGACGTCGTGCAGATAGCGCGGGCAGTTCTCGAACGCCTCCCTGATGTCCACCTGGACCACGGCGTCCGCCTCGTGGAACGCGTCGAGGAGAACGGGGTCGGTGGAGACGCGGGCATCGCCGTTGACGCGGAGCTTGATGGGCTTTTCGTAGTCGATGAACAGCATGCCGACGCGCGGATTCTCCAGGATGTTTCCGAGACTGCGGAACATGCCGTTGCCGTCGTAGCTGGGAAAAAGAAGGACGCCCGGTTCGGGAATCCGCACAAAGCCGGGAAGCCCGCCCTTGTACGAGCAGTCCGGCGCGCCCGAGGCGTCCACGGTGGCCAGGTAGAAGCAGTCCGCCGCGCGCACGATCTCCTGCGCGTCGGCGTCGAGTTCAGCGGCCACATACCTCCCCGCGATGTGATCGGCGAGCCGTTCCGTGCCGATCGTCCGCTGCATCTGCCGGGCGCCGCTTCCGTAGAACTCATCCGTCGTGGTCACTTCCCGCACTCCCTTCGGCCGGTTGCTTGTGCGCCACCCTGGCCCCGCCTGTACGCACCGACAACGACCGTTCGGAATCCCTGTACGGTCCACCGTTCCAGGTTTCCGTTGAATGCGGCACTTCTCCGGGAGCGCCCGCGTCAGGACCTTCGCACCGTATTCGGCTGTCGTCCGGCATCTGAACATGATCGGGAATGAGTGGATCATTTACTCATTCGATCCGGTGCGGATTTTCCGGATGGGGCCGCAGAGACTCATGTGTGTCCCTGCGGTCCACGGCGAGCGGAACTCGCCAGAACCCGTCAGGTACCCGCGAGGAAACCCCCAGGAACCCCTCAGGAACCCCCAAGGATCCCGCGAGCTGAACGGAAGCGAACGGGACGGAAATTCCTCGTGACCTCCGGACGAGAGGAAGCGCATGTCCCCCCGGTTATCAGCACAAGCGCTGCGCGACCAGTGGTACTCACGCGGCCAGGCCGAAGACCTGATCGGTCCCGAGGCGAACTCGTCGAGGGACTGGAAACTGTTCGCGGAAAGCTGGAACGGCCTCCCCATCGACGCCTTCATGGGAGGCGGGGAAACCTACCGGCGCCGCCGCCACACCGTGTTCAACGTCCACACCGACGGGCAGTTCGAGCAGCTCGCCCCGCGCCCGTACGTACAGAGCTCGGAGATCAACAACCTGGAGGGCGACGTACAGCGGTACTTCGAGCCCATCGAGCCCGAGGTCACCGGCAGCGCCCTGTTCGCCGGGCTCCTCTCGGGGCTCAGCGCGATCCTCGAAGAGCTGCACGGGCCCGACGTGTGGCACCACCAGTGCTTCCAGAACCGCATCGTCACCAGCACCGAGAAGACCGGCGACCCCACACCCTGGGGCCCGCACTGCGACGGCGTCGACTACGTCGTCACCCTGCTCGTCGCACGCCACAACGTGCAGGGAGGGCGCACCGGGCTCTACGACGCCGGCACCAAGGAGCGTCTGCACGCGGAGACGCTGCTGCCCGGCGATCTGCTGATCGCCGACGACACCCGCACCCTCCACGACGCCACCCCGCTCACCCCGGTCGACCCGGCAGAACCCGGGCACCGCGATGTCTTCATCGACGTCATCACGCGCGGCTCCGAACCCCGATGAGCCCCGCGGCCTCTCCGAACGTCAAACCCGATCCGCTCGGAAGGAGCCGGACCATGACCATCGCCGCCACCTCTCCCGCCACCTCCACCTCCACCCTCACAGCCCCGCGCCCCCGCTTCGAGGACGAGCTGAACCGCGCCTTTCCCGCCGACGGCGCCCCGCCCGAGCCGGCGGCCCGCGAGGCGCTGCTCTCCCAGTTGCACGCGCACTACGTGGCCTACATGTCGGGCCCGGAGGACTTCACGCGCGTGCCGCGGCTCAACACCGACCCGCAGATCACCGCCACCGAGGAGGCGTGGCTGCGCTGGGAGGACGCGCAGGTCGACGAGTCGCAGCTGCCGAAAACCGGTGAGGAGTTCCGCGAGTGGTTCCTGACCGTCGCGGACGCGCACACGCAGCCCGAGTTCTGCCGCTACCTCGCCGAGGACGCCACCCTCGAACAGATGGCGCTGTTCTTCATGGGTGAGGAGCTGGTGGACAGCAAGTTCGACGACCTCATGGCCATGGTGCAGATAGGCACCGAGGGGCACACCAAGCTCACCATCGCCGAGAACTACTGGGACGAGATGGGCGAGGGCGACATCAACGGGGTGCACACCCGGATGTTCGAGCACTCCGCCGTCTACATGCGCGCCCGGCTCGCCGACGCGGGCGTCGACCGCAGCGCCCTCAACTGCCCCGAGGCGTTCGAGAACGCGTCCCTGCTCCTCATGTACGGCATCCACCGCCACCTCAACCCGAGGGCGCTGGGTGCGATGGGCGTACTGGAACAGAGCGCGTCCCCCCGCTTCCAGGCGATGGTCGACGGCTGCGACCGGCTCGGCGTGCCCTCGGACGTCATCGACTACCAGCGTGTCCACGTCCATGTGGACGCCGACCACGGCGAGGAGTGGTTCAAGGGCGTCTTCGTGCCCCTCGTCGGCCGCTCCCCCGAGCTGCTGCGCGAGATCAGCCTCGGCGTGGCCACCCGCGTACGCGTCGCGAACGCGTACTACCAGCGCATCTGGGGCGCGATGCGCGCCCTCCAGAGGTGAGGCGGCCCATGTACCGTTCCTCATCCGACACGAACCCGGCGCCGCGCACGGCGGCCCCGGACAGCGGCACCGCAGCCGCCCCGGCCAACGGCACGACGGCCCCGAACAGCAGCACCACCGCGCCCCGTACCGACCGCAAGGCCGCTGCGCGGGACGACGGCGGGGTCCTCTTCCGCAAGGTACGGGTGTCAGCCAGGGACCAGCGGGTCTTCGTCGGCAAGCTCGTCCTGGCCCTGGCCCTCGCGGGCGGGGCCGGATATCTGGCCCTGCGCCCGAACTGGCTCGTGGCGCTGCTCGGCGCCTGCCTGCTGGGCGCCGTCTACACCCACATGGTGGAGTTGCAGCACCAGTGCCTGCACCACTCCTCGTTCCGCTCCTCCCGGCCGCACCGGCTGGTCGGAGTGCCGCTGGGAGCGCCGCTGCTGGTCGCCTACAGCCACTACCGCGTACGGCACCTCCAGCACCACCGCCACCTCGGCACCCCGCAGGACTCGGAGTTCTTCGGCTTCGACACCCGCAAGCCGCTGACCTGGGGCCAGTTGCTGCGCGGCGCGTTCGACTACGCGCGGCTGCTGGGCGTCGCCCGCGACATCGGGCTCTCCCTGGCCAACCGCTGGACGTACGACCTGGGCCAGATCGCCGAGCGCCGGCGCCGCGAAGTGAACGCCGAGTACCGGCTGTTCGGGCTGCTCATCGTCGCCGCCGTCGCGGCCGTACCGCTCGGCGCGGGCGAGCTGGTGCTGCGCCTGTGGGTGCTGCCGCTGCTGTTCGCGGTGCCGATGCACTTCCTGGTGGAGCTTCCCGAGCACATCCTGTGCGACACCGAGACCACGGACGTGCTCCGCAACACCCGCTCCATCAAGGGGAGCTGGTTCACCACCTGGTACACCAACGGCAACAACCTGCACGTGGAGCACCACGCGGCCATGACCGTCCCCATCAACCAGCTGCCACAGCGGCACGACGAGGTGCGGCGCCGCGCCGTCCACGTCGAGTCGAGCTATCCGGCGTTCTTCCGCCAGGTGATCAAGGCGGTACGCCCCGGATCCCGACCCCCGTCCCCGGAGCAAGAGACCGCAGTCAGCACGGGAGCCCTGCGATGACCGTCTCCGCACACCTCCGCGCCCGTATCCAGGTACGCGGCGCCGCCATCCACCACTCGACGCTCCTGTCCGACGGCGCGATACCCGGCCTCACCGGCATGTCGTGCGTGGACGACACCGTCCATCTGGACGTGCCCGAGGGCGAGTTCCGGATCGATCTGCTGGAGCGGCCGGGGCAGGGCACCCTGCTCACCTTCCGGGCCGTCTTCCGCGAGGAACCCCCTGCCGAGGGCACGTGGTGGTCGAGCTGGGAGACCGAGATCGCGGCCCCGGCCGCCTCGCCCCAGGTGAGCGGCACGCTGGTGGCCGAGATCAACGAGAGCCGCCGCCGCTTCGCCGCGGCGCTGGCGGACGCGCGAGCGCACGCACTGGCGTCGACGGCGACGGCGACGGGTCCGGGCTCGGGTTCGGCTCCGGACAGCCGGGGCCCGTCGGCCAAGGGCGACGGACCGCTCGCGGCGGCCTGAGGGGAGGAGCGCCATGGAGCTGACGGAAGCGGTGCTCACCCGACGCAGCAGGAAGGATCTGGCCGAGCCCGCACCGGACACGGCCGAGTTCACCGCGCTCCTCCAGGCGGCGGCCTCGGCCCCCGACCACGGCCGGCTGCGGCCGTGGCGGTGGGTACTGCTCCGCGGCGCCCAGCGCTCCCTGCTCGGCGCGGCCTTCGCGGCCCACGCTCCCGCCCCCGCGCGGGACCGGGCCGCCGCGAAGGCCCGCCGGGCGCCCCTCCTGGCGTCGGTGGTGTTCGCGCCCAGGCGGGACACCTCCGTCCCGGAGTGGGAGCAGCTCGCGGCGACCGCGGGAGTCGTGCACAGCCTCGAACTGCTGCTGCACGACAGGGGGTGGGGAAGCATCTGGCGCACGGGCCGCGAGGTGGACTCCCCCGTCGTACGGGAGACGCTCGGCGTCGCCCCGGACGAGAAGCTGCTCGGCTGGCTCTACATCGGCACCCCGCCACCGGAGCAGCAGGAGCAATCGGAGCCGGAGACCGGGGAGCGAGAGGAAGGCGGCGGCACCAGCACCCAGGGGAACGGCGCGGCTCCAGGGCCCCGCGCCGCGCTCAGGCCCGGTGCGCCGCGACGGGTGCCGAAGCGCACGGCTCCCGTCGACGCCCTCGTCTCCACAGCGCTGCCCCCGTACCCACCGTCCGCCGGTACCGCCCCGGCGGCGTCGTCCCTCAGAAGAAGGTCAGCGTCCTGAGCCAGTGACGCCGTCGTGTGCGTGGCACCACCACGCGCACGGCGGCGTCGCCGGTTCGACGGGTTCGACAGTTCGACGGCCCCGGCGTGGCTCGGTGGCTCGCGGATTCAGCGGAGGATCAGGCTCATCGCCTCGGAGCGGGTCGCCGCGTCGCGCAACTGGCCCCGGACGGCCGAGGTGAGCGTCTTCGCACCCGGCTTGCGGATCCCCCGCATCGACATGCACATGTGCTCGCACTCGATGACGACGATGACCCCGCGCGGCTCCAGTATCCGCATGAGGGAGTCGGCGATCTGCGTGGTCAGCCGCTCCTGGACCTGGGGGCGGCGCGCGAACACGTCCACCAGACGGGCCAGCTTCGACAGCCCGGTGATCTTGCCGCTGGCGGCCGGGATGTAACCCACGTGGGCGACGCCGTGGAACGGCACGAGGTGGTGTTCGCACGTCGAGAAGACCTCGATGTCCTTGACCAGGACCATCTCGTCGTGGCCGAGGTCGAAGGTCGTGGTCAGCACGTCCTCCGGCTCCTGCCGCAGCCCGGCGAATATCTCCTTGTACGCGCGGGCCACGCGGCCGGGAGTCTCCAGCAGGCCCTCGCGGTCGGGGTCCTCACCCACGGCGATCAGGAGTTCACGTACGGCGTTCTCGGCCCGCTTCTCGTCGAACTCGCCGATCTTGCCCTCGCCGTCCAGCGTCACCGGGTCGGTCATCAGTTGCCTCGTTCCTCGCACATGTGCAGCAATAAGCCGCGCCCCTCAGGTTAAAACCCGAGGGGCGCGGCTCACATTCCAGGTCCGTTCCCGCGGCCGGTGAGGCCGGTCACACGGGAAACGCGCCGGTCATCGCAGGTCAGTTCTCCGTCGGATCGACGGGCTCGACAATGGCGTCCGAGTCCCGCGGGCCGATCTCCTTGCCGCCGCTCTTGTCGAGCGCGGGCGAGGAACCGTTGGCACCGTTGGCCAAGGCAGGAGCCGAGACCGGGGGCCGGGTGGAGGGGGTGCGCCGCGAGGAGCCCGTCCACGCGGGGCGAGCGGGACGCTTGACGACCGTGGCGAAGACCTCGGCGATCTCCTCCTTGTTCAGCGTCTCCTTCTCCAGCAGGGCGAGGACCAGATTGTCGAGGACGTCGCGGTTCTCCACCAGGATTTCCCAGGCTTCGTTGTGCGCCGTCTCGATCAGCTTCTTGACCTCCTCGTCCACCAGCCCGGCGACCTCCTCGGAGTAGTCGCGCTGGTGGCCCATCTCCTTGCCCAGGAAGGGCTCGGAGTTGTCGGAGCCGAACTTGATCGCGCCGAGCCGCTCGGTCATGCCGTACTGCGTGACCATGGCGCGGGCCGTCGCCGTCGCCTTCTCGATGTCGTTCGCCGCGCCCGTCGTCGGATCGTGGAAGACCAGCTCCTCCGCCGCACGCCCGCCCAGCATGTACGCCAGCTGGTCGAGCATCTCGTTGCGCGTGGTGGAGTACTTGTCCTCGTCGGGCAGCACCATGGTGTAGCCCAGCGCCCTGCCTCTCGACAGGATCGTGATCTTGTGAACGGGATCGGAGTTGGGCGAGGCCGCCGCGACCAGGGCGTGACCGCCCTCGTGGTACGCGGTGATCTTCTTTTCCTTGTCGCTCATGATCCGGGTCCGCTTCTGCGGGCCCGCCACGACGCGGTCGATCGCCTCGTCCAGGAACTTGTTGTCGATCAGCTTCTGGTCGCTGCGCGCCGTGAGCAGCGCGGCCTCGTTGAGGACGTTGCTCAGATCGGCGCCCGTGAAGCCCGGGGTGCGCCGGGCGACCGCGCTCAGATCCACGTCGGCAGCCATCGGCTTGCCCTTCTGGTGGACCTGGAGGATCTCCAGACGGCCCTGCATGTCCGGACGGTCCACCGCGATCTGGCGGTCGAACCGGCCGGGACGCAGCAGCGCCGGGTCCAGGATGTCCGGGCGGTTGGTGGCGGCGATCAGGATGACGCCGCCCTTCACGTCGAACCCGTCCATCTCCACGAGCAGCTGGTTCAGCGTCTGCTCGCGCTCGTCGTGACCGCCGCCCATGCCCGCGCCTCGGTGCCGGCCGACGGCGTCGATCTCGTCGACGAAGACGATGGCGGGTGCGTTGGCCTTGGCCTGCTCGAACAGGTCACGGACGCGCGAGGCGCCCACACCCACGAACATCTCCACGAAGTCGGAGCCGGAGATCGAGTAGAAGGGGACACCGGCCTCGCCCGCGACGGCGCGGGCCAGGAGCGTCTTACCCGTACCGGGCGGGCCGTAGAGCAGCACACCCTTGGGGATCTTGGCACCGACCGCCTGGAACTTGGCGGGCTCCTGGAGGAACTCCTTGATCTCCTGGAGTTCCTCGCACGCCTCGTCGGACCCCGCGACGTCCGAGAACGTCGTCTTCGGGGTGTCCTTGGTGATCAGCTTGGCCTTGGACTTGCCGAAGTTCATCACCCGGCTGCCGCCGCCCTGCATCTGATTCATCAGGAACAGGAAGACGACGATGATGAGCACGAACGGCAGCAGCGAGAGCAGCATCCCGACGAACGGGTTCTGCTTCTGCGGCGCGACCGTGTACCCCTTGGGGATTTCCTTCTGCTCGAATTTGGCCTGGAGCTTCTTGGCGAGATCGACACCCTGGTCGTCGATGTAGCTCGCCTTGATCTTGTCGCTGTCTTCGACCTTGGCGCCGTCCTTGAGCTCAAGCTTGACGACTTGTTCGTCGCCGGTTGTGAGCTCGGCCGACTTCACCTTGTCCTGGTCGATCGCCTGGACGACCTGGCCCGTGTCCACCGTCTTGTAGCCGCCGGACGAGCCGACGACCTGCATCAACACGACCACGGCAAGGACGGCCAGCACGATCCACATGACCGGCCCGCGGAAGTATCGCTTCACGTCCATCCATACGGAGCGCGTGCGCCCCGTCCCTCCTGCCACAGTGAGTTGAAAAGCCTGACCTTCGGACGGTACCCCAGCATTGTCACCCGGCGCCGCCGAGGACGGTCAACTGAAACCCCTCCGCATGCTCCAACGGCCCGAAACCGCCCTGTGTTCCCGCCCCGGCGGCCCCGCGGGGCCCGGGGGGACGCGTCGCGGGCCGTTGCGCCGACCGGCTGTCCCGCAGCCAGGGCACCAGGGGGTCTCTTCACCCTCCCTAGCCGCCGTAGACGTGCGGGGCGAGCGTGCCGACGAAGGGGAGGTTGCGGTACTTCTCGGCGTAGTCGAGCCCGTAGCCCACGACGAACTCGTTCGGGATGTCGAAGCCGACCCACTTCACGTCGATCGCCACCTTCGCCGCGTCGGGCTTGCGCAGCAGCGTGCAGACGTTCAGCGAGGCGGGCTCGCGCGAGCCCAGGTTGGACAGCAGCCACGAGAGCGTCAGACCGGAGTCGATGATGTCCTCGACGATCAGGACGTGCTTGCCCTTGATGTCCGTGTCCAGGTCCTTGAGGATCCGGACGACGCCGGAGGACTGGGTCCCCGCGCCGTAGGAGGACACCGCCATCCAGTCCATCGTGACCGGGGTGGAGACGGTGCGCGCCAGGTCTGCCATGACCATGACGGCGCCCTTGAGGACGCCGACGAGAAGCAGGTCCTTGCCCGCGTACTCCGCGTCGATCTTCGCGGCCAGCTCCGCCAGCTTCGCGTCGATCTCTTCCTTGGTGATGAGCACCGACTTCAGGTCGGTGCCCATGTCTTTCTCGTCCACCCGTGCCGCTCTCGTTCGAGGTCCCGTCTCACGGCGCCCACGACTCCGACGGCGCCGACGCCGACGGCGGCGTCAGCTCAGTGGTGTCGGTGAGGCCGGTGAGCCATGCCGGACGACCAGTCTGCCACCCTGCCTCCTGGCCTCGACACGGCCGGGCAGGTTGATGGCCCGCTGCCCGCGCCACGCGGTGACCAGACGGTCCACCTCCTCGATGTGCCGCGCGAAGAGCGAGCCAGCGGGCGCGCCCGCCTCGATGGCGGCGCGGCGCAGCACCCGGCGCCGGACGGCGGGCGGCAGCCCGTGCAGCCGCTTGGTGTCCAGCTCGCAGCCGTCCCAGCCCTCGGTGCCCGGCGCGTCCGTGCGCACGACGCGCTCGGCGTCGGCCGCCCAGGCGTCGAGCGCGTCCGCGTCGTCACGGGAGAGCTGGGCCGTACGGGCGAGGGCCTCGACGACGCCCTTGCCGAGCGCCTTCTCCAGCACGGGCAGCACCTCGTGGCGCACGCGGGAGCGGGTGTAGGCCGGATCGGCGTTGTGGGGGTCGTCCCATACGGCGAGTGACTGGACCATGCACGCCTTGCGGGTGGTCTGGCGGTCGACGCCGAGGAAGGGGCGGCGGTACAGCTCCGAGGTGCCCGAGATGGCGGCCATGCCGGACAGGGAGCGGGTGCCGGAGCCCCTGGCCAGGCCGAGGAGCACCGTCTCCGCCTGATCGTCGCGGGTGTGCCCGAGCAGCACGGCCGCCGCACCGAGCCGCCCGGCCGCCTCGTCCAGCGCGGCGTACCGCGCATCACGGGCGGCGGCCTCGGGGCCCGTGCCCGTGCGGCCGATGGTGACGGCCGCCGACTCGGCGGGGGTGAGGCCGAGCGCGGTCAGCCTGGCCACGACATCGAGGGCGCGCTCATCGGAGCCGGGCTGGAGGCCGTGATCGACGGTGACGCCTCCGGCGCGGACGCCGAGCCGGGGGGCTTCGAAGGCGAGGGCCGAGGCGAGGGCCATGGAATCGGCGCCGCCCGAGCAGGCGACGAGCACGAGCGGGGGCTCGGCGCCGCGGGCACCGCCGTGGGGGGCGGCGGGCGCGGCGGGGGCGTGAGCGGAGGTGGCGGCGGGCGCGGAAGCCTCGCGGGGGCCGCCGTGCGCACCGGGACCCGCGGGCGCGTGGGCCCCGGTGGGGGACGTGGGGGAGGAGCCTTCGCGGGCGGCGTGCTCGCTCAGGACATCGTGGAGTGCGCGGCGGACCGCCAGGCGTATTGCGGCGACCGCGGGATGGGGACCCATTGTCCGTTTCACATCCTCGAAGGGGGGTTGTCACTCAGAGTGCGTCGATAGTGACAGAGACGAACCGTATTCCCCGAGCATCGCACGCGCGCCCGGCGATCTCGGTCCCTCAGAAGGGTGATTGCCGGGGATTCCGGTGGTCTGTGCGGCGCCCCGATGGTCCTCAGTCCGTCTTGCGGTGCACCCGTGCGATCCAGTCCGCCGGTTTGGCGATCTCCGCCTTGGTGGGCAGCGTGTTCGGCGACGTCCACACCCTGTTGAAACCGTCCATGCCGACCTCGTCGCAGACGGCGCGCACGAAGCGCTCCCCGTCGCGGTACTGGCGCAGCTTCGCGTCGAGCCCGAGCAGCTTGCGCAGCGCCTGGTCGAGACGGCCCGCGCCACTGGCCCTGCGCTGCTGGAACTTCTCCCTGATCTCGGCGACGGAGGGCACGACCTGCGGCCCCACCCCGTCCATCACGTAGTCCGCGTGGCCCTCCAGCAGCGACATCACGGCCGTGAGCCGCCCCAGGATCTCGCGCTGCGCCGGGGTCTGGACCAGCTCGACGAAGCTGCCCCTGGTCCCCTCGTCAGCGTCGTCCGCACCGCCTTCGGCTCCCTCGCCCCGCTCGCCCTCCGGCCTGCTCCCGGTCAGCGACTGGACGGCCTCGCGCAGCCGCTCCAGCAACGTGGAGGGGTCCATCTCGGTCTCGCCGAGGAAGGACTGGATCTCGCCGCGCAGGTGGTCGCGCAGCCAGGGGACGGCCGTGAACTGGGTGCGGTGCGTCTCCTCGTGCAGGCACACCCACAGCCGGAAGTCGTGCGGGTCCACCTCCAGCTCCCGCTCCACGTGCACGATGTTCGGCGCGACGAGCAGCAGCCGCCCGCCCCCGTCAGGGCCCGCCGGCAGCTCGCGGCTGGCCGGGGCGAACGTCTCGTACTGCCCGAGGACGCGCGACGAGAGGAAGGACAGCAGCATGCCGACCTCGACGCCCGTCACCTTGCCGCCGACGGTGCCGAGCACCGAGCCGCCGGGGATGCTCGCGCGGCGCTCCCGCATCTTGCCCAGCAGCGGGGACAGCAGCTCGCGGAAACCCGCGACGTTGGCGCGCACCCAGCCGGGCCGGTCCACGACGAGGACGGGCGTGTCCCCGGCCTCCCCGGGGGGCGTCAGCCGGGTGAAGCCCCGCACGTGCTCCTCCGACGCCTTCGCGTGCCGGCGCAGCTCCGTGACGACGTCGCGCGCCTCGTCCCTGCTGACTTCGGGCCCCGGCCGTACGAGCCGGGTCGCGGTCGCGACCGCGAGATTCCAGTCGACCATCTCCACACCACCGAGGCTCGTCATGACTTCACGGTACGTGCCGCCGGAGCCGTTCGGGAGGTGACCGCTGGACGGGCCTGGACGAGCCTGGACGGTCCCGGAGCGAAGGCCCGGCCTCCGTACGGCCTTCCCGGTACGCGCGCAGGGACGGAAGCGGGCCCCGCGGGTGACCGCGCGGGGCGGTCAGCCCGACGAGGGCGAGTCGCGGCAGCCGCAGTTGGCCAGGGCCGAGGCCATCCGGTCCAGCGCGTTCTTCGCGCCCTCGGCGTCCTTGGTACCCGAGGTCATGAAGGCGAAGGCCAGCAGCCGCCCGTCCGCGTCCACAACCGTGCCCGCCAGGGTGTTTATGCCGGTCAGCGTGCCGGTCTTGGCCCGTACGAGGCCCGCGCCCGGCTTGTTCTGCTCGTCGCCGTAGCGCTCCTCCAGCGTGCCCGTGAAGCCCGCGACGGGCAGGCCCGTGAGGACGGAGCGCAGCTCCGTGCGGCCGGGGTCCGCGGCCCGCGCCAGCAACTGGGTCAGCAGCCCGGCCGAGACCTTGTCGGCACGGTCCAGGCCGCTGCCGTCCGGGAAGCGCGCGCCCTGCACGGGCAGGCCCAGCCTGTCCAGCTCGCGCCGCACGGCGGTCTCCGCGCCCGCGAAGCTGGGCTCCTCGCCCTTGGCGAGCGCGGTCTGCCGGGCGAGGGCCTCGGCGATGTCGTTGTCGCTGTTGGTCAGCATCCGTTCCACCAGCTCGGACAGCGGCGCCGAACGGTGATCGCCCAGCTCCTTCGCCCGCGCGGGCGCCCCCGCCCGCTCCGGGCCGCCCTCGACCTCGACGCCCTGCCGCTCCAGCGCCTCGGCGAAGTCCTCGGCCGCGTCCCTGGCCGGGTCGGCAGACCGGGGCGCCGGGCCGTGGTCCGAACCGTCGAGCCGCCCCTCGTTCACCATGAGCGGGGTGACGGCCGCGATGTTCTCGTTGGGGCTTATGGGGTGCTGGGTGGTGCCCTTGTAGCGGGAGGTGTCGTAGCCGACGGAGACCTCGGGCGCCCCGCCGCCCTTGTCTGCCTTCTTCAGCGAGCGGGCCGTCTCCTTCGCGATCTCCCGGATCCCGTCCGCGTCGAGCGTCGGATCGCCGCCGCCGACGAGCACCACGCTCCCGCCCCCGCCGCGCACCGCCCTGGTCTCGATCCGGTGGCCGTCCCCGCGCGCGGAGAGCGCCGCTACGGCCGTGGCCAGCTTCACCGTCGACGCCGGGGTGGCGGCCACGCCGGCGCCGACGGTGTAGAGCTTGCGCCCGGTGGCCGCGTCCACGACGGAAGCGCTGCGTACGGGGCCCAGCGCGGCGTCCTTGAGCAACGGCTCCAGCGCGTCGGCGAGCGCGGAGGAGGTGGGGGGCGGGACGTTGCCCGAGCCAGGACCGCGCGTCGGCTCGTCGGCTGCGTCGGCACCGAGGGCGCCGAGCACGTCGGGCGCGTCCTCGGGCGCCGGGCCGCGTCCGTCACCCGCACCGCCGGTGTGCTTCGCGCCACTCCCCCGGTCCTGGGAAGCGGCCCAGGCGCGCTCGGCCGTACGCTGGCCCGAGTCCCACGGCCCCGTCGCGGCGACCGCCACGACGGCGACCACGAGTCCCAGAACGGCGGAGCCCGCCGTCACGACGGCCGTCTGCCGCTCCCGCGGCGACGCGGTCCGCCAGCGCTGCCGGGCCGTCCGTACGGACCGCAGGGTGTACGCCCTCACCGCTCGGTAGGCCCGGATCGCGGTGTCCCGCACCTCGGATGCGGTGTCACGCACCTCGACCAGCCCCTTTCGCGAGCGCGTACGTCCGTGGGGGACACTTAACCATCAGATACATGTGCTGATCACGGAGGAGCCTCCCTTGGAGTTCGACGTCGTCATCGAGATCCCGAAGGGGTCGCGGAACAAGTACGAGGTGGACCACGAGACCGGTCGCATCCGGCTCGACCGCCACCTCTTCACTTCGACCGTCTACCCGGCCGACTACGGCTTCGTCGACAACACCCTGGGCGAGGACGGCGACCCGCTGGACGCGCTGGTGCTGTTGGAGGAGCCCACCTTCCCCGGCTGCATCATCAAGTGCCGCGCGATCGGCATGTTCCGCATGACGGACGAGGCGGGCGGCGACGACAAGCTGCTGTGCGTGCCCGCGTCCGACCCGCGCATGGAGCACCTGCGGGACATCCACCACGTGAGCGAGTTCGACCGGCTGGAGATCCAGCACTTCTTCGAGGTCTACAAGGACCTGGAGCCCGGCAAGTCGGTCGAGGGCGCGAACTGGGTCGGCCGCGCGGACGCGGAGTCCGAGGTCGAGGCCTCCGTGAAGCGCCTCGAGGCCAACGGCGGCCACTGAACGCTCGCCGCTGGGGCCGCACAACGCGATACCGGGTACGCCCGTGCTGCGTCGTGACGCCTTCGAAGGGGCGCCCTCTCTTGGGGGGGGCGCCCCTTCGGCGTGGGATTTCCGCTTCACGGGGGTGCGCTCTGCCGGTGCCCCTTGGGGTTTCGTCACGCGGGTGCGAGCCGGTGGCACGGGTTGTGCCCACCCGTCCCGCCAGCGGGACGATTGCCCACAACAGTTTTGGCGCCGTCGCCCGGTGGGGGCGTGCCTGGGTTTCGTCGCCGGGTGCGGCTGTGTGGCTACGGCGCGGCCTATGGACCGGTACGACGCGGCTGGCGCCGCGTGATTCCGGGTTGCGACCGTGGTTGTGGGGTTGGTGTGTGGTGGGGGTCGGTGCCGTGCCGGGGTGTCTCCTCGGGCGGCGACAAGTGCGGGTCGGTTTTTCGGCTGCCTGCTGGTGGGGGTCGGTGCCGTGCCGGGGTGTCTCCTCGGGCGGCGACAAGTGCGGGTCGGCTTTTCGGCTGCCTGTACATACTCGTCGCCACCACTTGCGGGGACACCCCACCACGTCCCCTCCCACCCGGTGGCCATCCTCCGGTCCGCTCCAATTGGCCCGGTGGAGTGGGGACCGTAGGTCCCGTTCTGGGGGTGGGCGTCAGCCGACCCGGAGCTGGATAGCGGGCCACCGGCGGGACGGGGACGGGGTGGGGTGTCCCCGCAGGTCGAGAAAGTCACCGGCGGAAAGCCGAGGACGAGACCTTCACGCCGAGGAGACACCCCACCCCGGCACCGGACACCCAAGAACACGCGCCCACAACCACGGTCCGAGCCAAGAAACACGCGGCGCCAGCCGCGATGCACCGGTCCATACGCCGCGCCGTAGCCACACAGCCGCACCCGAACACGGCCGCACCCCGTGAAGCGGCACAAAGTTGTGGGCAATCGTCCCGCTGGCGAGGGGGCACCTCCCAGCGGTAGCTGGGGGAGGGTGGGCACAACCCGTGCCACC
>NZ_BAAGSO010000048.1:0-3595 GCF_054782395.1 Streptomyces daliensis | reverse complement strand
ACCTCATCGACGGCTGCCTGGCCGAGACCGGACTGGCCATCACTCCACCCTGACCGACACCAACCCGAAAACCTCAGTAGACGCAGCGGAGAACTTCCTCAAGACCGAGAACAAGGTCGCGGCCCGCCTGCTGGAGGCCACTGAGAGCCCCCACAACACCGTGGGGCCTCAGCCCGCTCGCCCTGATTGCTCGCCGCGCCCCAGCCGCAGCGGAGAAGAACTACCCGAGGTGATCGGAGAGACGAGCGGAGTCGACCAGTACCTGGTCGGCGACCGCTACCGGGGCGACCCCGGGAAACTGCGCGACGTCGCGGACAAGTGGTACCTCGCGCGCGGCCTGCTGGCCGATGCCTTCTACAGCGCCCGGGACTGCTGGCACGACGCGACTCTCGACCAGGAGGGTGTCACCGCCGATGCGGTCGAGAGATTCTTCAAGAAGTTCGTCGGCAAGGACATGGACCCACCGGATGCCGTCTCCGAGGGACACTCGCTCCTGGCGAACCTGCCGGCCGCCTGCTTCACCCTCGCCAAAGCATGCGAAGCATACGCCGACCACATCGAGGCCGCCCGTGAACAGGCGGTCAAGGACAGCGATCCGCTCTTCGGCAGCCCCCAGCCCATCTGGGAGAGCCCCCGCTTTGGCGGCAACGGCCAGGACGGCGGCCTGAACGGCAAGGTGACCGGCGACCACACCATCATGCAACTGAGCAACGTCGCCCCCGCACTGGACAGCTCCAAGGCACGGGTCACCATGCCCACACCGGACGGCGGCGGAGGCATCCCCGGCCTACCCGGCTGGCTCCCCCCGCTCCTGCGCATTCCCGTCCGGGTACCACCGATCCTTGTCGCCGGATACAAACCGAGGAACCCGAACGAGTCGAACAAGGACCCCATCGCGCCGCCCGTGCCACCGGACCCTCGCTTCCCCGCTCTGAATTCCACCGAGCAGGGGAATTTCAGCACGTGGCTGAACGGACTTCGAGAGGGCGACTACGCAGGCGGAAACCCTCAGGACAATGCATACCAGAGGCGCGTCGCCGGATACCCTGAACGCGAGGTTCACATACCTCCGGGAAGCTGGGACAAAAACACGCTCATGGTGGACGGTTTCCGCAAGACGGATGGAATGGCAGTCGAGGCAAAACATGTTCGAGATCCGAAGAATTGCTTCCGGACCCTTGACAGCCTGCAGAGCGATCCACCGAAGAAACCCCGCTTCCTCTACGATGACGACCGAGAGGAGATGGCCAAGTACTCCGCAGCGATGAAGGATCCACGCAACACAGAGATGCGAGGAGTGGAGGTTGACACCGACTACCGGGATTCGGTCCCCTACTGGAGGGTGATGATGGCAACCTATGGAGTCAAAGGCTACGCGCGCTACGCCCCCTGAGATCTTTCTGGGGAGACCGGACGAGGAGAGGAGAGTCGATGAGTGAAGTACAGCCTGCTCAGCAGTCACCTGAAGAGGTACAAGAACTTTTCATTTTCACTCCATGCGAAGGAGACTCGTGGGGGGTCACGTTTGAAAAGTTCACGCGCGCACTGGAACACCGCACTCCCGGCGAGTTCTCACTCGCTGTGGACGAGCCCGAAGGGGTTCTTCCTGCGAGCAGACGCCTACGATTCGGCTTCACTCTCGACGACGCTGGAATCGAAGGCTTCTTCAAGGAAGAGCCGGAAGGTGCTGCTCTCCGTGCCGTCACCTGCCATGAAGCAGCCCGATTCGCGGAATGGCTGGCAGAAAAAATCATCCCCCCAGGGGGCTCGCTCGCCTTCACCACCCGGGTCAATGAGGAGTACGGACTCGGAGAGGAAGAAATCCTCCACAGGGCCGCCCCGGAGATCGAATCTCAACTATTGGAGCATGTGGAGCGGCTGCTCTCTCTGGAAGAAAGTTAGAGGGCTTCCTTCGGTGACCTGGTGGTCACGAGTGGGGACTGAAGTGCCGGCCACGATGATTACGACGTCCTTCGCGAAACGCTGCCAGGGTTGGAGTGCGAGGAGCGGGTCGAACTTGCCCTCGCGACGCAGCGCGGTCACCAACCTTCCGAAGCAGCGCGGGCTCAGTCGGTGAACGGGGCTTTCTTGGAGCTTGGCCTCCGCTTCTCCGCGCGCTGGCGGCGAGGAGCGCGGGATCGCGCCCCTCGCCGGTGAAGCGAGGCCCTGGCTGCTGGACTGCTACATGCGCGTCGTCCGTACGGTGCCCTTGAGCATCCAGTGATCACTCACCTCTCGGGACGCGTACGCCTGTGAGGTGCCGTCTTCGCTGGCGCTGTACAGCACGTCGCCGTCGACGTGCCTCAGCCCCTTGTCCCCGAAAAAGATGTGATCGATCTTCCCGGCAACGTTGCCGCAGTCTCGCGGGTCCGGCACGATATCCGACCATGACGTAGAGCATCGGTCATCGTCGTCGGTTTCGAAGCTGAAGGCCCGCAAGGGCGCCAGTCTCGGGCTTCCGGCCTTGGTGTTCAGGTCTCCGCCCAGGACGGTGCGGTAGCCCTGTCGCTGCCACTTCCTGCCTTCGGCCGCCATGTCCCGTGCCGAGGCGGCGCGGATCGCCTGCTGCCGGTGAACTCCGGTGTGCACGAAGTGGCTTGTGCAGGCCACGATCTTGTTCGCGGGATTCGAGGAGTTGGCTCCCACGCAGGCCATGCCCTGCGTGGTGTAGTTGGTGCGGGGCTTTTCTGCCTCGCCATCCACGTGCTCCAGGCCACGCGTGCCCGGGAATGTGTAGTTCCACTGCATGGGCGTGGTGCCGGGGAACTTCTTCATCGCGACGGCGACTCCGCCGCCGCCTCCGCCTGTTCCGGGGATGTCGCACTTGATCGGCTTGGTGGTGCCGACGAAGTTGGCGGTGCGGTGCTGAAGGATCCACTCGCTGCCGGAAGCATCCTCCAGCGCCTTCAGTAGCGGCTTGGAATGGGCGTCCTCGCATGTTTCCTGGACCATGACCACGCCGATCGAAGGATCGCGTTCCACCTGGCGCTTGATCTCATCGACCTTCGTTTGCGGCTTCTCCTTGTTCGGGCAGCCGTCCCTTGTTCCACACACGTTCCAGGTCAGCGTGGAGATCGTGGAAGGAAGCGCCTGAGCCAGTTGCGACTGCGACTGCGACTGTTGGGTGGTGGCGGCGGTGGCAGGCACCGCCACCCCGATCATGACCACGCCTGCCAACGCGGCGAGTGATCTCTTGATGTTCAACACGAAATCCCCCGTGAGAGGTCTACGAATGGCCCGGCAAGACACCCCGACGAAGCAGTCGGACAACGGGTGTAATCGCCGGATGGCGCTACAGAGCCTGCTGGAGCAGCAGCGAAGGGTTCAACGGCATCTTTCTGTCCCGGACAGCCCCGGCCTGTCCGGCCTGCTCAGCGCCCTGTCCGGATCTGTCCAAGACGGAACGCCTGTGAGCTGAAGTCGACCGGTGGTGTGGCTGAGCCCGGGAGGCCCCGATGCCAGCACTCTGTTCTCGCAGTCCGGGCGAACCTGCAAATTGGCCGCTGTGCCGCGGGGCTAGGCCGTTTCTGATGGCTCTTGGACGGTGTCGCGGAGCCATATGACGATGGCTGCTGTGGTGAGGGTGCCGTTGAAG
>NZ_BAAGSO010000047.1:0-5281 GCF_054782395.1 Streptomyces daliensis | reverse complement strand
GCGCCGCGATCGATTCCGAGCAGGAGAGCTACAAGACCTCTATGCGCAACCGGCGCACGGCCAAGCGGGAAGCGCAGAAGGGCCGTCCTTACGGCAGGGCGCCGCAGGGCTATATGCCGGTCTACGATCCCCAGACCGGGGACTTGGTCAACTGGGTGGAGAACCCGGACGAGTCACATGTCCCGAAGCAACTGTTCACGCGGCTGCGCAAGGGGCACTCTCTCCGGTCGATCGCTAAGGACTTCGAAAAGCGCGGGTACCGGACCCGTACCGGCAAGCCCTTCTCAGAGCAGCATCTTCGCGATATGGCGTTGCGGCCGACCTACGGCGGTTACCGGGGGCACTCTCCGAAATCGCGAGGGAATTCCTTCAAGGCCAAGCATCAGCAGGTGGAGTTGGTCAAAGCCACCTGGGACGGCCTGGTGGACGAAGAGACCTTCTGGGCGGTCCGGCGCATGCTCTTGGCCCCCGAGCGGCGTACTACCCGCACAGGGCGCGCCAAGTACGAGCTGACCGGGACCATCAAGTGCGGTGTGTGCTCCGGGAAGACGAGCATCAAGACGGAGGGCTATCAGTGTGACGAGAAGGGGTGTGTCCATCTCAGTAAGGCGAAGGTGGATAAGTACCTGATCGGCACGGCTGACGAACCGGGGGTGATCCTGGCCTACCTGAGTAGTGATCAGGTGTACCAGGACTTCGCTGCCTCTCCGCAGGACGAGGTACGGGTGACGCAGATCAGGGCCGACCTGGCGCGACTGCGGGCAGAGAAGGCCGAGACGGAAGGCGCCGAGCCGGAAACCCTGGCCGAAGCGCGGATGTTCGCCCGGACAGTGGCGAACCTGGAGAAGAAGATCACGAAGCTGGAAGCAGAGGAGCGGGCTCTCACCATGCCGAGTGTGCTGTCCGACCTGATACAGCCCGGTGCCGATGTCGCGGCCCGCTGGGCACAGGCACCCGTATCTGCGCGACGGCAGGTAGCACGTCTTCTCCTGTGCCCCGAAGTCTTGGGAGAGGTCGTCATCGTCCCTGGGCGCAACCTCTCCGTCGCTGAGCGCCTACAGCGTCGCCGGAGCCAACCCGACATGACCCAAGCTGCCTGACGAACTCAGAGCGGCAGAACGAGGCCCCGCCTCTCCTGGACTGGAGGGCGGGGCCTCGCCGTTGGGGACGCGGTGGCCTGACCTGTACCCATACGCAAGACTCCGTGCCTTGAGTAGAGGTACGGAGTCTTGGTGTTTTCCGGGCTAGCCGCCTTCCCCGCACTCCGAGCACGGAATTGAGCCTACGCGGCGGATGATGTTTCCTTGGTCGTCCACTTCGAACACATCAGCCCTCGATCCATTACAGCCGGGGGTCGGACACGGTACGTTCTCGGTTACCTCTGCCATGATTCCCACCAGAACAGGTAAGACAGGACTGTTGCGTAATGTACAGCAACTGGCCCTGCGGGCTGAAGCGGTAGTAATCCACGATGGCACCTCGACAGCCTTGGGTTTTGCACGGTGCCGTGGCGCTCAGGTCGCGAATAGGTGTGGGCGGGCGGACGGAGTAATCGCACCAGAGGCAGGGAAATGTTGAAGTCCCCGTCTCGTTGATGATGTACGCGACGGATTCGGTCTTCATGCATGAAGGGCAAATTGCGGCCATAGCCACAGCGTTGCTTACTTGCGCTCTTACGCGAGGTAGAAACAACCTGAACACCACTCGAAAGAGGAAGCCCCGCCCACCCGCCACAGGTCACGGGTAGACGGGGCTCTGTGGGGCCGTCACCGCTTGCGGTGTGGTCCTGGCCCCTCATCCCCCACAGCGGACTCTCAGGAGCTGCTACGGGGGGTTGAGCACCCGGTCCGGACGGCTCGACCTGTCCAGGATGCTCCCGGCCGAACCGGGCGTCTCCGTGACCCTGTGAGGGCTAGGAAATGCGGTTCGCGACGCTTGCGAGGGGGGACATAGATATTGCCGCCCACACACTCAGCGTTGTCGCTATGAGCAGCACAGCAGCCGCGCGTACAAAAGTCGCGGTGTCGCTGGCGGTGTTTTTGTGGACCTCGGTGTTTGCGTCAGATCTGTGCGAGTGCTTCATTTTCTTACCTCCGGCGTGCAGTGGGGTACTGGAGTTACGGGCTTGGGTCGTCCGGGCGACTGAATGGTTTCGGTGTCCATCACGAGTCGCCGGAATTTCTGGTGCCCTGTCTCGACTTCGTGGGCGTGCATCCATGTGGATACTGACCCTGCGGTGACCGACTCTTCGGAGTTTCCGTCACATGTCTCGTTCAAACAGACTGCTTGATAGGTGACGGCCGTGCCTGGAGTTGAGAACATCGCGGGTGGACTCTCCGTGGTGATTGCTGTTGTGGCTACCGGTTCGCGGATATCGTTCCGCGCACGATTGATTCGACGGAAGTGCCGGGATACTCGTTCATTGTGGGCGTCAACGCGGGCGGCTAGATCGGCGTACACGTCGCTATTCATTAGCTTTGTTTGGCGTCTGCTAGGCGTAGGGCTTTGGCAAGTTTCTGGGCCGTCTCGATATTGCATCGGGCCAAGTCAATTAGCACGACTCCTGAAAGGGAGGTCTCGCAGTCGATTTCGAGAGACGGCAACGTGATGCCTTTGCCCTTGAGCGCTTCTTTCAGATCACTCAAGACCTCTTCGGCCTGCCGGACCTTTGCGGCGTGGTCGTCGTCCTTCGAACTCATCTGCTCTCACTTTCAACCGGGGGGTGAATGCGGCGCGCCGTCGGGTTACCTGACCTGTCGTCAGAGTGCTGGTGCTTGGGGCACTGGCACGGTGGGAAGCGCAGCGCGGAACGGATCGGGGGCTCACCGTGACTGGGGTAGTCGGCGTTCACCGCGCTGCACTCGCGCTGTCGGTCCGCTCGCTGCGGTGCGGGTGCTCGCTGATGATCCGGTTGAAGGCTGCGACACGTCCGGCAGCGCCCTTCGAATGCGCCGTGACTCGGCCACGGTTGGCCGCGTGGCAGACCCGGCAGTTGGGGACGGCGACAGGCTCAAGAGCTGGCGTGCGGACTTCGGGTGTCGCTTGGGCCTGAGTCAACGTTCCGCCCACCTTCGTAGTCCGGCATCAACGTTCAGCAACACGTCGCGGGTTGGCGCCGCGTAGCCGTCGTGCGGTAACCACTCCGGGGCCAGCCGCCAGAACCCGCCCGCTTCAATGACCTTGGCCAGTTCAGCCACGTCGTCAGTGGCTCGGGGCTGCTGGGGTGCTGGGTCCACGTCGGCGGGTCCTTCGCGTCTCACGGGGGCACTGCATGTCTTCCTAACCTCAGAGTGGTGTCACGGGCGTACGCTCAACTAGAGGCAAGGTCTGGACAAACCCAACTGTCCAGCAGTTGTTAGGGGGTTTGTGTGAGCGTCGAAACTGCAAGCGAGGATGACAACAACGATCCGAACGCGAGCCCGCTCAAGCACTTCGGCCGCGAAGTCCAGTTGTCTAGAGAGCGCTGGGGTAAGTCGCGTGCAGAGTTGGGGAAGGAGGCGAACTGTGGGTATTCGCTGGTAGCCAAGATTGAGACTGGTGAACGGGTGCCGCCGCGATCGTTTGCCGAAGCGTGCGATCGCACATTCCCGCACTCGGACGGTCGTTTCGAAAGGCTGTGGGCACTCGTGATTCGTTACGCGTATCCACCTTGGTTCCGGCCGTACGTCGCACTAGAGCAAAAGGCCAATCTGGTGCGTATGTTCAACCCGACGTTGCTACCCGGACTGGTGCAGACTCGCGCCTACGCCGAAGCCGTGTTGCGTACCGGTCGGCCGACGAACCTACAAGACCTGGTGACTGTGCGTCTTGATCGTCAGCACATCCTCACGAGGGAAGAGGACCCGGCGCGCCTGTGGCTGGTGATGAACGAAGAGGCGTTGCGGAACTCCGTGGGTGACGCAGCGGTCATGCGGGCTCAACTGAACCACTTGCGAGACATCGCTGAGACTCCTCGGCATCGCGTACAGATCGTGCCCGCCAGCAAACGCAACGTCTTGGTAGTGAGTCCGTTCGGCATGCTGTCGTTCGTTGACGACGCTGACGTTGTGCACGTAGACGGCTTTCCCCGTGGATACGTACTGGCCGATCCGGAGGATGTTGCCCAGGCCAGAGACGCCTATGATCTGCTAACGGCCATGGCCGCGCCGCCGGACGAGACGGCGGAGTTGATCAACTCCATTGTGAAGGACTGTTACTCATGATTCACCCCGACATTTCCGGGTCCCTAGGCTGGACCAGTTCCAGCTACAGCCAGAGCAACGGCGGTGAGTGCGTCGAGTGGTCGCCGTCTCACGCGGCGGCAACCGGTGAGTTCCTGGTCCGCGACAGCAAGAACCCACACGGGCCGATATTGAACCTGACCCGTGAGGCGTTCGTCGGTCTCATCCAGATCGCCAAGAGCAGCTAAGCGCGCCCGCGTCGGACCTGAGCCCCGCCGTTCCAAAGAGGACTGGCGGGGCTCTTTGTTGCCTGGCGCGCCTCGACGGCGGCTTGTGTCCGTCACGCTGGGGTCTGAATCGGGGGCGGTTTCCTGCGGTCACCACAGACAGCGCGCCACGGTGAGAGGGGAAGCCGTGCGGGCTGGCGCGCGTATGCCTCGCTGTACCTCTACGCACCGCGCCCGAGGGGTCTTGTGTGTTTTCGTCGGCGGGCTCAGCCACCCGAGACTCAGCAACGCTGGTGCCGCCTGCCTCCCGCAGGCGATGACGAGAGCCGCACGCGAAGCGAGCCCAGCCCTCGACGCATGGACTGGGGCGGTGGGGACTTGGGGGCTCGCGATGGCGCGGGGCCGGGTCCGAGCGGTGATGGCCTGGGCCCGTGGGCGGCTGCCTGGAGCTGTGGAGGCTGGGCCCGGTACCGCCCTGGAGCACTGTCCTGCGCGGCGGGCTGGGGAGGCGGTGTGCGGGCTGTCTCGCTTCACAGGACGCCTGGAGGATGCCGGGCGTTGGCCGCTTGGGCGAGACCGGCCGAAGGCCGCAGCTCGCACAAGGGCGGCCAGGGCGCCCGGCGCGCCGCAGGCGCGCCCTTGATGAAGTAAAGACACTCTCCGCCACTCCCGCCCCCACAGTCTCTGTCGCGACAGGGCGGGGCGCATCGGGGCGGGTCGCGGCACCGTCTCAACGGCGCTCGGCGGCATTCCCACGGGGGCGCTGCCGCAACTGCTCAGGAGCGCTTGCCAGGGGCGTATCCGTGGCCCGTTGTCAGACCCGCCCCCTACCCTGAAGAGGTGTGGCGCGATGCGCCCTTGGCGGGGCGTATACGGCACATGATGCACAGTCAG
>NZ_BAAGSO010000046.1:0-11242 GCF_054782395.1 Streptomyces daliensis | reverse complement strand
CCGTCTCCGAACTCCTCCAGAACATCAGCAAGCACAGCCACGCCACCCGCGCCACCATCGACATCTGGCGCAGCGACACCCGCCTGTTCCTCCAGGTCACCGACGACGGCAGGGGCGGCGCCGACACCACCACCGGAACCGGACTCTCCGGCCTCGCCGAACGCCTCGGCTCCGTCGACGGGATGCTGCTGCTGGAGTCGCCCGAGGGCGGTCCGACGTCCGTGACCGCGCAGCTCCCCTGGCACGCGGGACGCGGCTGACCCGCCCCGTGTCCCGTCCCACGCCGCGCGCCCGTCCCACGTCACGCACCCGCCCCGCCCCGCGCCACCGACCCCGCAGCCCCCTCCGCCCGGCCGAACAGCGTCCGTACACCCCTCCACCGCCCCGAAAAGTGGGATGCTGGTCCCGTCTCATCAGGGCGAGGGCGGGGGAGCCGGGGGCCAGTGATCGTGGAGGACAGGGTGCGCGTGGTCATCGCCGAGGACTCGGTGCTGCTCCGGGAGGGCCTGACCCGGCTGCTGACGGACCGTGGGCACGAGGTGATCGCCGGGGTCGGCGACGGCGACGCGCTGGTCAAGACCGTCGCGGAGCTGGCCGAAGCGGGCCAGTCGCCGGACGTGGTGGTGGCGGACGTGCGGATGCCGCCGACGCACACCGACGAGGGGGTGCGCGCCGCCATCGCCCTGCGCGAGGCGCACCCGGATCTCGGGGTGCTGGTGCTGTCGCAGTACGTGGAGGAGCAGTACGCGACGGAGCTGCTGGCCGGATCGAGCCGCGGGGTCGGTTATCTGCTCAAGGACCGGGTGGCCGAGGTGCGGGAGTTCGTCGACGCGGTGGTGAGGGTCGCCG
This sequence comes from Streptomyces daliensis, assembly GCF_054782395.1. Lineage (NCBI taxonomy): Bacteria > Bacillati > Actinomycetota > Actinomycetes > Kitasatosporales > Streptomycetaceae > Streptomyces > Streptomyces daliensis. The sequence goes on along the minus strand of NZ_BAAGSO010000046.1, from coordinate 10,393 downwards.
AGGGCGGCACCGCGCTCGATCCCGAGGTGGTCGCCCAGTTGCTGGGCCGCAGCCGCAAGCAGGACGTGCTGGCGGGGCTGACCCCCCGGGAGCGGGAGGTGCTGGGGCTGATGGCCGAGGGCCGGACGAACTCCGCCGTCGCACAGCAGCTCGTGGTCAGCCACGGGGCCGTGGAGAAGCACGTCAGCAACATCTTCCTGAAGCTGGGGCTGTCCCAGAGTGACGCGGATCACCGTAGGGTGCTGGCCGTGCTCACCTATCTTAATTCTTAGGCTTTCCCGACCGTTTCCACCGTTTCTGCGACTTCTACAACCGGATCGACCGTTTCTCGACGAACTGGACCGATGACCTGTCACGACGGGGCGTGCAGGGCGAAATGTGGAGCTTGAGGGGTACACCGGGGGGTGTTCAGGGCGTGCGGCTCCAGATACGGAGAAGCGTCTCAAAATGCGGTCCATCATGCGATCTTCCCCGGGAAGGGCACCCTTACCGACGTACGATGGCAGGCGAGCCGCCGCCTCTAGGGAGGTCAGATCCACCGTGACCAGCGAGGTCAGTAGCCCAGCCGGGCCGCAGTCTCCTGCCGACGAGAACGACGTTTCCCAGGCCGACACAGCCGACCCAGCCGACTCGACAGACAGCCCCGCCCTGTCCGCGGGGCCCGACCAGAACGGCAAGCACGGCAAGAAGGACAGGGCCGACAAAGAGGTCCGGCGCCTGGACCGAGTGATCATCCGGTTCGCGGGCGACTCCGGCGACGGCATGCAGCTCACCGGCGACCGGTTCACCTCCGAGACCGCCTCCTTCGGCAACGACCTGTCGACCCTGCCGAACTTCCCCGCCGAGATCAGGGCCCCCGCCGGCACCCTCCCGGGCGTCTCCAGCTTCCAGCTCCACTTCGCCGACCACGACATCCTCACCCCGGGCGACGCACCGAACGTGCTGGTCGCGATGAACCCGGCCGCGCTGAAGGCGAACATCGCGGACGTGCCGCGCGGCGCGGAGATCATCGTCAACACGGACGAGTTCACCAAGCGCGCGATGGCCAAGGTCGGCTACGAGGGCAGCCCCCTGGAGGACGGCTCCCTCGACGGCTACAGCGTGCACGAGGTGCCGCTGACCACGCTCACCGTCGAGGCGCTCAAGACCTACGAGCTGGGCCGCAAGGAAGCCGGCCGGTCCAAGAACATGTTCGCGCTGGGCCTGCTGTCGTGGATGTACCACCGGCCGACGGAGCAGACCGAGCACTTCCTGCGCACCAAGTTCGCCAAGAAGCCCGAGGTCGCCGAGGCCAACATCGCCGCGTTCCGGGCCGGCTGGAACTTCGGCGAGACCACCGAGGACTTCGCCGTCTCCTACGAGGTGGCCCCGGCCTCCTCGGCGTTCCCGCCCGGCACGTACCGCAACATCTCCGGGAACCTGGCCCTGGCCTACGGGCTCGTCGCGGCGTCCCAGCAGGCCGACCTGCCGCTGTACCTCGGCTCGTACCCCATCACCCCGGCCTCGGATGTGCTGCACGAGCTGAGCAAGCACAAGAACTTCGGCGTGCGCACCTTCCAGGCCGAGGACGAGATCGCCGGGATCGGCGCCGCGCTCGGCGCGGCCTTCGGCGGCTCGCTCGCGGTCACCACCACCTCGGGCCCCGGCGTCGCGCTCAAGTCCGAGACCATCGGGCTCGCCGTCTCGCTGGAATTGCCGCTGCTCATCATCGACATCCAGCGCGGCGGCCCCTCCACGGGCCTGCCCACCAAGACCGAGCAGGCCGATCTGCTCCAGGCGATGTACGGGCGCAACGGCGAGGCGCCCGTCCCGATCGTGGCCCCCTCGACCCCGGCCGACTGCTTCACGGCCGCGCTGGAGGCCGCGCGCATCGCCCTGACCTACCGCACCCCGGTCTTCCTGCTCAGCGACGGCTACCTCGCCAACGGCTCCGAGCCCTGGCGGGTTCCCGAGCTGGACGAACTCCCGGATCTGCGCGTCCAGTTCGCCAACGGCTACAACCACCAGCAGGACGACGGTACCGAGGTCTTCTGGCCGTACAAGCGCGACCCGCAGACCCTCGCGCGCCCCTGGGCCGTGCCGGGCACGCCGGGCCTCGAACACCGCATCGGCGGCATCGAGAAGCAGGACGGCACGGGCAACATCTCCTACGACCCCGCCAACCACGACTTCATGGTCCGCACGCGCCAGGCCAAGGTCGACGGCGTCGAGGTCCCGGACATCGAGGCCGAGGACCCCAGCGGCGAGGCGGACACACTGGTGCTCGGCTGGGGGTCCACCTACGGGCCCATCACCGCGGCCGTGCGCCGGGTACGGCGGGAGGGCGGGCGGATCGCCCAGGCGCATCTGCGCCATCTCAACCCGTTCCCCCGGAACCTCGGAGAGGTGCTGAGGCGTTACGACAAGGTGGTCGTGCCCGAGATGAACCTCGGACAGCTCGCCACTCTGGTCCGCGCCAAGTATCTCGTCGACGCACAGTCGTATACGCAGGTCAACGGCATGCCGTTCAAGGCGGAACAGCTCGCGACCGCTCTCAAGGAGGCCATCACCCATGGCTGAGACCCTGCTGGAGGGCCCTGACGCCCAGGAGGCCGACGCGCTCTCCCTGGTGCCCAAGGCCGAGGGCAAGCAGTCCATGAAGGACTTCAAGTCCGATCAGGAAGTGCGCTGGTGCCCCGGCTGCGGGGACTACGCGGTGCTCGCCGCCGTCCAGGGCTTCATGCCCGACCTCGGGCTGGCGAAGGAGAACATCGTCTTCGTCTCCGGAATCGGCTGCTCGTCCCGCTTCCCGTACTACATGAACACCTACGGGATGCACTCCATCCACGGCCGCGCCCCGGCCATCGCCACCGGTCTCGCCTCGGCACGCCGCGATCTGAGCGTGTGGGTCGTCACGGGCGACGGAGACGCGCTGTCCATCGGCGGCAACCATCTGATCCACGCGCTGCGCCGCAACGTGAACCTGAAGATCCTGCTCTTCAACAACCGGATCTACGGCCTCACCAAGGGCCAGTACAGCCCGACGTCCGAGGCGGGCAAGATCACCAAGTCGACGCCGATGGGCTCGCTGGACGCCCCCTTCAACCCCGTCTCGCTCGCGCTCGGCGCCGAGGCGTCCTTCGTGGCCCGTACGGTCGACTCCGACCGCAAGCACCTCACGAGCGTGCTCCGCGCCGCCGCCGACCACCCCGGCACGGCGCTGGTGGAGATCTATCAGAACTGCAACATCTTCAACGACGGCGCCTTCGAGGTCCTCAAGGACAAGCAACAGGCCCAGGAGGCCGTGATCCGCCTGGAGCACGGCCAGCCGATCCGCTTCGGCGTGCCCGGCGAGGACGGCCTCGGCTCCAAGGGCGTCGTGCGCGATCCGTCGACGGGTGAGCTGCGCGTCATCGACGTCGCGGAGGAGGGCACGGACGGGGTGCTGACGCACGACGCAACCGCCGCTTCCCCGGCCACCGCCTTCGCGCTCTCCCGGCTGGCCGACGCGGACACGCTGCACCACACCCCGATCGGCGTGCTGCGCGATGTGCGTCGTCCCGTCTACGACACGGACATGGCCGAGCAGCTGGAGCAGGCCGTCGAGCGCAACGGCAAGGGCGATCTCGGCGCGCTGCTCGCGGGCAACGACACCTGGACGGTGGTCGGCTGAGGGGCCACGCGCCTCTTCGGTCCGTTCTTCGGTCCGTCGTACGGAGTCATACGGAAGGGCCCTGCCGGTACGCACCGGCGGGGCCCTTCCGCGTTCCGGGCACGGTTTCCGTCCCGCTCTCCCGCCCCTTCCGTCGACAGGACCAAAATACGAAACGGAAATGACAGCGGGCGGCGTGCGGCGCTACGTTCGTGGTCCTCGTCGACCGTCCTGGAGGGGGCCTCGTGGGAACGCACAGCGAGCAGCGCACCGGTCTGCTCTTCGGCTTCGGCGCCTATGGCCTCTGGGGGCTGCTGCCCCTGTACTGGCACCTGCTGGAGTCCACAGGGGCCGCCGAGGTGCTGGCCCACCGCATGGTGTGGTCGTTGCCGACCGTCGTGCTGATACTCCTCGCGCTGCGCCGCTGGGCCTGGATACGCCCGCTGCTGCGGCAGCCGCGCAAGCTCGGCCTCATCGTCCTCGCGGCCGTCGCGATCTCGGTCAACTGGGGCCTGTTCATCTGGGCGGTCAACGAGGGACGCGTCCTCGAATCCTCCCTCGGCTACTTCATCAACCCCCTGGTCTCCATCGCCTTCGGCGTGCTGCTGCTGCGCGAGCGGCTGCGCCCGGCGCAGTGGGTCGCCGTGGGGGTCGGCGCGGTGTCGGTGGCCGTGATGACGTTCGCGTACGGGCGCACGCCGTGGCTCTCCCTCGCGCTCGCGCTGAGCTTCGCCACCTACGGGCTGATCAAGAAGCGGGTCCAGCTCAACGGGGTGGAGGGCTTCGGCGCCGAGACCGCGGTGCAGTTCCTGCCCGCGCTCGGGTTCCTGGTCTACCTCGGGGTCACCGGTGACGGCACCTTCGCGTCCGAGGGCGTGGGCCACACGCTGCTGTTCGTCTTCTCGGGGCTGGCCACCGCGCTGCCCCTCATCTTCTTCGGCGGCGCCGCGGTGCGGCTGCCGCTGTCCACGCTGGGGCTGTTGCAGTACCTGGCGCCCGTGTTCATGTTCCTGCTCGGGCTGACCGTCTTCCACGAGGAGATGCCGCCGGAGCGCTGGGCGGGCTTCGTGCTGGTGTGGGCCGCGCTGTGCCTGCTGACGTGGGACGCGCTGCGGCACGCGCGACGGGGGCGGGCGGCGTTGCGCGCTGCCGCGAGCGCCGCGAGCGCCGCTGGCGCGGCGGAGGTGGCCGAGGAGGCCGCCGTCACCGTGCCCGGAGGCGGCGGGCCCGGACAAGCCCCGGCACCCGACACGGCAGAAAGCCGGTAACCGTACCCGGAAGCAGCCGGACCGGGCGAGGCGGCTGCCGTGACCGTGCCCGGAAGCGGCCGGTCCGGGCAGACAGCAGCGCCCGACACGAGCGAAGACCGGAAGGAAGCGACCGCCCCGGACGGGCCCCGGCACCCGACGCGGCAGAAAGCCGGTAACCGTACCCGGAAGCGACCGGACCGGGCGAGGCGGCTGCCGTGACCGTGCCCAGAAGCGGCCGGTCCGGGCGGACCCCGGCGCCCGACACGAGCGAAGACCGGAGGCGGCCGACCCGGGCAGGCGGCGGCGCCCGACGCGGCGGAAAACCGGTAACCGTGCGCGGAGGCGGCGGGTCCGGGGAGGGGATGGCATCTGGCGCGGCAGAAGGCCGGTAATCGGCGGGCGCTGTCCGATTTCCGGCTTGTCGCGGACATCCCGGCACCCGAGCATCAAGCGTCACCGAACAGCACAGCTCCAACTCCCCGCGCCACCGCGCGGGGAGCACGCACGTTCCGTTCCCACCTCGTACGGAATCCGGAGCACACCATGTCATCACGCACTGCTCGAAGACCCTGGATACGGCGTCTGGCCACGGCCCTCGCGGGCGGAGGGCTGCTGGTCTCACTCGCCGCACCCGCGCTGGCCGCGCCCTCCGCGCCGCCCGCGCCCCCGGCCCCCACTCTCGCCGCGCCGGACATACCCCTCGCCAACGTCAAGGCGCACCTGAGCCAGCTCCAGTCGCTGGCCACCGCCAACGGCGGCAACCGCGCGCACGGCCGCGCCGGGTACCGGGCCTCCATCGACTACATCAAGGCCAAGCTGGACGCGGCCGGTTACACCACCACCCTCCAGCCCTTCACCTCCAACGGCGCCACCGGCTGGAACCTCATCGCCGACTGGCCCGGCGGGGACCCCAACCAGGTGCTGATGGCCGGGGCGCACCTCGACTCCGTCACGTCGGGGCCCGGAATCAATGACAACGGTTCCGGTTCGGCGGCCATCCTGGAGACCGCGCTGGCCGTCTCCCGCGAGGGCCTGAACCCCGAGCAGCATCTGCGCTTCGGCTGGTGGGGCGCCGAGGAACTCGGACTCGTCGGCTCGCGCAACTACGTCAACAGCCTGTCGACGACCGAGCGCGCGAAGTTCAGCGGCTATCTGAACTTCGACATGATCGGCTCGCCGAACCCCGGCTACTTCGTCTACGACGACGACACGCAGCTGGAGAAGGTCTTCAAGGACTGGTACGCGTCCAAGGGCATCTCCACGGAGATCGAGACCGAGGGCGACGGCCGCTCCGACCACTCCAACTTCAAGAACGCCGGGATACCCGTCGGCGGCCTCTTCACCGGCGCGAGCCGCACCAAGACGACGGCGCAGGCCCAGAAGTGGGGCGGCACGGCGGGCCAGGCGTTCGACCGCTGCTACCACTCCTCCTGCGACACCACGAGCAACATCAACGACACCGCGCTCGACCGCAACAGCGATGCGATAGCCCACGCGGTCTGGACGCTCGGCGCGGGTACGGGCACCCCGCCGCCGGACGGCACGACGTTCGAGAACACCGCCGACGTCGCCGTCCCCGACCGCGGCGCCGCCGTGGAGTCCCCGGTCACCGTCACGGGGCGTACGGGCAACGCGCCCGCCAACCTCCAGGTCGGCGTGGACATCAAGCACACCTGGCGCGGCGATCTCGTCGTGGACCTCGTGGCGCCGGACGGCACCGCGTACCGGCTGAAGAGCTACAGCAGCTCGGACTCCGCCGACAACGTGATCGCCACCTACACCGTCGACGCCTCCAGCGAGACGGCGAACGGCACCTGGAAGCTGCGCGTACAGGACCAGGTCGCGAACGACACCGGCTACATCGACAGCTGGAAGCTCGTCTTCTGAGCGAGTCCTGAGCGGTCCGCGTCACTCCCCCTCGTTGTCAGTGCCGTGCGTTAGCTTCGGCTCACACTGGCGCACTGGCGACGAGGGGGATTTCTCATGGCACTCGGCTGGAAACTCGTGGTCGACGCGGCCGATCCGCACGGTCAGGCCGCGTTCTGGGCCGCCGCGCTGGACTACGAGATCGAGGACAACACTCCCGTGATCGAGCGGCTGCTGGGCCTCGGGGCCATCGACGCGTCGATGTGCGTCGAGAAGGACGGGCGCCGCAACTTCCGGGGCGCGGTGGCCGTGCGGCACCCGGACGATCCGGTGGCCCCTGACACCGGCATCGGGACGGGCAGACGGCTGCTCTTCCAGCGCGTCCCCGAGGCGGGCGCGGAGTCCAAGCGGGCCAAGAACCGGCTGCACATCGACGTCCACGCGGGGCCTGAGCAGCGCGAGGCGACCGTCGCGAAGCTGGTGGCACTGGGCGCCACCCGCGTGCGGCACGTCCAGGAGCCGCAGGGCGAGTGGACCCTTCTGCTCGATCCCGAGGGCAACGAGTTCTGCGTGGCCTGACGAGGACGTGGCCTGACGACGCGACGACGGGACGACGGTGCGGCGTCAGGCGGTGATGTCGCGGGTGCTGAACCGGGCCCAGGCGAGGGAGCCGAAGACGGCGGTGTAGAGGGCCTGGAGGCCGCCGCGCCGGGGGCCGGTGCTGGGCTCGGTCAGATCGGGAAGCGCCATGCGTCGTCCGGGGACAGTAGGTGGCTTCCCTGGGGCGACAGTTCCGCGCGCATCGTGTGGAGAGAGAACCTGTTCTTCTCTTCCCACTTGCGGCGGACGCGTTCCAGGTCGTCCCAGAGTCGGCGGGGGCCGCCTTGGTGGACCACGGGGGACGTTCCGTCCTCGGCGCGCGCCCATGCCCCATCCGCGGCGAGCAGCCACACCACGCGGCGCCCGTCGTCCGGGTAGGTGGCCGCGCGGGTCTCGACTCCGGGTGTATCCAGCTCATACAGCCATCGAAGCGGCCATTCCTGCCACAGGTCGGGAACCGGTCCGTCCGGGGGCCGCACGTCCTCGCCGTCCCCTTCGCGGGCCCTCACGAACACGTCGTTCAGCTTCGCCGGGTAGTCGGCTTCCTGCCTGGTCTCCATGAACGTTGCCGGGTCCGGCTGGATAGTGCCCCGTGCAATGCCGTCTGTTCCCATGTCCGCCGTGATCAGTAGGGCTGTGTGGGCAATCGTCGTGACCAGTCGCCCGCCGGGGCGCAGCGCACGGAGCCACGACGCGGGGACGGGCCGTACGGAAACGGTCGCCATGATGCGGTCGTACTCCGCGTCGGGAAGTTCCCCGGTGGCATCGATGGCTTCCATCCGCGGAGTGCGCCCGAATTCGGCGAGGCGGGTCCGGGCTGCCTCGACCAGGTACGGGTCCACGTCCACGCTCGTCACGTTCTCGTCCCCGAAGCGGCGGGAGAACAGGGCGGCGGAGTACCCGGAGCCCGTGCCCACGTCCAACACCTTGTGGCCGGGCTGCACGTCGAGTCGGTGCGCCATGGAGACGATGAGTCCTGGCAGGGTGCTGGACGACGTGGGGTCGCCCTTGCCGCGCTCGCCGGGGGTGGCGTGATCGGCGTGCGTGGGGCCGACGCGGGTGACAAGCGTCTCGTCCGTGTACACGGCGTGCAGCCGCTCGGAGGAGTGCGCGGGAAGGTCCACCAGCGCCCATTCCTGCGTGGGGCTGTCCGGGATGCGCTGCCACCAGCGCGGTACGAGTCGGTGCCGGGGCGTGTTGCTCACGGGGTCATGCCATGCGGGGGCGTCGGCGGTCACCTTGTCGGCAAGCGCTTTGGCGGCTTCGGTCCATGAGAGGGCTTCGGTCATGTTGTGTCTCCTTGCAGAGCATCGGCCATGGCTTCGACGAGTGGGACACCGGCCTTCACGGCGAGCCAGTGCCATTGGCCGTTGGGGTTCACCTCGAAGAACACCCAACGTCCGTCCGGCGTGACGGCAAAGTCCAGCGCACCGAAGAACAAGCCGAGTTCGCCCATGAGCCGACGCACCCCCTTTTCCATCTCCGCAGGGATGTCCACCACTTCATACCGGTGAGAGCGGTAGTCCGTCCGCCAGTCGAGCCGTGCGGCTTCGCTGTCGGTGTGGATGGCGACGGGGAACACGCGACTCCCGATCACGGTCAAGCGCACTTCGTACGCCTTGTCCACGCGCTCTTGGAACAGATGGGCGGTGCCGTTCACTCCGTCGTCCACCTGGCCCGCGGAGACGAGCGCCACGGGGAGGAACTGCCGCTTCCCCTCGGGGCCGAGCACGCCACCGCCGAGTCCCTTGTAGACAACCGTGTCGCCCCCCATGAAGGTACGTGCGTGCTCGGGGTCCGACGTGATCACGGATCGGGGCACGTCCAGCCCGCAGCGAGCGGCAACGGCAAGTTGAACGGGCTTGTAGTTCGCGGCGGCATCCTTGCTCGGATGGTTGACCCACCGGACAGGCAGGGAGCCGAGTACGCCGAGCAGTCCGGAGCGTGCTTCCGAGACCGCGAGGGCGCGAGCGTGTCCGGGCCAGTGGTCCGGAGTACGGAACTCATTGGGGCGTCGCCACCACACCGATTTGACGGACTCCAGACGGACCGTGCGGGAGCCAGTGAGAGGTCCCGCCCAGCCGTCCCCGGTGAGGGAGACGGCCAGACGGGAAGCGGTCGGAAAGTCGGCAGTGTCGAACCTGACGACCTGTTCGCCGCGATTCACCAGCTCCTCAACCACTTGCATCGGCCGTGAGATCGTTTCGGCCGGTCAGGATGAGGATGGATTGCATGTCAGTAGAGGTCGGTTCCGGAGTCGGAGCCGGGGGCCGAGCCGTCGCCGTTGCTGGTCTCGGTCTGCGTCTCGGGCATCTCGGCCGTGATCGCGTGCCACGGGTTGCCCTCGGCGGAGACGTTGAGCTGAAGCCCTTCGCTGTACGTGATGACGGGCGCTTCGTCGTTCGCCGGGGCCGGGGACACCAAGTGTCGGACTCCGAACGGGACAGACGTCGCCGTTGCGGTGCTCATGCTGCGTACCTCCTACGTTGTCGGTTCGTCCGTGCGTGGTGCTGGTTGTGCTGTTGCAGAACCGGTCGGCTGCCGACCGTCACGCTGACAGCCGACCGGGGTTGAAGCCCGCCCCCTGGGACAGAGCGCGTCAATGTGGCGGGGGCCGGGGGGCCTCAGAGCGGCCACACAGCGGGGCCGCCGCGCCTACCGCCACGGGTCCTCGGCGAGGACATACAGCGGGTGTGACAGTCCGCCGACCCGGTGCGTTTGCGGCTCAGGCAACGGGTACGGCGGACCGTGCGAACGCAGGTGCACCGGCCAGACGGACAGGCTGTAGGTGCAGTCCGCATCCGGAAACGTCTCGAACAGCGGATGCCCGCCCTTGATGTGCTCGCGTGCTTCGCGCTCCTCGAACTCTTCCGCCCAAGCCCAAAGTTCGGCGGGGAAGCCGAGGACCGGCACCCTGTCCGCACGCATGAACGGCTGCACCCATGCGGAGCGCTCGGGGTCGGGGTCTACTGAGGTTTTCGGGTTGGTGTCGGTCAGGGTGGAGTGATGGCCAGTCCGGTCTCGGCCAGGCAGCCGTCGATGAGGT
>NZ_BAAGSO010000045.1:0-5723 GCF_054782395.1 Streptomyces daliensis | reverse complement strand
CAACTCGGCCTTCGGCCGTCCCGTACGTGACACACAGCAACCCTACCAATATGAATAGAATTCCCGACTCAGAAGACTAGGGCGCGGGCACCAGGCCGTCCGCGATCAGTCCGTCGAGCACCGCGTCACCGAGCGCCCGCACGGCGGACTGCGGGCGGACCATCACGGCGAGCTCCTTGATCAGGCCCGCCTCGTCGAAGTGCAGCAGGTCGATGCCGTGGATCTGCTTGCCGTTCACCGTCGCGCGGAACTCCAGGATCTCCGCCGGGGTCTCGACACCATCGTGGCTCGTCTCGGCCGCGCCCTCGAAGCTGCCGACGTAGCGGAAGTCCTCGAAGGTGTGCAGCAGCACGCCGAAGAGGCCGAGGACCATGTCCCTGCCCTCGAACGGGGTGAACTTCACCGGGCTGTAGAGGCGGATGTCCTCGGTGAACAGGTCCGCGAACGCGGAGAGGTCCCGCTTCTCGACGGCGCCCCGGAAGCGTTCGGCGGTCTTCTTGCCCTGGCTCATGCTTCTCTCCCCTGCTCGGCTCGCGCCGTCCCGACGTCCACGGTCCGGCGCATGCGGTCCGGCGCATGCGGCTGTTGCTACCCACGAGTATGCACGCGGGCGCCCTGTTCCTTTCTCCAAGGGGGATCGCATCTGCTGCGTAGCATCTCCCAATGCGTTGCACATGCTAGGTAAACCGGCATACCTTGTCGCACATGCAGTCCTACACGATCGGCCAGGCCGCGCGCCTGCTCGGCGTCAGCCCCGACACGGCCCGCCGCTGGGCGGACGCGGGAAGGGTCGCCACGCACCGCGACGAGAGCGGGCGCCGCCTCATCGACGGCCGGGACCTCGCCGCCTTCTCCGTCGAGGTCGGCCAGGCGGGGAACGGCGAGGAGGACGCCTCGTACACCTCGGCGCGCAACGCCTTCCCCGGCATCGTCACCGCGGTGAAGCTGGGCGACGTCGCCGCGCAGGTGGAGATCCAGGCGGGGCCGCACCGGCTCGTGTCGCTGCTGACCCGCGAGGCGGTCGAGGAACTGGGTCTGGAGGTCGGCATGCAGGCCACCGCCAGGGTGAAATCCACCAGCGTGCACATCGACCGGCCCTGATCCGGCCCCCGACGCGGCGTCGCCGTCCCGGCCCGCGAGCGTCCAGCGCGCGACCGTTCCGGCCCGCGTCCGTCCGTCCCATCCGTCGCGACCGGCAAGCCCCGGCCCGCACCACCCCGAGGAGCTCCCTCCCCATGTCCTTCGCCTCCACCGGACGACGCACCGCTGCCGCGCTCGTGACCGCGGCCCTCCTGACCCCGCTGGCCGCCTGCGGCAGCGGCGACGACGGCGGGCGGAACACAGGCGCGGAGTCCGGCGCCTCCGGCGACGCGCCCAAGGTCGAACTGACCGTCCTCGCCGCCTCGTCCCTCACCGATGTGTTCAAGACAGCGGGCGCCGCGTACGAGAAGAAGCGCCCGGGCACGAAGGTGAAGTTCTCCTACGCCGGTTCCCAGGAACTCGCGGCGCAGGTCAAGCAGGGCGCCCCCGCCGACGCGCTGGTCACGGCCGACACCAAGACCATGGACGGGCTCTCCTCCGACACCGGCAGCCCGGAGGTCATCGCCAAGAACCGCCTCGTGATCGCCACAGGCAAGGGCAACCCGAAGAAGGTCGAAAACCTCAAGGACCTCGCGGACAGCAAGCTGAAGGTCGTGCTCGCGGCACCCGAGGTGCCCGTCGGCCGCTACAGCAAGCAGGTGCTCGACGCGCAGAAGATCGACGTCAAGCCGGTCTCCGAGGAGGCCAACGTCCGCGCCGTGCTCAGCAAGGTGGAGCTGGGCGAGGCCGACGCGGGCATCGTCTACAAGACGGACGCCGCCACCGCGCCGGGCAAGGTGGAGGCCGTCACGGTCCCCGACGACCAGAACGCCGTCGCCAGCTACCCTGCCGCGACCCTCAAGACCTCCGAACACGAGAAGGAGGCCAAGGAGTTCGTGGCGTGGCTCGGCTCGTCCGAGGCGCAGAAGATCCTCCGGGACGGCGGCTTCCAGAAGCCCTGACCCCGGCCCCCTCGCTCCCGGCCGTGCCCCCCGTACGCCCCACCCAGGGACCCCGATGAGAAGCCTCCGTATCCCCGGCTCCGGCCGCCGCGGTCCCCGTGTCCCCGGTGCCCGAGCTCCCCTGGCGCTGACCGTGCCCGCGCTGCTGGCGATCGGGTTCCTGCTGCTGCCGCTGCTCGGGATCCTCGCCCGTACCCCGTGGTCAGGGCTGGGCGGCCATCTGACCAGCCCCGGCGTCACCGAGGCGCTGCGCCTCTCGCTGGTCGTCTCCTGCTGGGCCCTGGCGCTCTCCTTCGTGCTGGGGGTGCCGCTGGCCTGGCTGCTCGCGCGGGCGCGCTTCCCCGGCAAGGCCCTGGTGCGCTCGCTGGTGCTGCTGCCCATGGTGCTGCCGCCGACGGTTGGCGGTGTCGCGCTCCTCCTGGGCTTCGGCCGTCGCGGGCTGCTGGGGCCCTGGCTGGAGGACACCTTCGGCGTCACGCTCCCGTTCCACACCTCGGGCGCCGTCGTCGCCGCGACGTTCGTCGCGATGCCGTTCCTCGTCATCAGCCTCGAAGGCACCCTGGCCGGGCTCAGACCACGCTACGAGGAGACCGCCGCCTCTCTCGGCGCCTCGCCCGTGCGGGTGTTCTTCACGGTCACGCTGCCCATGGTCACCCCGGGGCTGGCCGCGGGCGCCGCGCTCACCTGGGCGCGGGCCCTCGGCGAGTTCGGGGCGACCATCACCTTCGCCGGCAACCTGTCCGGGACCACGCAGACGCTCCCCCTCCAGGTCTATCTGCTCCTCCAGGAGGAGCCCGAGGCCGCCACGTCCGTCTCCCTGCTGCTGCTCGCCATCGCCATGGCCGTCCTGATCGGCATGCGCGGACGGTGGACGGGAAGCGCAGCGGCGAGCGCCCGGGGCGCCCGTCCCCGGCGGCCGGAGGCGGTACCGGCGGACTCCGCGCCCCCGTCCCTGCGCCCACCGCACGATCCGGGACCGGGGCCGGGGCCGGGGCCGGAAGCGGAGGCAGAAGCGGAACCCCGCGACGGTGCCTACGCGCTCCCCGCCGCCCCCTCCCGCTGGCCCCTCCACACCGACGTCACCGGCTTCACCACGCTCACCCTCGACGCCGACGCCGGTACCACCGTCGCCGTCGTCGGCCCGAACGGCGCGGGAAAGACCACCCTCCTGCGCGCCCTCCTCGGCCTCACCCCGCGCGCCCGCGCCACGCTCCGGCTCGGCGACGACGACGTCACCTCGTTGCCCCCGCACCGGCGCGGGGTGGCCTGGGTCCCCCAGGACGGCGCGCTGTTCCCCCGTCAGACCGCCCTCGCCAACACGGCGTACGGGCTGCGGGCGCAGGGCGTGCCGCGTGCCGAGGCGCGCCGGGCCGCGCAGGGGTGGCTCGACCGCCTCGGCGTCGGCCATCTCGCGCGCCGCCGCCCGGCCCAGCTCTCCGGGGGCCAGGCGCAGCGCGTCGCGCTGGCACGCGCGCTGGCGGCGCGGCCGAGGCTGCTGCTGCTCGACGAGCCGCTCGCCGCGCTCGACCAGACGACGCGCGCCCAGGTGCGGCACACGCTGCGCACCCATCTCGACGGCTTCGGCGGCGTCTGCCTGATCGTCACCCACGATCCGGTCGAGGCCGTCTCGCTGGCCGACCGCGTCCTCGTCCTCGACGAGGGCCGCACGCTCCAGGACGCCCCGCCCGCCGAGGTCACGCGCCATCCCCGTTCCCCGTGGGTGGCCCGCATGCTCGGCAGCAACGCGTGGCCCGGAACCGCTTCCGGAGGCGGCCTCGCGCTCACGGGAGGCGGCCGTCTCGTGGTCGCCGACACGCTGGAGGAGGGGACGGAGGCGCTGGCGGTCATCGCGCCCGAGGCCGTCTCGGTGCACCGGGACAAGCCGGGCGGCAGCCCCCGTAACGTCTGGCCTGGCACCGTCCGGGAGATCACCGCGCTGGGCAGCCGACTGCGCGTCCTGGTCGCCTCCGAACGGGCCCCCGACCTGATCGCGGAGGTGACCCCGGGGGCCGCCGCCGAGCTGGGCCTCGCCGACGGGGTCGCCGTCTGGACGAGCGTCAAGGCGACCGAGGTCACGCTCGTCCCGCTCTGAGCCGCCGAGCCCCCGCGTCACCAAGGAGGGCGGGCGGGGGCGCGCCACCCCTCGTCAGCGTCCGGCCACGATGTCCAGGGTGAGGGTGAGCCGTCGGCCGGTCATGCCCTTCGCCTTGGTGACGCCGAAGGCGTAGCGGTCGACGACGGCCGAGGCGTGGGCGAGGAGGCGGGCCCCGTCCGTCGCGACGGACGCGACACGCAGCTCGACGGGGGCGGTGACATCGCGCACGGTGAGGTTGCCGTGGAGAGTCACCGCGTCGTCCTCGCCGCTTCCCCCGTTCACGCCGCTCCCGCCGTCGGCCTCGCGGTCGAGTCCCGTGCTGCGGAAGGTGATCGAGGGGTACGCGGTGGCGTCGAGATAGTCGGCGGAGCGGACGTGGTGGTCCCGCTTGGCGAGACCGCTCCGGAAGCTGCGGGCACTGATCACCGCGACGACCGAGGTTTCCGCGACGTTCCCGGGAACCGTGATGTGGCCGCTCTCGATGTCGAAGGACCCCCGTACGGGGGTCAGGCCGAACACGGCGCGCGTCGCGAAGCGGACGCTCGACCTCTCGGCGTCCAGCCGGTACACGCCCGGCTCCGGCTCGCTCAGCCTTCCGGTTCCCTCTCCCGTTCCCTTCGCTGGCGTCATCGTGTCCGTCCCCCGTCGTCCGTCGTCGCCGTCGCGCTGACACCGGCAAGCGTCCCGCACCGTCCGGTCCCGTGCCACCCTCGTTCACGCGTCAACCGCGCGGCCGGAGCGCGGCGGGGGCGGGCGGCGGGGGCGGCGTTCACGCGTCAGCCGGAGAAGCGGGCGACATAGCGGCGCTGCCAGGGTGTCTCGACGGCGCGTGCGGCGTAGTGCGCCCGGACGTAGGCCACCGCCTCGCCGCCCGGCACCCCGTCCAGCACCGCGATACAGGCCAGGGCCGTGCCCGTGCGCCCGTAGCCGCCGCCGCAGGCGACCTCGACGCGCTCGGTCCGCGCCCGCTCCCAGACCTCGCGCAGCGCTTCGGCCGCGGCGGGGCGGTCGGCCGGCAGCCGGAAGTCGGGCCAGCGGAGCCACCGCGTCTCCCAGTCGGGGGCGGGCGGCTCATGGCCCAGCAGATGGAGCGCGAAGGAGGGCACGGGTCCCTCCGGCAGCGGCTTGCGCAGCCCCCTGCCACGCACGAGCCTGCCCGAGGGCAGGCGCAGCACTCCGGTGGCGGTGGGGGCCCAGGTCTCGTGAAGGGTGGTCACGGCGCGAGGGTAGCGCTGGTGGCGGGCCTGATGAGGCCCGATGAGAAAAGGCTTAAACCTTCCCCCGCACGTCCTTGCGAACCTGTCCCGTGACCTCCTGGGACGCATAACCTCTGCCTGGGGGCAAGGGGTTGAGGACGAGGGTGGAGGGCGGGGGCGGAGTGAGCAACATTCCGGAGACCGGGCGCACGCCCCGGGTCACGATCCGGTTAGTGGGGATACAGGTTCTCGTGATGTCGCTGCTGCTGACGTTGGGCGGGCGGCTGTGGTATCTCCAGGTGCGCAATGGCGACGAGTACCAGAAGGAGGCGGCGGGCAACCACGTGCAGCAGGTGGTGCAGCCCGCCACCCGGGGCTCGATCCTGGACG
>NZ_BAAGSO010000044.1:0-23612 GCF_054782395.1 Streptomyces daliensis | reverse complement strand
CCCCACCACGACGTCGGAAAAACGGCGAAACGACCCGAGTCGATCAAAGAGCGATCCCGGCCCGGAGGATAAAGCACAAGCTCAGAAGCCGTGTCACATCCACGGTGAGTGCCACACGTGAGGCGGTGGTCTGGCGGTGCTCCACTGAATTGTTCGAATCCTCTCAATTCTCCTGAGGAGGCGACAGCCATGCGCAAGATCACTCCCGTCAGGAACTCGACGCCTACCTCGGCGCGCTCAACGTCGACGGCCTCGCTCCCGGCTGGTACCACTACAACAGCATGCAGCACTCTGTGGAATTCCTCTCCGACGGCTTCACCCGCGAGGAAGCAGCGCACCCGTGCGCCGATCAGGACCGGGCCGGCGATGCCGCCTTCCTGGTGGTGCTCGCCGCCAGGCTGGAGCGCCTGAGCGTGAAGTACCACACCCCTCACTGCTACCGGGTGTGTCTGCTCAATGCCGGACATCTGGGGCAGACCTTCGCCCTGACCGCCACCGCGCTCGGTCTCGGCCCGGCCCAGACCGGAGCCTTCCGCGACGCGGCCCTCGCACAGCGCTGCACACTGAACAACACCGGGCACACCCCGCTCTACGTCCTGGCGGCCGGCCAACCCCCACCCGGAACCCCACGAAGCGCCACCGCCAGGGCGGGCCGTCCTGGCGACGACGGCGGGAGAGCGCCGAGTTCGGGACAGTTACCGCTTCCGGACGGTGTAGGTCAGGTGCGTCACCCTTGAGGAGGACTCGGGCGCGATGAAACCGTCCAGCGACATCGACACGCTGAAGAACACCTTCCCCGCCATCAGCCCTCAACCCCCTTCCGGACGATCTCGGTGACGTAGGCAGCCAGGTTGCTCAGGGTCTGCCGGCCGCCCTCGATCGCTTGGTACTTCTCGACCGCCTCGTCGCGCTGCTCCTTGGTGGGGAACACCGTGCGCATCTCGATCCGGGTCGCCGCACCGTCGGGCTCGAACGTCAGGACCGACTCGAAGGCGTTCGGGTCATCGCGGGTCTCACCGTGGAGCATCGCGATCCGCTCCGGCGGGGCAAGCTCGGTCCAGATGATCCACTCTTGGTAGTCCGTCCCGTCCGGTCCGTGCATCACGAAGTCCCACTCCCCACCGACGCGGAACTCGAACGCCCGCGTGGTGGTGGTGAACCCCTCCGGCCCCCACCACCGCGACAGATGCCGCACCTCGGTGAACGCCTCGAACACGAGCTCCCGCGGGGCGTCGATGACCCGGGAGATCACGATCTCGCGGCCGGCTGTCGCCGACTGCGCCGACGTTCCTCGTTCTGTCGCGCTCATCAGCTACTCCGCTTTCCTTGTCTGCTTCAGGTCCTGCACGTAGGCGTCCAGTCGGTCGAAGCTCTCGTTCCAGAACTGCTCGAAACCGCCGGTCCACTCGTGGACCGGTCGCAGCCCGCCGGCGTCAAGGCCGTACAGGCGCTGCTTGCCTGCCTTGCGGTCCCGCACCAGCCCGACCTCCCGGAGCACCCGCAGGTGCTTGGACGCCCCCGGCTGGGTCATCCCCAACTCCTGGGCCAACTCGGTCACCGACTGCTCACCCGCCCGCAGCAGCACCAGGATCTCCCGGCGCTGCGGCTCGGCGATCGCGTTGAAGACGTCCGACGTCGTCGCTGCTCGTGCCATGGGGCGATCATATTCCGATATCGGAATGCGTCAAGCCGAAAGGAAGTGCCCCGGCTCCGCGCCGAGCTGGAGGTGAAGACCCCCTCCGACCACGGCCCCGGCCGCGCGCGTGGGAGATGCCGCGCCGGGATCGTTGGTGACGAGGACGCTGGTCCGGCAACTGACGGAGGTCATCATGTTCGGCCCGGCCGCCACCGAGCGTGCGACCAGTTCCTCGCGGGAGACCTCAGTGTCCCCGGTGATGGCGACCTTCATGCCCTGCACCAGAGACTCACCCGGCGTGAGGCAGCCCGGATTACGGTACGCACAGGGGGTTTTGGGCAGGTACGGCTTGCAGTCCTGGCGGGGCGGACAGACCAGGAGCGGCAGGGACAGGCCCAGTTGCCCGGCGGCGCTCAACGAGCCGCGCAGGATGCCGGAGAGCACCCGTACGTCGTCCTGCGCGTCGTGGGCCCTTCACTGGCGCACCCCGTAGTGCTCGGCGAGCGTGCCCAGCTTGAGATCGGGCGTCGCGGGTCCTACCAGGCGGTTGAGGGCCAGCGTGCACAGCCGCCTGCTCACGGGGACCCAGGAACGTGCGCGGGCGAACTCGTGGGCCAAGAAGTCGTAGTCGAACTGCGCGTTGTGGGCGACCAGGACCCGACTGCCGAGCAGCGCACCTTCTCCGCAGTAGCGATCAGCGAGTGGGATTTGCCCTGTTGGACGACCGCGTCTACCTCATTGAGTCCTGCGGGTCTGCTGAGGATCGCGCCTACGTCCCGGAGCACTGGGAGAAATCCGGGAGATGGTCCTGGCGTGCTGACGCTCCGACACGGGCCCCGGCCACCCCCAGCAGTGGCAGCCACGCCTCGTCCACGATCTCGGTGATCGACTCGTCCGACACCGGTCGCATCGTCATCAGCATGTCGTGCCGCAACAAGTCGAACGGCAGGTTCACCACGCGGGGCGGGCGTGGCACGTCGGGCAGTTCGCCCCGTGCGACCGCGCGGGCGACGATCGTCTCGAAGGGGGACTCGCGGTTCGGGGTGAGGGCGAGGAGGGCGTCGCGCAGTTCGGCGAAGCCTGTGCCCGTGTCGCGGAAGTAGTCCGCCAGTTGCACGCTCATCATCGTGATCATGTGGGTGCGGCCCGCGCGGGCGTTGCGGAGGAAGCCGAGCGCGTCGTCGCGGAGAGCGCCGG
The DNA here is from genome assembly GCF_054782395.1 of Streptomyces daliensis. Classification (NCBI taxonomy): domain Bacteria; kingdom Bacillati; phylum Actinomycetota; class Actinomycetes; order Kitasatosporales; family Streptomycetaceae; genus Streptomyces; species Streptomyces daliensis. Next base: position 20,779 of record NZ_BAAGSO010000044.1, on the reverse strand, counting down.
TGTCGGGTACCTCGATCGGCTGCCAGGACCTGGTGAGCGTGGCCAGCAGCAGGTCTTCGCGCCGGGGCCAGCGCCGGTAGAGCACGGGCCTGCTCGTACCGGCGCGGGCGGCGACCGACTCGTAGGTGAAGCCGGGGTATCCGTGCTCGGCCAGCACGTCCCACGCGGCGTCGAGGATCGCGTTCTCCAGCGCGAGCCCGCGCCGACGGGAAGTGCCGACGGGACGCACTGCCCCGCTCGCCCCGCGCTTCGGCTCGGGCTCCCGCTCGCTCTTTGGATTCACTTGCGTATCTTATCGCGGCGCCCTACCGTGACCGCTCTTAGGTACACACCTGTATCTAAAATGGCATCCGCACACGCACGTCGCGGAGCCTCACACCTCACAGGAACGGTCAGCGATGTTCGATGTCGTCATCGTCGGCGGTGGACCCACCGGCCTCTTTCTCGCCTGCGAGCTGCGCCTCGCGGGAGTACGGGCCCTGGTGCTGGAACGACGCCCGGAACCCGACCCGGCGGACAAGGCGCACGGCCTCGCCGGGCAGGTCGTGCGGTTGCTGGACCACCGCGGCCTCTACGAACGCTGCGGAGGCCGCGGAGCGCCCGAACCCGCGCCCGGCGCGTTCTACGGCGGGCTGCCGCTGCCGCTGGGCGCGCTCGGCGCCGAGAACCCGATGTATCTCCTGCCGGTCAACCAGCGCGATCTCGAACGTGTGCTCAGCGAGCGCGCGGCCGAACTCGGCGCGGAGGTCCGGCGGGGCTGGGAGGTGCTGTCCTTCGGCCAGCGCGACGAGTGGGTCGACGTCGTGACACGCGGCCCCGACGGAGCCCGTACGACCCTCGCGGCCCGCTATCTCGTCGGCTGCGACGGCGGCCGGAGCCTGGTGCGCAAGCAGGCGGGGATCGCCTTCCCCGGCACCGTCGACGGCCACGTCGTCGACCGGTCAGCTCTCGTCGCGCCGAGCGACCGCTTCCGTGCCGGGCCGCGTGGGCGCGTCGTGATCGACGGCCTCGGCGAGATCCCGGCGCTCTTCCACCGCACCGAGCGGGGCGTCTTCACCTTCCTCGCGCACGACCCGGAGCGGCCACTGATCAACACGGCGGAGTGGGAGGAGCATCCCGCGGGCAGTTCTCCGGGGCCCGGCGAGCCGATGTCGCTGGACGAGATGGCGGACAGCGTCGAACGGGTCCTCGGAGTGCGCCTGCCCCTGTCCCCGCCGCCCGAGGGCGCGCCCACCCTGCTCCGCCGCCTGTGCGGCCGGAACTTCCGCAACGCCGACCGCTACCGCGAGGGCCGCGTCTTCCTCGCCGGGGACGCCGCCCATGTCAGCCACGGGCCGACCCTCAACACGGCGCTGCACGACGCGGCCAACCTGGCCTGGAAGCTCGCCGCCACCCTCCAGGGGTGGGCCCCGGCCGGCCTGCTGGACAGCTACGGTGCCGAACGCCACGCGAGCGGCGAGCGCGTGGTCGCGCACACCCGGGCCGGGTCGGCGCTGCTGGCGCCCGGAGCCGAGGTCACAGCGCTGCGCGGGCTCTTCGCCGAACTCCTGGGCCGCACCGAGAACGTGCGCGTGATCGCCGACGCGATGGCGGGCGCCGACGTCCGCTACGACATGGGCGAGGAACACCCCCACGAACCCACCGGCCGGTTCGTTCCGCCCCTGGAGCTGACCACCGACGACGGGCGCGCCCTGCGCCTCGCCGAGCTGCTGCGCGACGCCCGCGCCGTGCTCCTCGACCTCACGGGCGGGGGCGGCCCCGCCGCAGGCGGCGGGCTCGCCGATGTCGCGGAGCCCTGGGCCGACCGGGTGCGCCATGTGGCCGCGACGGCACCCGACGGCCCCGCGTACGCGCTGCTCATCCGGCCCGACGGCTACGTCGCCTGGTCGGGCACGGACCCCGACGGGCTGAAGGCGGCCCTCACCCGCTGGTTCAGCCCGGGCTGAGGCCCCCGCCCGGGCCCCAGCCGGGCCTCGCGCCGGGGCGCCCCGCCACCCCGGACCACCGTGGCGCGCCAGGGTTGGCGCAAGGCCGGGACAGAACGCGCCGGGGATGTCACACTGGCAGCAGGCCCCGTCGTCTCCCCCGTCGACGGGGCCGCTCCCTTGTCTCCCCCCTCCCCCGCCACAGCCGCCTCCGCCGCACCGTCCCCGGCCGCAGGCCCCACTCCGCCACTCCCGTCACCCGAGGCACGGTGCCGCAGCCCCCGCGTGGCCCTGCCGGGACCGCGCGGATCGCCGGTACGGCGCACATAGGGACGGCCGGAGGGTTGACGACCCCTCGGTGGCGCCCGTACTCCGGAGCGTGAGTGTGAACGCGTGCGCCCGTGCCGTCCGGCGGGCAGCGCGCGTGGCTTGGCGTCCGAGTCGCGCGTCGAGAGGAGCCCCTTCATGGCTGCCAGCGATCCACCGCATCCGCCGATGTCGATGCCAACGCCGATGCCGATGTCCCGGCGACGGCTCCTCGGCGCCGCCGCGGGCGCCGCCGCGGCCCTGCCGCTGTCGGCCTGTGGCGCCGGGGCCCCCGAGGACGAGGGCGGCGGGAACGGGGGCGGGGGCGGTTCCGGGGGCGACACCTTCACGACCTACTGGAACGCCGGGCACGACTACAAGGCGTACCAGAAGGTCATCGCGGAGTTCGAGAAGGACCACGGCGTCACGGTGCGGCAGCAGCTCTACCAGTGGGACGACTTACGCACCCGGCTGCTGACCGACTTCAACTCCGAGAACGTGCCCGACCTCGTGGAGGAACCCGGCGGCTGGACGCAGGAGTTCGCCCTCAGCGGGGACGCCGCGAGCCTGCGCCCGTACGTCGAGCGGGACGGCGAGAAGATGGGCTACCCGGACGACTGGCAGCCCGCCTCCGTACGGCACAACTCGCACCGGGGCGAGCCCTACGGCATACAGCTCCACCTCACGTGCAGCCTGCTGCTCTACAACAAGCGGATGCTCGACCGCGCCGGGATCGAGCCCCCCACCACCTGGGACGAGGTCGTCTCCGCCGCCAAGGAGCTGACGCGGGACGACGTGCACGGCATCGCGCTCAACCAGGACCAGTCCTACGCCTGGCCGTGGCTGCTCCAGAACGGGGTGCGGCAGTACGACCGCGCCACGCAGGACTTCCTCGTGCCCCGCGACGCAGCCCTGGAGGCGCTCCAGTTCCAGGCGGACCTCGTGCACCGGCACAAGGTCTCCCCCGTGCCGCCGCCCGGCACGGACTACTCGGGGCCGCAGAAGCTGCTCTCGGCCGACCGCGCCGCGATGATCGTCAGCGGCCCCTGGGACCTCGCGCCGATCGCCAAGAGCAGCCCGGACCTCGAACTGGGCATAGCGCAGGCCCCGCGCGGCAAGAAGCGGTCCACGATCCTGGCGGGGACCAGCGTGTTCGTCCCGGCGAAGGCGAAGAACCCCGACCGCTCCTGGGACTTCATCAAGCGCATCACGGCGCTCGACGTGGAGCTGGCCGCCACCAAGGAGGCCGGGATGATGATGCCGCGCCGCTCGTGGGCCAAGGCCGGGCAGGTGCGCGACGATCCGACGACGCGCGCCTTCGCCGAGGGGGTCGGCTACGCCGAGGACCCGTACCGCGACGTCTATCTGACGGGCCACTACGGCGAGATCACCACCGACCTCTTCAAGCGGCTCTACCAGGGGGTCGTCATGGAGGGGAAGCCCGTCGAGGAGGCGTACGAGGAGTACGTCGCCGCCGCGCGCAAGCTCCTGAAGAGGTAGCGGGGATGCCAGGGAAGCGGCCAGGTCGCCGCTCCACGCCACGGCCCCCCTCCACACCGCGCCGCCGCCTCACGCTGCGGGGCCGCCAGGCGCGGACCGCGTATCTCTTTCTGGCGCCCGCGATCGTGTTCTTCGGCGTCTTCTTCTATCTGCCGATCGCCAACGTCGTCACCACCAGCCTGCACGACGGCCCCAGGGCCGACCGGTTCACCGGGCTCGGGAACTACGCCGACGCCTTCGCCGACCCCGCCGCGCGAAACGCCTTCACCGTCACCTTCCTCTTCGCGGTGGGCACCACGGTGGGCTCCATCGTCCTGGGCCTGGCCCTCGCGCTGCTCGTCAACCGGCCCCTGCGAGGGCGCACGGCCTTCCGGCTGGCGCTGCTGGTGCCCTACCTCACCTCGGTCGCGGTCGTCGGGCTGCTCTGGCGCAACATCCTCGACCCCCAGCTCGGCATCCTCAACCGGCTGCTGACGGGGTGGGGGCTGCCGGCCCAGGAGTGGCTCAACACCGAGCCGCTGGCCACCCTCGTCGTCATCACGCTGTGGCAGATCGTCGGCTACACCATGATGCTGTTCCTCGCAGGACTCCAGGGGATACCCGACGTCTACTACGAGGCGGCCTACATCGACGGCGCCGGGACGTGGCAGCGGTTCCGGAGCATCACGCTCCCGCTGCTCGCGCCGACCACGCTGTTCGTCTCCGTCATCGCCGTGATCTCCGGGCTCCAGGCCTTCGGGCAGGCGTACATCATCACCGGGGGCGGCCCGGCGGGGGCCACGGACCTGTATGTCTTCCACGTCTTCACCGTGGCCTTCCGGTCCCGCGACTTCGGGTACTCCTCGGCGCTCTCGGTGCTGCTCCTGCTGGTCATCGTCGCGTTCACGGCGGTGCAGCTGCGTCTGGGCCGACGGAGCGAGGTGCAGCACTGATGGCGGCGGTCGAAGGAACAGCCGGGGGGACGGTCGCGGCACGTGCCGGGGCCCGGAGGCGCGGGCTGCTGCTCGGCAACGCCGCCGCCTATGTGCTGCTGGTGATCTCCAGCCTGATCACGCTCGTCCCCCTCGTCTACATGGTGTCGCTGTCCCTCCAGACGGAAGGGGAGACGCTCTCGGGCGACCCCGTCCTCGTGCCGGAGTCGGCGCAGTGGGGCAACTACGCCACCCTCTTCCGGGAGGCGCCCTTCGGGAACTTCATCGTCAACAGCATCGTCGTGGCGGGCGGCATCACGCTCGCCCATCTGCTGCTGGACCCGCTGGTGGGCTACGTCTTCGCGAAGTTCGACTTCCCGCTGCGCAACACGCTCTTCCTGGGCATCCTCGCGACGCTGATGATCCCGTTCTTCGTGCGGATGATCCCGCTCTACGTGATGATGTCCGACCTCGGCTGGCTGAACAGCTACCAGGGCCTGATCACACCGTTCCTCATGGACGCCTTCGGCATCTTCCTGATGCGGCAGTTCATCCAGCCGATCCCCGACGACCTGCTGCACGCGGCCCGTACGGACGGCGCGAGCGAGTTCACCCTCTACTGGCGGATCATCCTGCCGCAGACCAAACCGGCCCTCGCCGTCCTCGGCCTGTTCACCTTCGTCTTCCAGTGGAACGAGTTCCTGTGGCCGCTGGTGGCCACCACATCGGAGGAGATGCGCACCATTCCCGTCGGCCTGACGCTCTTCAACCAGGAGAACTTCACGCTCTGGCATCTGACGGCCGCTGGCTCCGTCCTGCTGTTCCTGCCCACCGCCGTCATCCTCGTCCTCAGCCAGCGCTACTTCGTGCGCGGCATCACCCTCACCGGGCTCAAGTAGCCCCGGGCCCGCCTCCACGACGTCCCGTGGAGGCGCCGCGGCCCGCCGTCAGGACGCTGGCCGCGTTCGCCGCGACGATGGCCGTGATGGCGAGCCATTCGAGCCACCCCAGTGCCTGGCCCAGGACGACGAGTCCCACGAGCGCGGCGAGCACGGGGTTCACGCTCATGAAGACGCCGAAGAAGCGCGCTGGCACGCGGCGCAGCGCCAGCAGGTCGCTGAGGAAGGGCACCGCCGAGGAGAGGACGCCCGCGACGGCCGCGTAGCCGAGGGCGCCCGCGGTCGGGGTCCTGTGCACGAGCACGGTGATGCCGACGGGCACGTAGAACAGCGCCGACAGCGCCGCGGCCGTCGCCGACCCCTGCACACCGGGCAGCCGACGGCCGACGGTGCGGTTGAGCAGGATGTAGGAGGCCCAGCAGACGGCGGCGAGCAGGCCCAGCGCGATGCCCCCGTAGTCCGTGGTGGGCCGGGGCCGCGCGAGGACGGCGACGGCGGCCCCCGCGGTGACCGCGCAGCCGAGGTCGAGCGCGCGGCGCGAAGAGGCCAGGGCCACGGCCAGCGGCCCGAGGAACTCCAGGGTGACGGCCAGGCCGAGCCCGACGCGGTCGATCGCCGTGTACAGCGACAGGTTCATCGTGGCGAAGACGGCCGCGAGCGACACCACCGGCCACCACTGCCGCCAGGTGAAGGCGCGCACGCTCGGCCTGCCCACCGCCAGCAGCACCACCCCGGCCACCCACTGCCGCACCGCCACCACACCCGCGGGCCCGAGCACGGGAAAGGCCAGCGCGCCGGTGGCCGCGCCGAGCTGGTTGGACAGGCCGCTGCCGCACATCATCGCCACCCCGGCCAGCCGCTCCGGCCCACCGTCACGGGCGCCCGCCGCCGGGGCGGTGGCGGGCCGGTGCTCACCTGCGGATATCTTCATGCGAGGGAGCATGCGCGGCACCCCGCACGCCCACATAATGCGTGCGCACGGGCATCTATACGCTGAGGTCATGGACATGGAGCTGCGGCATCTGCGCTGCCTGGTGGCGATCGTCGACACCGGCAGCTTCACGGACGCGGCCATCGACCTGGGCATCTCGCAGGCGGCGGTCTCCCGCACGCTGATCGCGCTGGAGGACATCCTCGGTGTGCGGCTGCTGCACCGCACCAGCCGCAACGTCACCCCCACGGCGGACGGGGCGCGGGTGCTGGCGCGGGCCCGGCATCTGCTGGCGGAGGCCGACGATCTGGTGGCCGAGGCCGCCACCGGGCACACCCGGCTGCGGATCGGGCACGCCTGGTCGGCCATGGGACGGCACACCGCCGAGTTCCAGCGCCGCTGGGCGACGCTGCACCCGGACGTCGAGCTGCAACTGGTCCGCGCCAACTCGCCGACGGGCGGGCTGGCCGAGGGCACCTGCGATCTCGCCGTGGTGCGTGCCGCCTTCGACGAGCGGCGCTTCGCGAGCGCGGTCGTCGGCCATGAGCGGCGCGTGTGCACCGTGGCGGCCGACGACCCGTGGGCCAGGCGCCGTTCCATCGGGCTGGACGAGGTCCGCGAACGCACCCTGCTCATCGACCGGCGCACCGGCACCACGACGGCCGACCTGTGGCCCGTGGGGCAGCGTCCCTCGGTGGAGTACACCCGGGACATCGACGACTGGCTCGCCCTGATCGCCACGGGCCGCAACGTCGGCGTCACCCCCGAGAGCACCGCCACGCAGTACCGGCGCGAGGGCATCGCCTTCCGCCCGCTGCGCGACGCGGCGCCCGTGGCCGTACGGCTCATCTGGCGCCGCCAAGACCCCCATCCCGCCACGCACGCGGCCGTCGCCCTCCTGCGCGACCTGTACCGGCGTCATCAGTGAGAGGCACCGTCATCCACCAGTCCCCGCCCACCGGCCCCGTCCCCCTCGTCCCGCGCCGCACCCTGCGCTTTGCCCGGCGTGCCCTGCGCCGTGTGCCGCTTCTCGCGCTGCTGGTGGCGCTGTGCGCAAGCTGCTCGTCCGCGGCCGACGGGCCCGCGCGCGGCTCCTCGTCCTCGTCATCGTCGTCGGACGAGGAGCACGTCAGACCGCCGCGCGCCGACGCGGTCTTCGACTACCAGCTCGGCGGCCCCTACCAACCCCCGTCCGGGGTGCGGGCCGTCTCCCGCGACCGCACGGCCGACCCCGCGCAGGGGCGCTACAACATCTGCTACGTCAACGCCTTCCAGACCCAGCCGGGCGACGCGATCGACAAGTGGCGCGAGAAGCACCCGAAGCTGCTGCTGCACGACGGCGACGGAGAGCTGGTCGTCGACGAGGACTGGGAGGAGCCGCTGCTGGACATCTCCACCGCGCGCAAGCGCGAGGCCCTCATGGACATCGTCGGCCCGTGGTTCGACGGCTGCGCCGAGGCGGGCTTCGACGCCGTCGAACCCGACAACCTCGACTCCTACGAGCGCTCCGAAGGGCTCCTGACCCCCGAAGACGCGACGGCCTTCGCCCGCCTCCTGGCCGAGCGCGCCCACCAACACGGCCTGGCCATCGCGCAGAAGAACACCACGGACCTGCTCGACGCGCACGAGCGCATCGGCTTCGACTTCGCCGTCGTCGAAGAGTGCGCGCACTACGACGAGTGCGGCGACTTCGCCGACGCGTACGAGAACCGTGTCTTCGACATCGAGTACGGCGCGAAGGACTTCGCCAAGGCGTGCCGCGCCCACGCCGACGAGCTGTCCATCACCCTCCGCGACCGCGACGTCCGCCCTGCGGGCGAGAAGGGGTACGTCTACCGGCAGTGCTGAGGCGGGGTGACGGGTGCGGCGACGGGGGGGCGCCGTGCCCGGCCGGTCCGTGGTCACGCCTCGCGGGCCAGGTGGCAGGCGATGTTGGCGTGGAAGGGGGATACGCCCGCGAGTTCCAGCGCGCTCGTGCACAGCGCGATGTTGGTGTTGTTCTGGCCCGTGAGGCACCCGCCCCGCAGCGCCTGGTCGGTCTCGGCCGGGTAGCCGACGGAGACCAGGTAGGTGCGGCAGCGCTCGGCCGTCGCCTGGGCGGGTGCCGCGGTGACGACGGACCCGGCGAGGAACGCCGCGGCGGCACCGGCGGTCGCCCACGCGCGTGCGGTTGTCTTCTTCATGGCGCGAGCATGATGGCCTCGGCAGGTGAACCGCCATACGCAGAACGGCTGTTGACCGTCGATCCGGCGTCCCACCGTGCGGCGCCCCTCAGCCGACGGGCCCGCCCGCGCCCGGCCACGCGTCGAGCAGGCGCTCCCCTTCGGCCAGGTGCGCCAGCGCGTGCGGGCTGTCGCGCAACGGCCCGGCGAGAGCCCGGAGCACCGTGCGCAGGCGTGCGGGATCGACGGAGCGGGCGGCCAGGAAACCGGCGGTGAAGGCGAGGTCGTCGGTGAAGACGCGCGGGTCGTCGGTGTAGACCGCGGCGGCGAGGGCGTCCAGGAGCTGTCCCACGGTGCCGGTGGTGAGGACGTCGCCGCGCGGGGGCCGCCCGCCTCGGGGGCCGTCCGCGCCGCCGGGGACCGGCCGCTCCGCGACGGCGCCCCGCAGCCGCGCCGTCGCCTCCCGCAGCAGCTCGGTGCGGTGTCTGACGATCCACGCGTACGCCGTGACCCACCGCGTCCTGACCCGTGACGTGCCGCTCAGCCGGGGCGGCCAGTGCCGCTCCAGCAGCTCGGCCGCTGCCGGTGCGTCGGGTGCGTACAGATCGGCGCCGAGGGTGTGGGCGCGTGCGCCGTCGGGGCCGAACCCCGGCCCGCCCGCCAGGACCGGCACCCCTGCCTTGCGGCACACCTCGATCTGGTGGTGGGCGGGCGGCAGCCGGATGCCGAGGGTGCAGGAGAGTGCGATGACGTCCGGACCGTTCTGGTGCACGTCGGAGAGCAGCTGGGCCGTGGGGACGTGGCCGCCGAGGAAGCGGACACGGAAGCCGCGCAGCCGCAGCACCTCGGCGAGCAGGCGGGCCGGGAGGGTGTGCCATTCGCCGTCGCCGCACGCCACCACGACACCGCCCGCGACCGCGTCCCCCTCCCGGCCGGTTCCGTCCAGGCTGCGGCTCGCCTCGGCGACGGCGATGACGCACCGCTCACTCACATGGGTGGCCGCGTGCTCCTGGGCCACGGTCCACCGGTCGGCCGCCCAGCGCGCGCCGACCGCGATCTGGGCGGGGCCGACGAGCCCGAGGAGCACGTCTTCCGCGCTCACCCCGTCAGCGACGAGCCCTTCGACGAGGGCGACGGCGGCCTCCTCGTCGGCGCGGACCAGACAGGTGTCGAAGGCGCCGCGCACCCCCTCGTCGATCCCGCCCCCTCGGCCGCGCACCCCGCTCGTCCCGCTCACCGCTCGTCGCCCTCCCCCGGCCCGGCCTCCGGCGCCGGTGGCGGTGCCGCGGGTGCGTGGGGTGCGGGGGCCTGGAGCGCCAGCACGGCGACGTCGTCGTGTGGGCGTCCGCCCAGCCACTCCGTGATGAGCAGTTCCACGCGCTCGGTGACCGCGCCCGCAGGCATCCCCGCGCAGTCGCTCAGGTCCCTGGCCAGCCGCTCGTCGCCGTACAGCTCGTGTCCCGCGGGGCCGCCGCGGGCCTCGGTGACGCCGTCGCTGTAGAGGAGGACCAGTTCTCCGGGGCCGAGGTGGAAGGTCACCTCGTCGAAGTCCGCCTCGGGCAGGATGCCGGCCAGGGCACCGTCGATCCCGATCTCCTCGACCCGCCCTTCGGCCCGCAGCACCAGGGGCGGGAGGTGGCCGCCACCGGCCGCCGTCACCTCCAGGCCGCCGCCCGGCGCGGGCCGCGCGGAGCCCGTCACCAGGGTCGTGAAGCGGTTCTCGTCGTCGAGCAGCAGCGCGTTGAGCGTCCGCAACTGGTGGAGCGCGTCCGCGCGGGTCAGCTCCAGGGTGCGCAGGCTCTGCCGCACCATCCCGGCGAGGAGTGCCGCCTCCGCGCCCTTGCCGCACACGTCCCCGAAGAAGAAGGACACGCCGCCGTCCGGAGAAGGCGCGACGTCGTAGAAGTCGCCGCTGATGCGCAGCGCCTCGGCGGCGGGCCGGTAGGCCGCGCCGAGCCTGACCCCGGCGACGGTGGGGAGGGGCCCGGGCGCCAGGCCCGACTGGAGGACGGCGGTGGTGTGCGCCTGTTCGGAGTAGAGGGCCGAGGTGGTGAGCGCCGGCGCGGCGCGCGCGGCGAGCTGCCGGGCCAGCTCGACGTCGGGCCCGCCGAACCCCTCGCGCCCCGGTTCCCTGACCAGGAGCAGCGCCCCGGCCGGTACGCCGTTGCCCACGAGCTGGAGCACCAGCGCGTCCCCGCACGGGCCGCCCAGCTCCCCCGGCAGGGCCGCGGCCAGCCGGTCGCGCTCCCCCGCGTCGAGGACGCCGGGGCGCGGGCGCAGCCCGGAGAGTGCGTCCGCGAGCGCTGGTACGTCCTCCAGCGCGGCGGCCGTCACCTGTCCCGCCGCCTCGGCGTCGCCCGGCCCTGCGCGGTACCAGTGCGTGAGGCGTCCGCGTACGGGCAGCACCACGAGGGCCGTGTCCGCCAGCTCCGGCAGCGCGTAGCGCGCCAGTGTGCGTGCTGTGCGGCCGTGGTGCAGCGAGCCGCCCAGCCGCTGCGTCGCGCCCTCCAGGAAGTCCGCACGCTCCGACAGGCTCATGGGGCTCTCCCCGTGGCCCCCGGCCCGGTTCCGGATCCCGCCGCTGTCGCTCGCACCGCTGATGCCGCTCGTGCCGCTGATGCCGCTCGCACCGCTGATGTCGCGTACCAGCCACACCGCCCGTCCGGCGTGCCACTGTCTGCGCCCCGAGAGCCTGCGCCCCTCGAACGGGGCTTCGAAGCCGTCCACGTCGCGCCCGGCGGCTGCCGCCAGCGGCCCGCACAGGGCGGTGCTCAGCGCCTCTCCGGGCCTCAGCCGGGGGAAGAAGAGGGCCGCCGCGCTGTTGTGGGCGCGCACCGCGCCCGTCTCGTCGCACACCACGACGGCCTGGTCCACCAGGTCCAGCAGCTCGCCCGGCGGTACGGGCCACGCTCCCGGGCCGCCCCCGCTCCGCCGCCGGGCCGGTCCCGCTTCACCCTGCCCGGATGGCGGAGAACTCTCACAGCCGCAGCTCTTCATCGGTGGCCGCTCACCGCCTCGCCCGCCTTCCGCCCGTGCTCCGCCGTCCGCCGCCCGTCGGCGACCGTCTGTCGCCCCTTGGCCGCCTTGTCTGCTTTATTCAGTTTTACACGCTACGCTCCAGCGCCGGATCCCGAAATCCGCGTCACGCACGCGGGCACCCCGCACCGGGGCCGTCCTGCCCTAACCTGCGCTGACCCGCCCTGACCTGCCCTGACCTGCCCTGCCCGGACGGCGCGGGGCGCACCGCGTCCGCCGTGCGGGCAGGTCACTCCGGGGGCAGCCGGAACTCCGGCGGGTCCCGCAGCTCGATGTCCTCGACGGCGATGCCCCGCTCCGCCGCCAGGCGGGCCAGGGTTTCCCGGCGCCGCTCGGGCGGGGTGTCGGTGTCGAGGAACGCGCCCAGCCACTCGCCGCTCCTGCGGTCGTAGGCGAGCTGACGGGAGGCCGCTTCGCTGTCGATCGTGCCGGTCTCCTCCACCACGAAGTCGGTCCCGATGGCCGCCTTGGCGACCTGCGCGGTGCAGGCGTCCATGAACGCGGGGCTGGGCCGTGAGTCGCCGCCGTGGAAGAACACCTCGATCGTGCCGGGGCCCCGTACGGATTTCTCCGCGAAGAGGCCCGCCTTCCGCATCGTCGCCAGGACCGCTTCCACCTTGTCGGCCGGGCCGCGCACCACCACGAATACCGCGCCTCGTACGTTCATGGCCCGAGGCTAGCCGCCGGCCGGCCCGCCGTCCCCCGAACGACCGGCCAACCAGGGGCTGTTGGGACCGCACCGGATGGTGCCGTCGCGCAGACGGGTGGCTCCCCGGGCGAGTGTTCCGCCCGGGGAGCCCTGTCGTCGTCCGGTTCGGGTGCGGCTCGCACATCACTCATGTGTGTGAGTGGCGCGGGTGCGCATGCCGGTACGGCTGTCAGTGCGGGCAGTTGCCCCGGAACTCCGCGATCTGGAGGTCCGCCGTGGGCAGCGGGCACAGGAACTGCTCGTAGCGGGTGTCCTCGTCGACGAACCGCTTCAGCCAGGAGATGCTGTACTTCGCGATCTCCGTGTCCGAGGTGTTCGGGGTGAAGTGCGTGGCGTTTCTCAGCTCCATGTACGCACGGTCCGTCGAGGACGGCAGGCTCTGGTAGAAGGGCTCGGCGTGCGAGGAGACCGAGGCGATGGTGTCACCGTCGGCGCCGACGACGAACGTCGGGACCTTCACCTCGGGCCAGCTCTTGTCGAGGTTCCACGGCGTCAGCGGGATGGCCGCCTTCAGCGACGGACGGTCCTTGGCTGCCTCCAGCGTGCCGCCGCCGCCCATGGAGTGGCCCATGACCGCGAGCCTGCCGCTGTCGATGCGGGAGCTGACGGGGCTGTCGTCGGTCAAGTAGTCCAGTGCGGCCAGGAGTTGGTCACCGCGGCTGGCGGGCTGGTCCAGGGTGGTGTTGGTGTCGATGGTGAAGACGACGAACCCCTGGGAGGCCAGGCGCTCGCCGTACCACGACATGCTGGACTGGTAGGCGGTGTAGCCGGGGGCGATCGCGACGGCGCCGAAGGTGCCGTCGGCCGTGCTGGTCGGGTAGTAGATCGTGCCGCCGCCGAAGCCCCTGACCGACAGGGAGGAGACGCTCCGCTCGGAGACGGAGTACGAGCCGCGCGGTGCCTCGATGCTCGACTCGGTGGGGTCCGGGCCCCGTTCGTAGGGGTTCTCGGCCTGCGCGGTGGCGGATCTGGTCTCCGGTGTCGCCTGCGCGGACGGCAGGAGCACGGCGCCGGTTCCCGCGACGGCCAGCGCCAGCGATGCCAGGCCGAGCCCGATCCGGCGGCCACGGGACCCGCGCCGCGGCGAGGGCTCCGTAGAAGTGGGGGTGTGTTGCGGCTCCATGAGGGTGAACTCTCTGTGAGGTGAGGGGTCGGGGAAGAACACCCGTCATCGTGGTGGCGCCCCCTCGGCCTCACATCGGTGAAATCACCGGCCTTCGCTGCGCGGGCCCCGCGACCTCCACCAATAGCCTCCTCAGAGACCACCCACCTCGGCCGCGCGCTTTATCGCCTCGTCCACCGACTCCGCACCCGCGGGCAGCAGCGGCAGCCGCACGTCCGGCGTGGGGATACGGCCCATCTGGTGCAGCACCCCCTTGATGACGGTGGGGTTGGGCTCGGCGAACAGCGCCTCCGACAGGGGCACCAGGGAGTGCCCGAGGTGCCGGGCGCGTACGACGTCGCCGTCGGACCAGGCCGTCACCAGCTCGGCGAACCGGCCGGTGGCCACGTGTGCCGAGGCGACGATGCCGCCGGCCGCGCCGAGCGCCAGCAGAGGGGACAGGAACGGGTCGTCCCCCACCAGCACGGCGAAGCCGTCCGGCAGATCCCCGAGAAGATCCACCACGCCGTGGTCGATGCCGCCCTGCGCGAGCTTGACCCCGCTCACCCCGGGGAGCCGCCCCAGCTCCCGCAATGTGGCCGCGTCGAGGGGCAGACCGGTGCGGTACGGGACGTGATACACGATCAGGGGCACGGGGCTGTGCCGCGCCAGCCGGGAGAAGTGCGCGACGACACCCGCCTGCGAGGGGCGCGTGAAGGAGGGGACGGTCACCAGCGCCGCGGTGACCTCCCGCCACCGCGCGAGGTCCGCCAGCGCCTCCGTACTGCTCCGGGTGTCGTTGCCGCCCGCGCCGACCGTCAGGGGCGCGGACCGCTCCCGGCAGACGCGGGCGCACACGTCGACCACCGCGGTCCGCTCCCACGGTGCGAGCGTGGCCACCTCGGCCGTGGTCCCGAGCGCGACGATTCCCGTGGCACCCTCGTCCAGCGCCGCGCGCGCGAGCGCTTCGAGTGCGTGCTCCGCGACGGCTCCTTCGCTGGTGAAGGGCGTGATGAGTGGTACGTGAATTCCGTGCGGAGATGTCTGTCGAGTCATGACACGAGGGTCGCGCCACGCAATCCCGCAGGTCCAGTTCACATCTCTGAAACAAAGCCTAAGCTGAACTGATGCTCGACGTCCGGCGTCTGCGCCTCCTGCGGGAACTGTCGCTGCGCGGCACCATCACGGCGGTGGCCGAAGCGCTCACGTTCACCCCGTCGGCCGTCTCCCAGCAGCTCAGCGCCCTCGAACGCGAGGCGGGCGTCCCCCTGTTGGAGCGGACCGGACGAAGGGTGACCCTCACCCCGGCCGGGCAGAACCTCGTCCGCCACGCGGAAGCGGTCCTCGAACGCCTGGAACAGGCGGCCTCCGAGCTGGCCGACACCCGTCAGGGCCCGGCGGGCACCCTGCGCATCGGCACCTTCCCCTCCGCCACGCGCACGATGGTCCCCACGGTCCTCACCCTGCTCGCGCGCAGGCACCCACGGCTGGAGCCGATGGTGTCGGAGGTGGACCCGGCAGGTGTCGCCGACGCCCTGCGCGCGGGGGACCTGGATGTGGCGCTGGTCCACGACTACGACTTCGTGCCCACCCCCGCGGAGACGGGCCTCGACTCCCAGCCCCTGTGCACCGAGCCGATGTACCTCGCGTCCTCTCCCCTCGTCCCCGGAGGGGTGGCCGACGGCTCGCGGATCGAGCACTGGAAGGACGCGCCCTGGATCACGGCGACCCCGGGGACGCTGTGCCACGCGATGACGGTCCGGGCCTGCCAGGCCGTCGGGTTCACCCCGCGCGTCCGCCACCAGGTGGACGAGTTCGCCACCGTGCTCACCCTCGTCACGGCCGGTCAGGGCGTCGCCCTCCTGCCACGGCTCGGCCTGCCCGAACCGTGGCCCGCGGTCACGCTGACGCGCCTGCGCCTCCACCGCAGGACCCGCGTGGCCTTCCGCGCGGGCGCGGCCTCGCACCCCGCCGTCCTCGCGGTCACCGCGGCGCTGCGCGCGGCCGTGCCGAGGGAACTGGCCGACCCGGTGGCACCGGGACCGCCGGGCCCACTGCGCTCGACGGACTCGAAGGGCCCGGCGGGCCCGCCGTAGGAACGTGCCGGTACCGGCTCCCGCACCGATCAGGAATCAAGAAGCGCGGCCACCGGCACACGGCTAGCGTGGCTGCCATGGACACCGGCCGGAAGCCGCCGGCCGCGGGGACCACGGACCCCGGCGGCACCGAGAGCCGGTCAGAGCGCGCCAGGCGACCTTGACGTAGACCGCGAAAGCGGCCCGCCCGACAGATGGAGACACGATCAGCATGACCGCGAGGACGGACAGACAGTCGCCTGCACCGCACCCCACCGGCAGCCACCCCACCGAAGGCCACGTCGCCGACAGCCACGATCTGATCCGCGTCCACGGCGCCCGCGAGAACAACCTCAAGGACGTCAGCATCGAGATCCCGAAGCGCCGGCTGACGGTGTTCACGGGTGTCTCCGGCTCGGGCAAGAGCTCGCTGGTCTTCAGCACGATCGCCGCGGAGTCCCAGCGGCTGATCAACGAGACCTACAGCGCCTTCGTCCAGGGCTTCATGCCGACGCTGGCACGGCCAGAGGTCGATGTGCTCGAAGGGCTGACGACCGCGATCATCGTCGACCAGCAGCGGATGGGCTCCGACCCCCGCTCCACCGTCGGCACCGCCACCGACGCCAACGCGATGCTGCGCATCCTCTTCAGCCGCCTCGGAGAGCCGCACATCGGCTCGCCCAACGCGTTCTCCTTCAACGTCGCCTCGGTACGCGCGAGCGGTGCGATCACCGTCGAGCGCGGCAACAAGAAGGCCGAGAAGGTGTCCTTCACCCGCACCGGCGGCATGTGTCCGCGCTGCGAGGGCCGGGGCGCGGTCTCGGACATCGACCTCACACAGCTCTACGACGACTCCAAGTCGATCTCCGAGGGCGCGTTCACCATCCCCGGCTGGAAGTCGGACAGCTGGTGGACCGTGCGGACCTACGCCGAGTCGGGGTTCCTCGACCCGGACAAGCCGATCCGCGAGTTCACCGAGCGGGAGATGCACGACTTCCTCCACAAGGAGCCGACGAAGGTGAAGGTCGAGGGCGTGAACCTCACCTTCGAGGGGCTGATCCCGAAGATCCAGAAGTCGTTCCTCGCCAAGGACCGGGAGGCGATGCAGCCCCACATCCGGGAGTTCGTGGACCGCGCCGTCACTTTCACCTCCTGCCCCGAGTGCGACGGCACCCGGCTCAGCGAGGCAGCCCGGTCCTCGAAGATCCAGGGGATCAGCATCGCCGACGCCTGCGCGATGCAGATCAGCGACCTCGCCGACTGGGTCCGCGGCCTGGAAGAGCGCTCGGTGGCACCGCTGCTCGCCTCGCTGGGGCACGCGCTCGACTCGTTCGTGGAGATCGGCCTCGGCTATCTCTCGCTCGACCGCCCCTCGGGCACACTGTCGGGCGGCGAGGCCCAGCGCGTGAAGATGATCCGCCACCTCGGCTCGTCGCTCACCGACACCACCTACGTCTTCGACGAGCCCACCATCGGCCTGCACCCGCACGACATCCAGCGGATGAACGACCTGCTGCTGCGGCTGCGCGACAAGGGCAACACGGTGCTCGTCGTGGAGCACAAGCCGGAGACGATCGCGATCGCCGACCACGTCGTGGACCTCGGCCCCGGCGCCGGTGCGGGGGGCGGCACCGTCTGCTTCGAGGGCTCCGTCGACGGGCTGCGGGCAGGGGGCACCATCACCGGGCGTCATTTCGACGACCGGGCCACCCTCAAGGAGACGGTGCGCGAGCCCACCGGGACGCTGCCGATCCGGGGCGCGACGAAGCACAACCTGCGCGACGTCGACGTCGACATCCCGCTCGGTGTGCTCACCGTCGTGACCGGCGTCGCGGGGTCCGGCAAGAGTTCGCTGATCCACGGCTCCGTCCCCGCCTCGGCGGGCGTGGTGTCGGTCGACCAGGCGCCCATCCGCGGCTCGCGGCGGAGCAACCCGGCGACGTACACCGGGCTGCTCGACCCGATCCGCAAGGCGTTCGCGAAGGCCAACGGCGTGAAGCCGTCGCTGTTCAGCGCCAACTCCGAGGGCGCCTGCCCCAACTGCAAGGGCGCGGGCGTCGTCTACACGGACCTGGCCATGATGGCGGGCGTCGCCGCCACCTGCGAGGAGTGCGACGGCAAGCGGTTCGAGGCGTCGGTGCTCGAATACCACCTCGGCGGCCGTGACATCAGCGAGGTGCTCGCGATGTCGGTGGCCGAGGCCGAGGAGTTCTTCGGCGCGGGCGAGGCGCGCACCCCGGCAGCACACCGCGTCCTCACCCGGCTCTCCGACGTCGGACTGGGCTACCTCAGCCTCGGCCAGCCGCTCACCACGCTGTCCGGCGGCGAGCGGCAGCGGCTCAAGCTGGCCACACACATGGGTGACAAGGGCGGCGTCTACATCCTCGACGAGCCGACCACCGGCCTCCACCTCGCCGACGTCGAGCAGCTGCTCGGGCTGCTCGACCGGCTCGTCGAGTCGGGCAAGTCCGTCATCGTCATCGAGCACCACCAGGCGGTCATGGCGCACGCCGACTGGCTCATCGACCTCGGCCCCGGCGCGGGGCACGACGGCGGCCGGGTCGTCTTCGAGGGCACGCCCGCCGACCTCGTCGCGGCCCGCTCCACCCTCACCGGCGAGCACCTGGCGGCCTATATCGGCGCCTGACCTGCGCGTACGGGCAGACCGGCAGACCGCACCTCCGGCCGACGGCGATCGCGATGCCGTCGGCCGGAACAGCCGTGCCCGGGGTCGGGTCCGAGTCCGGACCCGACCCCGGGCACCGTGGGAAACTGTGCGTATGAGACGGCCAGATCTCGACGACCTCGTCCGGCTGCGGCGGGCCCGCGACCGCATGGACCGCGACTACGCCGAGCCGCTCGACGTCCCCGCGCTGGCCCGCGAGGCGCTGATGTCGACGGGCCACTTCGCCCGCAGCTTCCGCGCCGCCTACGGCGAGACGCCCTACAGCCACCTGATGACCCGCCGCATCGAGCGGGCCAAGGCACTGCTGCGGCGCGGCGACCTCACGGTGACCGAGGTGTGCTTCGCGGTCGGCTGTACGTCGCTGGGGTCGTTCAGCTCACGCTTCACCCAGCTCGTCGGCGAGAGCCCGAGCGCCTACCGCGCCCGGAGCCACGAGGACGGCGCCGCCATCCCGGCGTGCATCGCCAAGATCCACACGCGACCGGTCAGGAACGGAGAAGCGGACCCCGCCACCCGGTCGTAGCGTGAGCTGCATGGACATCACACTCTCCCAATGCTTCATCGCCGTCGACGACCACGACAAGGCGATCGCCTTCTACCGCGACGTGCTCGGCCTCGAAGTACGCAACGACGTCGGCTTCGAGGGCATGCGCTGGGTGACCGTCGGATCACCCTCGCAGCCGGACGTGAACATCGTCCTGGAGCCGCCAGCCGCCGACCCGAACACGTCACCGGCCGACAAGCAGGCCATGGCGGAGATGATGGCCAAGGGCCTGCTCCGCGGAGTCATCTTCACCACGGACGACTGCGACGCCGCCTTCGAGCGCATCAGCGCCGCGGGCGGCGAGGTGCTCCAGGAGCCCATGGACCAGCCCTACGGCGTACGGGACTGCGCGTTCCGCGACCCGGCGGGCAACCAGTTGCGCTTCACGCAGGCCCACAAGAAGTAACCCTCCCCCGACGGGGCGCGGCGAGGTCGGCCGCGGTCCGTCGGCCCGTCGCCCCAGCGATCCTGCTTCGACGCCGTACGCGCGCACGGGCGCAACCAGCGCCCGCGCGTACGGCGTCTCCCCTGTGAGGCGACGGGGGAGGAAGACATGCACGGCATTGGCAGCGCTGGCGCCTACGGCGACACCACAGGAGCCGCGTTCACGCTCTCCGAGGAACTGCTGCTCCTGGCCATCGATCCGGAGCGGGGCAGGCCGGCCGTCGATCAGCGCTATCTGCGCTGGGGGCTGGCGGCGGCCACGCTCATCGAGCTGGAGGCCATGGGCAAGGTCACCGGGGAGCGCGGCCGGATCGTGGTGACGGCGGGGGTGCGGACCGGGGTCCCGCTCCTGGACGACGCGCTGTCCACCCTGACGCAGGGGAAGCGCGACGTGCGGACGAAGCGCTGGCTGGACCTCTACTCCCGGCGCGCCCAGCAGGTGACCGGTGACGCGCTCGCCGCCCGTGGCGTGCTGCGCTCCGAGACGCGACGGGCCCTGGGCCTGTTTCCCGTCACGCACTACCGGGTGTTCGCCACGGAACTGCGGGCCCAGCGGCTCGCCGCGTTCCGGGACTGGGGCGTGTACGGCCAGGGCGACCACGGCTCGCGCGCGCTGGCCGCCCTCCTCAAGGCCACCAAGCTCGCCCGCCGCCTCGGCGTGCCGCGCGCCGTGCGCAAGGAGATGCGCCCGCTGGTGCGGGCCTCCTGGCAGGCGACGGCCGTCCGCAGGAAGGTGGCCGCGACCCAGGCGGGCAGCGGGGGCGGAGACGGCGGGGGTGGAGGCGGCTGCGGTGGTGGCTGCGGCGGAGGCGGCTGAGGCTGAGGCTGAGGCTGCTGAGGGAGGGCGCGTTCCTCCCCGGCGTGCGCCGGAGGGGCCACCAGCCGCTGCCCCGGCCCCAGTTGGCCGTTCCCCTCGCGTACTCCACGTACGGATGGAATGAGGATTCGAAGGTTTGCCCCCTGAGCTGTCGGGGAGGCGTGTGGTCACGTGCTTCGGAAGAGCAGGCACACCGCGGGAGCAGCCGCCAGACTGCCCCAGCTGTGTCTGCTCCCGCCTTGTTCAGCAGTAGTCGATGCGTGAACTCGGGAGTGAGCACCTCCATGAACACCACCCAGCTCCGCACAAAGGCACAGGCCGCCGGTGCCCGCCACAGCCACCACGACGCACCCGACACCACCGCCGACTTCGAGGAACTGGCCGCCATGCACGACGGCCCCGAGAAGCAGCGGCTCCAGGACTGCGTCGTCACCGCCTGGCTCCCCATGGCACACCGCCTGGCCGCCAAGTACCGCAACCGGGGCGAAGCGATCGAGGACCTCCAGCAGGTCGCGGCCCTGGGCCTGGTGAAGGCCGTGGAACGTTACGAACCGGGACGGGGCAAGTCCTTCGAGTCGTACGCGGTCCCCACCATCTCGGGCGAACTCAAGCGGCACTTCCGTGACCACATGTGGGACCTGCACGTCCCACGCCGCGTCCAGAACCTGCGCAACCAGGTACGCGCCAGCGTCCGCGACCTCAGCCTCACCCTGGACGACCGCACCCCCACCA
>NZ_BAAGSO010000043.1:21105-214722 GCF_054782395.1 Streptomyces daliensis | reverse complement strand
GTCGCACGTCCGGTTCGGAGGGCGGACCGGAGAAACCCACCTGCCGACAAGACAGACAGGGCGCTCCGGTCCGACCCTACATGCCCGCCACACTGGGCCGACCGGCGCTCGCCCAGCTCGGCGACACTGCGACGGTCTACTACGACGACGGGGACCTCATCTTCCTCGTCCCCTACGACAGCGGTGGCCGGTTCGGGGTGGGCACCGAGTATCTGAGCATCGGGGCGTGGCTGTTCATGCCCGGTCCGCAACGCACAACGGGTCCGGGTGTGCACTGGCTCAGCGGCAACGACGAGGCGCGCACCTCGCCCGAGGCGCTGCGGTCCGCGCTGGACGCCGTACGCCAGCAGTGGGCGCCGGAGGCGGACCGGTGACCCCCCGCCCCCGGTGCGAGGTGGACGGCGGCGACCACGTGGGCCCCGTCATGCGCTACCTGCCCACCGCGCGCTACCCCTGGCACAACCCGGTGTGGCTGTGCCCCTGGCACGGCGCCTACCTCCCCCTCGCCGCGATCCGCGCCGACGTCACCGGGGAGACCGTCGCCCGCGCCATCACCGTCTTCACCGGAGCCGGAAAACGCCGCACCGACACCGAGCCGGATCCCAAAGCCGCGCCCGCCCTGCACGTGGTGCGCAACCCGTGACCCCCACCCACCACCGACCTGGAGCAACCGTGCCCCGCGACCACACCGTCCTCATCCCCGCCGACCCCGACGATGTCTTCTACGACCCCCACGGGTGGGCAACGTCATCTGGTTTCCCTGTCGCCGTACTCGACGGCCACGCACCCCACTTCGTCATGCGCCGCATCCAAGACCGCGCCGTACGCCTCATGTACCAACTCCCGCACGGCACCGCGTTCCTCACCAGTTACCCGCGCCCGATGCCGTCCGGGCAGGTCATCGAGATCATGGAAGGCAACCTGGCGACGCTCCTCACCGGCTACGCATGCCACGCCCTGCGCCTGCGCGAAAAGGGCGAACGCATCGCCATCGACGGGGAGACCCGCGACTGCCTCAGCACCCTGCTCGCGCCCCGCCACTGGTGGCAGGCCCGCCACACACGCATCGGCAAGGCCCTGCACCACGAGGGCCGCACCGTCATCCTCACGGCACCGCTCGTCGGCGGACGCACACTCCAACTCGCAACGGTGCAGCCAAGCTGACCCCCGTTACCCCCGTCCCCTGGGGAAACCGTCGGCAGCGGTCCAGGGGACGGGCCCCGCCTGCCCCGGCGCCCAGACCCCGCGCCGGGGCAGGCGCACGCACATCGGGGCGCCGCTACACGCTCACGCGGACTCGGGCTCGCCCCCGAACCGCTCGCGGTAGGCCGCGAGGTCGTCCTCGGTGATCTTCTGGAAGAGGACCGGGGGCACCGTGAAGCCCGTCCCGGCCGGGACCGAGGACAGGGACCTGGCCTCGTCGGCGGAGACCCAGCGCGCCGTGTCACCGTCGAGCGCGAACGCCTCACGCATGGCCTTCGCCGTGGCCGGAATGATCGGCTCGGAGACGACGGAGTAGAGGTGGATCAGGTTCATGGCCGTCCGCAGCGTCAGCGCCGCCGCGTCCTTGTCCGTCTTGATCTCCAGCCAGGGCGCCTTCTCCTCCAGGTACACGTTGCCCGCGCTCCACAGCGCGCGCAGCGCCGCCGCCGCCTTGCGGAACTGGAGTGCCTCCATCTGGGCCTCGTACTCCGCGAGCAGTCCGGCGATCTCCTCGCCGAGCCGCTGCTCGGCCTCGCCGGGCTCGGCACCCGCGGGCACGTCGTCGCCGAAGCGCTTCCGCGAGAAGGACAGGACGCGGTTGACGAAGTTGCCGAGGGTGTCGGCGAGGTCCTTGTTGACGACGGAGGCGAACAGCTCCCAGGAGAAGGACGCGTCGTCCGACTCGGGTGCCGCGGCGATCAGGAAGTAGCGCCAGTAGTCGGCGGGGAGCAGTTCCAGCGCGGCGTCGGTGAAGATGCCGCGGTTCTGGGAGGTGGAGAACTTGCCGCCGTAGTAGTTCAGCCAGTTGAAGGACTTGACGAAGTCGACCTTCTTCCACGGCTCGCGGGTGCCGAGCTGGGTGGCCGGGAACATCACGGTGTGGAAGGGGACGTTGTCCTTGGCCATGAACTCGGTGTAGCGGACGGAGTCGTGGGCCTCGTACCACCAGGACTTCCAGTCCCGCTCCTCCGGGCCGGCGTCGGCCCACTCCTTCGTCGCGCCGATGTACTCGATGGGGGCGTCGAACCAGACGTAGAAGACCTTGCCCTCGGCCGCGAGGTCGGGCCAGGTGTCGGCCGGGACGGGCACGCCCCAGTCCAGGTCGCGGGTGATGGAGCGGTCCTGGAGGCCCTCCGTCAGCCACTTGCGGGCGATGGAGGAGGACAGCACGGGCCACTCCTCGCCGTGCGCGTCGATGAACTCCTCGACCTCTCCGGCCAGCTTGGACTGGAGGAGGAAGAGGTGTTTGGTCTCGCGCACCTCCAGCTCCGTGCTGCCGCTGATCGCGGAGCGGGGCTCGATGAGGTCGGTGGGGTCGAGGACGCGGGTGCAGTTCTCGCACTGGTCGCCGCGCGCGTTCTCGTAGCCGCAGAAGGGGCAGGTGCCGACGATGTAGCGGTCGGGGAGGAAGCGCCCGTCGGCCTCGGAGTAGACCTGCCGGATGGCGCGCTCCTCGATGAAGCCGTGCTCGTTGAGCTTGCGCGCGAAGTGCTGGGTGATCTCGACGTTCTGCTGCGAGGAGCTGCGGCCGAAGTAGTCGAAGGCGAGGTCGAAGCCCTCGTAGATCGCGCGCTGCGCGTCGTGCTGCTGGGCGCAGAACTCGTCGACGGGGAGCCCTGCCGCCGCCGCGGCCAGCTCGGCCGGGGTGCCGTGCTCGTCCGTCGCGCAGATGTAGAGGACTTCGTGCTCGCGCTGGCGCAGATAGCGCGCGTACACGTCGGCCGGGAGCATCGACCCGACCATGTTCCCCAGGTGCTTGATCCCGTTGATGTACGGCAGCGCGCTGGTGATGAGGTGTCGAGCCATCCTCGGATGCTCCAATTGATCTTGCGGCCCCTGGGGAGGCGCCGCGGCGGGTGCGGTCAAACGGGACGCAACAACGCCATACAACGCCATCCACGACACTGGTACGCACGACACGTCCAGCATTCGTGCACTCTGCGTGACGATGCGCTAGTGCGGGCCGCCCTCATCCTAGCGACCGGCGCGCTCATCCCGGAATTCGGTTTCCCCGGGGCCCTCGGTGTGCGGGGGCACGGCCACCGAAGAGCGCACAAGGCGCAGATAAGGGGAAATTCACACCATTGCGGATGCCCCGTCGCCCGCCCCCGAGAGGTCCAGGACCCCGGAAGCACAACCGTCGAGCCCCCTTCCTCTTTGCCGCCCGCCCGGAAACCCTGAAAGGGCGCGCGCACCCGGCCCACACGTCGCCGACCAGCGCGGATCCCGTACGTCGAGCAGCCCGGAAGGAACCCCGCCATGGACACCGAGCCCTCCCCTTCCCCCGCCCCCGGCCCGGAAGGGGGCTGGTACGTCGACTCGCGGTGCACCAACTGCGACGTGGCGCGCCAGCTCGCGCCCGACCTGATCCGCGAGGAGCGGGGCCGCTCCGAGATGATCCGGCAGCCACGGGACGCGGCGGAGGAACGGCAGCTCTACGCCGCCGCCTTCGCCTGCCACACCCGCTCGATCCGTCACCCGGCCCACCGCCTCGACCCCGCGAGGGACCCCTACCCCCTCGCGCTGGACGACCACGTACACCTGTGCGGCCACAACGCGCCCCGCACCGCCGCCGCCAACGCCTATCTGCTCCGCCGTCCCGACGGCACCCGGATGATGATCGACACCCCGCGCTGGAGCACGGAGCTGGCCGACCGCTACGAGGCGCTGGGCCGGATCACCGACGTGCTGCTCACGCACCGGGACCACGCCGCGCACGGCCGTCGCTACGCGGACCGCTTCGGGGCTCGGCTGTGGATCCACGAGGGCGACCTCGACGCGGCGCCCGACGCCGACCAGGTGCTGCGCGGCACGGACCCGGTCCGTATCGCGGCGGGCGTGACCGCGTACCCGCTGCCGGGGCACACGCGGGGCAGCGTGCTGTACGTGGCCGACGAGCGGTACTGCTTCAGCGGCGACAGCATGTACTGGTCGCGGACGACGGGCGACGTGGAGGTGGCGGCGAACGTCACCTGGTACTCGATCACGGAGCAGGCGGCCTCGCTGGACCGTACCGTCGGCAGCCTCCGCTTCGAGTGGCTGCTGCCGGGGCACGGCGACCGCAGGCGGCTGCCGTCCGACGAGATGGCGCGCAGGCTGCGGCAACTGGCCGAGCGCGCACGGGAGTTGCGGCCCGGACCCGTCGACTTCGACGCCATGCGGTGGTGATGCCGGGCGGTGGTGATGCCGGGCGGTAGTGATGCCGGGCCGTGGTGATGCCGGGCGCTCACGACACCTTGCGCCGGTGAAGAACGCTGCGGCGCGAGGGCCCTCCCACCTGGGAAACACAGGCAACACGGGGGCCTCAGCAGGCACTTACGTAACGCAAAAGGCTTCGGTGCCCGGCGAAGAAGATTTCGGTACTGCTGCTGGGTACACCGTACTGTGCAAATCCCGTTGACCCCCCATCGTGTGTAGATGGCGCCGCCCCTCGTAGCGGCGCCGCTTCCACGGGAGGGACAACCATGCTCAACGTGTCCAGCGACGAGACGCCGACGATGGAGTCGGCCCGGACGTACTCCGCGGCGATGGTCAGGACCCGCGTCACCGTGCCGGTGTCGGCCGGGAGTACATGGAAGCCCGCTGAAATGGTCACCTTCAGCGACCTCATCGACGACGGCGAGCACATCGCGGTCACCTTCGCGCCGCTCTCCTCCGTACCCCTGGTACGGCTGCACTCGGAGTGCCTGACCGGCGACGTGTTCGGCTCCGGGCGCTGCGACTGCGGCCCGCAGCTCGACGAGTCGGTCAGCATGATCGCCGACGCGGGCGGCATCCTGCTCTACCTGCGCCAGGAGGGCCGGGGCATCGGCCTCTACAACAAGATCGACACCTATCGGGTGCAGGACGAGCTGCAACTCGACACCTTCGCGGCCAACCGCGAACTCGACTTCTCCGACGACTCCCGCGACTACCGGGTGGCGGCGCAGATGCTCCAGGCGCTCGGCGTGCAGCGGATCAGGCTCCTCACCAACAACCCCGACAAGCAGGCCCAGTTGGAGTCCGCGGGCATCGCGGTGGACGAGGTGGTGCCGACCGGCACCTTCCGTACCGCGTACAACGACCGCTATCTGCGCGCCAAGGTCGAGCACAGCGGGCACACCATCACGTTCGCGGAGGAGGCCATATGATTCAGCACCTCGGACCGATCAGCGGCATCGCCGCCTGGCAGGACGCCTACGTGGCGACGGCGGGCTACGACAACCAGGTCATCTGCTGGGACCAGGCCACCGGCAAGGCACTCAGCCGCTCCCTGCACGACCACCTGGCCAACCAGTGCCAGTTCTCGCCCGACGGGCGCTACCTCCTCACCTCCTCCAGCGACTACTCGGCCCGCCTGTGGACCGTGCCCGACCTGCGGCTGAAGGCCGTCTTCGCTGAGCAGGAGGACGACGTCGAGATGTCGGTGTTCCACCCCACCAAGGAGTGGATCGCCACCGCGTCGCGCGACCACAGGGTGCGCGTCTACGACTTCTCCGGCGAACTGCTGGCCACCTTCACCGGGCACACCGCCGACGTCATCTCCGTGGAGTGGGCACGCGGCGCCGACGAGCTGATCTCCTCCAGCGACGACGGCACCATCAAGCGCTGGTCCCTGGAGAGCGGCGGACTGATCGCCGACCTCGACATGAACGGTGTGGAGACCGACACCATCGCCATCTCCTCCGGCGGCACCATCTTCGCGGGCAACGACGACGGCGAGCTGATCGTCATCGCCGGCTCCGGACGCACCGTCGTCCCCGCGCACGGTGCCGGTGTGAAGCGGCTGGTGCTCGACGACGGGCGCGATCTGCTCGTCAGCCTCAGCTACGACCGCACGATGCGGCTGTGGGACGTCTCCGGCGACACACCCTCGCAGGTGGACGCCACCGACCTGCCCGACGACGTGTGGCCGCGCTCGTGCGCCTTCGCGGGCGGCACCACCCTGGTCTTCGCCACGTTCGGCGCCCGCTACCGGGGCTACGACTACCGCACCCGCACCTGGGAGACCGCCGAGGTGGCGCCCACCGGTGGTGTGAACGCGGTGCTGCCGACGGACTCGGGCGAGGTCCTCACCGTCGGCGACGCGGGCGAGGTGCGCAGGGACGGCGCACTCGTCGCACGCACGGGCAGCCTGTGCAACTTCCTCACCCCGCTCGGCCAACTGGTGCTCTCCGGGGGCCAGTTGGGTAAGGTCTTCGACGCGCTGACGGGCAAGGAGCTGTACCAGCACCACTCGCCCCTCAACTGCGCCGTCGCCTTCGAGCGCGAGGGCGAGCGGTACGCGGTCGTCGGCGCCTACACCGGCGAGGGGCTGCTGCTGCGGCTCACCGCGGACGGCGGCGTCGAGCATGTGCGGGACCTGCCGCTGCACGCCAACGCCGTCAAGGGTGTGGCCGTCAGCGGAGACTTCCTCTTCTCGGTGGCAGCCGACGCGTCAGCGACCTGGTACCGCATCTCCACACTGGAGCCGGTGGCGACGGTGGAGGACGCGCACGAGAAGATCGCCAACGGCTGTGTGGGCCTGGCCGACGGCTGGTTCGCCACCGTCAGCCGCGACCTGGTGCTGCGCCTCTTCGACCCGGAGCGCCACGCCGAGAACGTCGCCACCCCGCACACCCACTCGGTCAAGTGCGTGGCGGCCTCCGACGACGGCCGCCTCGTCGCGACGGGCAGCTACGACGGGCGCGTCGCGCTCTACGACCGGGCCGAGGGAAGCTGGACCGTCGACGTGCGGCCGACCACCGCCGGGATCTCCTGCCTCGCCTACGACGCACAGCGCAAGGGCTTCGTCGCCGGTTCCTACGACGGCCGCGTGCACCCCATCGACGGCTGAACCCACGGCTGAACCGGCGGCCGAGGGCCCGTCGGCGGGGCGACGGTGCCCCGCCCCACTCTCCCCTCACGCTTCACCTTCCGGCCTCGGGCCCTCCGTGCCCTGACGCCGAGCCACCCCCCTTCCCCTCTCCTCTACCCAGGCCGCGCCGGGCGCGGTGCCGGGTCGTGCCGTGGTGCCCTCGTGCGCCGGTGCGGGCCGCCACCGCGCCCGCGGCCCGCCGCCGCGCTCCGCACACGAGAGCGCGCGCCGCACTCCCCACACGACAGGAGTCATAGGTGCATGGATACACATGACATAGCCGAGGCGTACACCGTCGTCCCCGTCGCGGCGCCGCCGCTCGCCGACGAGGAGTACGCGGCGGTACTGCGCGCCGACTTCACGGACCACTACGCACACGGCCGCGACATCTGGACCGGCGAGGAGGCCATGCGCGAGACACCCCGCATCCTGCTGGCCGCGCTGGCGGACGTCCGGGACGCGCACATCCTCGACATCGGTACGGGGCACGGCCGGGACGCGGCCATCCTGCTGGCGGGCGGCCACCGGGTGACGGGCATCGACCTCGTCGCCTCGGACGAGTGGGCCGGGCTCCGCGCACGCTGGCCGGGGCGGGCCAGGTTCGGGGCAGCGGAGCTGACGGAGCCGGGCGAGCTGACCGGGGCACGGCAGTACGACGCCGTACTGGACAACGGCTGCCTTCACCACCAGCACCCGGACCGCTACCCCGCCTATCTGCGGCGCGTACACGAACTGCTGCACCCTGGCGGCCTGTTGACAGTCTCCGTGTTCCACTCGGCGGCCGAGCGGGGCGACCTGTTCGTCAACGGCGGGCGGCGGCTGTACCGGGAGTTCACCGAGGCGGAGCTGGCCGGGCTGCTCACCGCGCACGGCTTCAGCGTGGTGGAACTGCGCACCGTGCCACGGGGCAGGGACGCGCTCCACTACCTCGTCGGCACGTTCCGCAGCACGCCCGCCGCCACCACCGACGCCGACGCCGACGAGCTGACGTGAGCGGGGGCAACGGGGGAAGCACCGGGAAAGCGGTGCGGCGCCGGGTCGTGCTGGGGGGCGTCGCCGCCATGTGCGCCGCGCTGCTCTCCCCCACGACGGCCAGCGCGGGGAGTGCGGGGAGTGGGGAGAACACCCCCGGCTGGACCGGCACTTGGGGCACAGCGCCCGCACCCGCCGCGCCCGACGGCATCTCCCGCGAGGGCTTCGAGGACCGCACCCTGCGCATGGTGGCCCACACCTCCGTCGGCGGCGACTCGCTGCGGCTGCGCTTCTCGCACGCCTACGGCACCACACCGCTGACGCTCGGCCGTACCACCGTCGCACTCTCCCAACCCGGTTCACCCGCCTCGGCGGTGCCCGGCAGCCTGCGCGAGGTCACCTTCGACGGGGGCGCCAAGGGCACCACCGTGGCGGCGGGCACCGAGAAGCACAGCGACCCGCTGGGGTTCGACGTGCCCGCCGGGTCCGACCTCCTCGTCAGCGTGCATCTGCCGCGCGCCACGGGCCCCGTCACCTGGCACTGGCTGGCCCACCAGCACACGTACCTCTCGGGACCCGGCGACCACGCGGCCGAGGACGGCGCCGAGTCCTTCACCAGCACCGAGACCTCCTGGTTCTTCCTCACCGGGGTCGATGTGCGAGGGTCCGAGGCGCGCGGCACCATCGTCGCGCTCGGCGACTCGCAGACCGACGGCGGCGGCTCCACCGTCGACGGCAACGGCCGCTGGACGGACGCCTTCGCGCGGCGCCTCGCCGACACCCCCGCGACGCGCGGCACCGGCGTGCTCAACAAGGGGCTCGGCGGCAACCGTGTGCTGCGCGACGGCCAGGAGACCGACCGGCCGCAGCGGGGCACGAGCGCGCTCGGCCGCTTCGAGCGCGATGTGCTCGGGCAGTCGGGGGTGCGCGGCGCCGTGCTGTACGAGGGCATCAACGACCTCCAGCTGGAGCCCTTCGCCACGGCCGACGAGGTGGTGGCGGGGCTGCGCACGATCGCGGCGCGGCTGCGTGCCGAGGGTGTGCCCGTCGTCGTCGGCACCCTCACCCCGTTCAAGGGCTCGCCCCTGTGGACCCCGGAGGCGGAGCGCGCGCGGGTGGCGGTCAACGAACGGCTGCGCTCCCCGGACGCCTCGGCGGACTTCGACGCCGTCGCCGACTTCGACGCGGCCGTGCGCGACCCCGCGGACCCGGAGCGGGTGCGGGCCGGTTTCGACAGCGGGGACCACATCCATCTGAACGACGACGGCTACCGGGCCGTCGCCGGAGCGGTCCCCCTGGAACCGTTCAGCGGCGCCCCGGTGACCGCCAGCGAGCGGAGGCATCCGTGACATCCGTGACGAACGCTTCGATGACCGGCTCCACCACGTCCACCACGTCCACCACGCCGACGGTGATGGCCAACCCCAACACCCTCTCCGACCGCGCCGCGATGGGACTGCCCGACACCTTCGTGCCGCGCGGCGCCTCCCCGTGGCCGCTGCGCGCGCACGGCGACCTGCTCGGGGCGCGCGCCGACACCCTCGTCGCCGTAGCCGAGGACCCGGTGCAGTCCTTCGCGCGGCGGTACGCGGCGGGCACGGTGCTCGGCCTCGTCGGCGACCCGCGCATCCGTCCCGACGACCCGCCCATGGCGGACGTGCCCGCCGCCACCGTACGGCTGGGCCTGGACCCCTCCGAGGTTGAGGCGGTCACGGCGCGCTGGCGGCACGTGGGTGTGGAGGCGGACTGGATCGCCAAGGAGTGCCCCGTGTACGAGGTGTCGCTGCCCGCGTTCCGTATCGCGCGCCACCCCGTCACCAACGCCGAGTACCGGCTCTTCCTGGAGGCGACGGGCAGCACCGCGCTGCCCACCTCGTGGACGTTCGGGGTGTGGCAGGAGGGGCGCGGCAACCATCCGGTGTGGACGGTCGCGCCGGAGGCCGCCGACGCCTACGCCGCGTGGCTGGCCGCGCGTACGGGCAGGCGGTTCCGGCTGCCGACCGAGGCCGAGTGGGAGTACGCCGCCTCGGGCGGGGACGGGCGCGACTTCCCGTGGGGCGAGGAGTTCCTGCCGGGCCACGCCAACACCGCCGAGCACGGCCCGCTGACCACCACCCCGATCGGCATCCACCCCGCCGGGCGCTCGCCGTTCGGGGTGCACGACATGGCGGGCAACGTCGAGGAGTACACGGCCGACGCGTACAGCCCGTACCCGGGAGGCACCGCGGTGGCCGACGACCTCGCGGTGCGCCGGGGCAGCTACCGCATCGCGCGCGGCGGCAGCTTCACCCGCTTCGGCGATCTGGCCAGGTGCCGCCGCAGGCACGGCTGGTACGCGCGCGACATCTACGCGATGGGGTTCCGGCTGGCGGAGACACCATGAGGGGCGGCGAGATCACGGCACCGGCCGCCTCGTCCGTCGAGGTCGCCGCGATGCACCGCGCGATCGGCCTGGCCGCGTGCGCGGCGGGCCGCACCAGCCCGAACCCGCTGGTCGGCTGCGTCATCCTCGGCCCCACGGGAGACACCGTGGGCGAGGGCTTCCACCGGGGCGCGGGCCATATGCACGCGGAGGTCGAGGCACTGGCCGCCGCGGGTGTCCGGGCCCGTGGCGCCACCGCCGTCGTCACCCTGGAGCCGTGCAACCACCAGGGCCGTACGGGTCCGTGCGCCGAGGCACTGCTCGCGGCGGGTGTGTCCCGGGTGCTGTACGCGGTGCCCGACCCGAACGCGCTCGCCTCGGGCGGGGCGCGACGGCTGCGGGACGCGGGCGTCGAGGTGCTCGGGGACGTGCGTCGCGCGGAGGCCGAACGCGTCAACGAGCTGTGGCTGACGGCGACCCGCCTTGCCCGGCCCTGCGTCACCTGGAAGTTCGGCGGCAGCCTCGACGGCCGGTCGGCCGCGCCCGACGGCACCTCGCGCTGGATCACCGGCCAGGAGGCACGCGCCGATGTGCACGCCGTACGCGCTGCACACGACGCGATACTGGTCGGCTCCGGCACCCTGCACGCCGACGACCCGCACCTCGGTGTGCGGCACGGCCACGGGGCGCCGGGCGGCCAGCAGCCGCTGCGGGTGGTCCTGGACCGCATGGGCCGCATCCGCCGCGACGCGCGGGTGCTCGACGAGGCGGCGCCGACGCTGGTCGTCGTCGGCGAGGACACCCCGCGCCCCGAACTGCCGGAACGGCACGAGGTGTTGCGGGCCCCCGTGGTGGACGGCGCCCTCGATCTGACGGCCGTCACCGACGCGCTGTACGCACGCGGGCTGCGGTCCGTCCTGCTGGAGGGCGGCGCGGGACTGGCCGCCGGGTTCGCGGCACGGGGGCTGCTGGACCGCGTCGTCTCCTACGTGGCACCCCTGCTGCTCGGCGCCGGTGCCCACCCCGTGCTCGCCGACTTCGGCGTGGGCACGCTCGCCGACGGGCTGCGCCTGCGGCTGGACGAGGTGACCAGGCTCGGCGAGGACGTACGGCTCGTGCTGCGCGCCAGGCCACTGCCAGGGGAGGGCGCGTGAGGCCACGGCTCGCCGTCATCTACCACAGCAGGCACGGCACCCTGCGCACCCTCTCCCTCGCAGCCGCCGAGGGTGCGCGGCGGGAGGGCGCACGGGTGCGGGTGCTCCAGGTGGCGGACGAGGACGGGCCGGGCGCGACGGGTGCGACGGGTGCGGCAGGCGGGCGTGTGCCGAGGTGGCCCGAGCGCGTCGCGGTCCCGGAGGACGTGATGCGCGCCGACGCGGTGCTGCTGGCGGGCCCCACCTACTTCGGGAACGTCTCCTCGTCCCTGAAGCGCTTCCTGGAGAGCGCCACCCCGCTGTGGCGCGAGGGACTGCTCGCCGACCGGCTGGTGACGGGGATGACATCCTCGACATGCACGCACGGCGGCCGGGAGGCGACGCTCCTGGCGCTGCACCAGACCGTCTACCACTGGGGCTGCTGGGTGGCCGGCGCCGATCCGGGCGCGCCCCACTTCGGGCTGTCGGGCGGCAATCCGTACGGCCTGTCGGCCGTCGGCGGGCGCGGGCCCTCCGGTCCCGCTGAGCGGGAGGGGGCGCGGGAGCTGGGCTCGCGGCTGGCCGCGCTCGCCGCGCGCAAGGGCTCCTTTCCCGCGCCCTCGGCCGGGGGCGGGTACGGGTCCGGGGAGGCGGGTGGCGGGCCCGTCAAGGCGCTGGTGGTGCACGTGCCCGGTGACGCGGCCGTGCGGCTGATGGCGCTGGAGGCCGCAGCGGCGATGCGCGCGGCGGGCGCGCGGGTGCGGCTGCGGCGCCTCGCGGACATGCCGGGCGGGCCAGGCCGGCGTGACGGCGGACACGGCGACGTACGTGGTGGCGGTGCGCACGGCCGCGACGTGAAGCGGTGGCCGGGGCCCCTCGCCGCACCGGCAGGCCCTGAGGACGTCGCGTGGGCGGACACGGTGCTGTTCGGGGCACCCGCGCGGCTCGGCGCGGTGGCGGGCACGCTGACGGGGTTCCTCCAGTCGCTGGCCGACGGGCTGGGCCCTGCCCCGCTGCGGGACAAGCCGTGCGGCGGCTTCGTCTCGGTGGAGCACACCCACGCGGGCAGCGAGTCCGCGCTGCTGGGGCTCAACCATCTGCTGCTCAGCGGCGGCGCGCTCGTCGTGCCGCCCGGCTACACGGCACGCGCGGTCTACGAGGCGGGCGGCAACCCGTACGGCACCTCGTACCCGCTGTCACTGGGCGCGTCCCCCGGCCCCGGCGCGCTCGCCGCCGTCGCGCACCAGGCCAGGCGCGCCGTCATGGCGGCGGCCCGTATCAGGCCGCTGCCGCTGACAACCCGTCACATCAAGGAGCCCGCAGGCACGTCGGCCGGGCACCACGCCGTGGCAGGCGTTCCTGCCACGGGACCGGAGGAGGAGAGGTACGGGTATGAGCTACCAGCAGTATGACGCCATCGGTGAGACCTACGAGGGGTTCAAGTCGCTGCCGATGGCGCGCTATCCGGAACAGTCGAGCTTCCTCGGGCTGCTCGGTGACATGCGCGGCCTGTCGGTGCTGGACCTCGCGTGCGGCACGGGCTTCTACAGTCGCGGGATCAAGCGGCTCGGCGCCGATCGAGTGCTGGGGGTGGACATCTCGCGCGAGATGGTCGCCGCGGCGCGCGCGATCGAGGAGCGGCAGCCCCTCGGTGTGCGCTACGCCGTGGGGGACGTGGCCGATCTGCCGGTGCCCGAGGCGCCGTTCGACGTGGCCACCGCCGTTTACCTCCTCAACTACGCGGAGGACGTGGGCGCGATGGAGAAGATGTGCCGCAGCGTGCACCGCTCTCTCGCCCCCGGTGGCGGCTTCCATGTCCTGACCCAGGCACCCGACTACCGCTTCGACGGGCCCTCCATGGCCAAGTACGGGTTTCTGTACGAGCGCGTCGGCGAGGGCCCGATGGGTCCCCGCGTGTGCATCACGGCGCTGCTCGACCCGCCCGTCGAGTTCGTCACGGGCTACCCCAGGCGCGAGGTGTACGAGGAGTGCCTGACCGCGGCCGGGTTCCGCGACCTGGTCTGGGAGCCGCTGACGGTGCCCGAGGAGGGCAGGCGTGCGATGGGCGAGGGCTTCTGGGACGACTTCCTGGCCAACCCGCCGCTGGAGATGCTGCGCTGCCGCGCGTGAGGGTGCGTGCGGCAGCGGTGCCCTTCCCGGATCGCCGCCCGTAGTGCGGGCGGGCGGCGCTCACGGCGCGGTACTCACCCGCCCGGCGTTCACAACTCAGCGTTCACAGCGCGGTGTTCACAGCTCCCGTCGCGGCGAAGTCCACCTCGGCCGACGGCAGCACCCGGATGCTCCGGCCGGGGAAGTCGAGGTGCCGGAAGATCTCGTTGTGGTGCGCGAGCGAGCGCTCCGGTGCGGCCAGCTCGCCGCCCTCGGGCCGTGCGGACGTGGTGTGTCCGTCCGCGACGAGCACCACGTCGTACCCGTGGCTCAGCGCCTGCCGCGCGGTGGTGTCCACGCAGATCTCCGTCGCGAACCCGGTGACGACCACCTCGGTGACCCCCAGGCCCTTGAGGATCTCGTCGAGGCCGGTGCCGAGGAAGCTGTCGGCGCTGGTCTTGGGGACGATCAACTCCCCGTCGCCCGGCGCGAGTTCGGGCACGATCCGCCAGCCCTCCGTGCCCGGCTCCAGCTCCTTCCCCTGCTGCTGCACCGTCACCACCGGCACCCCGGCCGCCAGCGCACGGGCACGGAGCCCGCCGATCACGGCGACGGTCTCGGCGGCCCGGTGCGCGATGGCCATGAGGGCGTTCTGCATGTCGATGACGAGGAGCGCGGGGACGTGTGGCACATGTGGCATGGGCTCACCGTAGCCGCACCTTGCCGCTGCCGGTATCGGCTTCCCCGGCCGGGAACCACCGGCACCGTCCGCGAACAGGCAGTTCAAGCTTTCCTCAAGGTTCTCCCACGGTCGGCCGGACACAGTATCCGTGATCGGTTCTGGTCAACTGACCCAGAAGGAGTCGAAGATGCGGATCAGACGTGGATTGCAACTGGCGATCGCGGCCGGCGCACTTGTCGTCGGGACGACCACCTCAGCCGTGGCGACCACGGCCCCCCAAGGCGACACGGGGAGTCATAGCACCCACAGCAGCCAGGAAGCGCGGTCGGGCGACGGCGACAAGAGCGGATGCCAGGGTTCCGCCGCCAAGAAGGCGTCCGGCACGACACGCGCCGACATCACACCCGCCACGTGGTCAAAACCCCTGCTCCAACAGGCCGACTCCGGCAAGCAGCAGCCCGCACTGAACAGTTGCCGGCCTTCCGGCACGGGCTGGGTCTACGTCGACGAGTTCTTCTGGGGCTCCACCTGCGAGCTGCAAGGCGAGATGGGAAAGCCGGTCGCCTGGACCGAGCACCGCTGCACCTGCGGTGGCCTGACCAGCTACTACCAGCTCTGGGTGCGCTAACCCCCGTCACCCGTCACCCGTCACCCGCCCGCCCCTCGCGTGACCTGTCACCCGTAGAACCCGTCACCGCGCCCCGGTGAGGCCGAGCGGACCGCGCGTTCGGTGCGGCGCAGGTGGAGCAGCAGTCGCATGGCCACACAGGGGTCGGAGATGGCCAGGCTGCCGTCCGCCTGCTCCCACAGGGCCTCGGGGACGCGCGAGGAGACGGTGCGCGGGCCGACGATCTCGCAGTCGGTGCCGAGCAGCAGGAGTTCGATGTCGGTGCAGGGCACGGGGCTGACCACGTCCGTCTCCGATGTCGTCAGCACGGCGGTGGGCTTGCCCGCGAGGGGCGCTCCCGCGGGGTCGGCGTAACAGGTCAGCCGGTCCAGCGCGGCGAGCAGTGGCCCGGTGCCGGGGTGCTCGGTCCCGTCGGCCTCCGGTTCGCGGCTGGCGGTGATGAAGGCGTCCGCCTCCTCCGCCCTGGCCAGCAGCGCGCGTGCTTCGGGGGACGGTGCGGAGTCGGCCGCGTCCGAGAACGTACGGAAGCCGTACGGGACGTGGCACACCTCCACCTGGAGGCCCGCCAGTCCGGGCTGGGCGAGGGCCCGTAACAGCCGCGCGCTGACGGGGTCCGTGTGCCGGGGCGGGCAGAGGGCAAGTATCCGCACCTCACGCATGGGTTCCGCTTCCTTTCGCTCTCGTTCTGGTGCTGTGACCTCGCGCCGCCGCGAGGCGCCGTGCGGGAGCCGGTGCCGCCCACGGGGGCGGCACCGGCCGGTGTGCGGCTCGTGCCCGGCTCGTGCGTCAGGCGCCGCGCGCGGGCCGCAGCCTTCGGGCGAGGACGATGCCCGCCAGTGCCAGCAGCGCGGTGAGCGCGAACACGCTGACGAGCGCGGTGCGCGTGCTGGAGTCGTAGTGCTGCGCGAGCGCGATGGCGGCGCCGCCGAGCCCGGCGATGAGCCCGGTGGCGAGGGTCTGGGCGAGCTGGAGCGCACCGCTGGTCTCGCCCTGCTTCTCGGCGGGTGCCTGTTCGAGGGTGTCGGTCGTGGAGGCGTTGAAGGCGACACCCATGCCGAGACCGCCGACCGCCCAGCCCACGATGGCGATCCACGCGGGCACCGCGGTGGTGACGATCGTCAGCGCGATGATCACCACTCCGACGAGCAGGACGACGAAGCCGAGCGCCGTGCTGGCGACGCGGCTGCCGGGGGCGCCGCTGTCCCGCTTGGCCTGGTACAGGGAGCCGACGACCCAGGTGATGGCTCCCGCCGACAGGCCGATACCGGCGGCCGTCGCGCCCATGCCGCGCTCCTCCTGGAGCCCGAGCGGCAGGAACGCCTCGCTGCCGAAGTAGACGCCGCACAGCAGACCGCGCACGACGATGCCCGCGCCGATGCCGGGGCGTGCGCTCAAAGTGCCCTCGGGCGTGACGCGGCGCAGGGCCGGGACAGCGATGAGGACGCCGACCACAGAGAGCACGGCCAGCAGCGCGAGGTTCTCCAGCAGCAGCGCCTGGAGCAGCAGTCCGGTGCCCACGGTGAGCAGGATGGCGCTGGCCAGCGGGCCCTTCCACCACGGCGTGGCGGACGCGGAAGCGGACGCGTCGGCGTCGGCGTCGGCGGCCTCGGGGCGCGGGATGCGGCGCAGCCCCGGCAGCGTCAGCAGCGCGGCGACGGCGGCGATGGGCAGCATCAGCAGGAACACCGCGCGCCAGCTGCTGAGGTCGGTCAGAGTGCCCGCGACGGCGGGGCCGACGAGGGAGGGGATGGTCCACGCCGAGGAGAGCAGCGCGAACATCCGCGCCCGCAGGTGCTCGGGGTAGGCGAGGCCGATCATGGTGTACGCCATGGACATCACGGCGCCGACGCCGAGGCCCTGCGCGAAGCGGCCCACGAGGAAGAGCGGCCAGTTCGCCGCGGCTCCGGCCACCGCGCAGCCGAGAGCGAAGACGATCATGCCGACGGCCATCGGGCGCAGCGGCCCGCCCCGGTCGGCCGAGCGCCCGGCGAGGACCGTGCCGACGATGTTGGCGAGCATCAGCGCGGACAGGCCCCAGCCGTAGGCGCCGAGTCCGTCCAGGTCATGGGCGATCCCGGGCAGCACCGTGGCCACGCCGAGCGATTCAAAGGCGACCATGCCGACGGAGAGCAGCACGCCGAGGGTGAGCGCGCGGTAGGGCCCGCTGAAGACGCTCTCCTTGGTGTCGGGCGCGTGCCCGGCCGTCGCGGATCCCGTGGTCGCGGATCCGGTCGTCGCGGACTCGGCCGTCGGCGGGGAGCCGTGTCCGGGGGAGTTCTCGGCTGCCTCGTCGATGTGCTGGGACATGGGGGCAACTCCTTCGAAGGAATTTCGTTCCGTTGTGGATCGGAACGGAATGCTACCTATACTGAGGGCATGGTGAACACCCCAAGGAGCGGTGGCGGCGCGGGCACCGCCGCGCCGCCGCCCCAGAAGCGGACCGGCAGACCACGCGACGAGCGCATCGACCGGGCGGTCAGGGACGCGGTGATGGAGATCCTCAACGAGGTGGGGTACGCCAGCCTCACCCTGGAGGCGGTCGCTTCACGGGGCGGCACCAGCAAGCCCGCGCTGCGCAGGCGGTGGCGCTCGCGTCAGCACCTCGTCGTGGACTCGCTGGCCGAGACCCTGGGCACCACGCCGACCCCGGACACGGGCTGCACCCACTGCGACCTCATCGCCGGGATCGGCACCCTCAGCCAGGCGTTCACCACCACCGTGGGCCGCCGCGCGCTGCCCGCGCTCGTGGCCGACCTCGCCGACGACCCGCAGCTGGAACGGGAGTTCCTCGACTCCTTCTTCCACCCCCGCAGGGCCTCGACGGCCGAGGCGCTGAGGCGCGGCATCCGCCGGGGCGACATCCGTGCCGACGCCGACATCGATCTGCTCCTGGACATGCTGGCCTCGACGACGTACTACCGGGTCCTCTTCGCCCACCTCCCGGTCACCCCCACGCTCGCGGAGGACGTCGTCACCGTCGTCCTCGCCGGGGTGGCCACCGAGCAGTGGCGGGACGAGCACGGGCACGGCACCGCCTTCTGAGCCCCCCTTCGGGGAGAGGCGCGGAAGCGCGGCGAACAGCACCACGGAGGCACGCACGACAGGCGAAGGACGACGCGTATCCGAGGAGAGCCGACATGCTCAGCAGGGACTGCGAAACATCCGCCCTCGACAAGGTTCTCGGCGGCGCGACCGCCGGGATGGGCACCAGCCTGTTACTGGAAGGGGGCATCGGCACGGGCAAGTCGTCCTTGCTGCGCGGCGCCATGCGCACCGCGCGCTCCCGCGACTTCGGCGTCGTCGCCGTACGCGGCAGGAAGGAGGAGCGCGGCATCCCGTACGCGGTGGCGCACCAGGCCCGTGACCAGCTCCTCCAGCAGCTCAAGCGCCCCTCCCCCGCCGACGCGGACGCCAACGCGACCCGCGGCGGCACCGGCAACGGCACCGGCACCGCGTGGAGCCGGGACGACGCACCCGAGACCATGGCGCGGGAGCTGTACGGGCTGCTGACCGAACTGACCTCCCGGCGCCCGGTGCTGATCGTCGTGGACGACGTGCAGTGGGTGGACACACCGTCCCTGTACTGGCTGGGACACGTCATGGCCCGCATCGAGGTGCTGCCCGTCGCACTCCTCGCCTCCCTGGCACGCGGAGTGCCCCCGGCCGAGGGCCGGCAGGCCGAGAACGAGAGCGCGGCCGTCGGTCTGACAAGTGGCTTCCACCAGCAACTGGTGCTGCGCGGGCTGAACGTGGACAGCGTCGGCTATCTGCTCGGCTCGCTGGCCGGCGGGCCCGTGCGGCCCGAACTCACCCGCGTCTGCCACGAGGTGACGGGCGGCAACCCGCTGTGGATGCACGCACTGCTGCGGGAGATCAGCCGCACCGGCACCGACCTGGCCCACATGGACCCCGAGCGCATCCGGGACATGGGCCCCGTGGAGGTCGCGGAGACACTGGCGGCACGCTTCGGGCTCCGGTTCCCCGGCGCGTGCCGGGTCTTCGGCAGTGTGGCGGTGATGGGCTCGGTCGCGGGCCCCTGCACGGTGGCCGAACTCGCGGGCATGACACCGGAGTCGACGGCCGACCTGCTGCACGCGCTGGTGCACGGCGGCGTGCTGCGCGAGTCCGACGGGACCGTCAGCTTCCGCCACCCGCTCGTGCGCACCTCGTTCCTCGCCGCGCTCTCCCCCAGCGAACAGTCGTCGCTGCACGCCAGGGCGGCCGAGATGCTGCACCGCTCCGCCGCGCCGAGCGAGGAGGTCGTCGCACACCTGGTGCGGGCCGACCCGATGGACGAGCCATGGGCGCGCGAACTGCTCGCCGACGCCGCCGACAGCCATGTACGCAGGGGCAGGCTGCGCGAGGCGGGCGCCTGTCTACGGCAGGCACTGGCGGTGTGCGAGGAAGAGGACGAGCCACGGCTGCTGCACCGGCTCGGCCATGTGGAACTGGTCACCGACCCGGCCGGGGCCGCCGACAAGTTCCGCCGGGTCCTCGAACTGGCGCCGCGCGGCGGCGACACCCGCGCGACGGCGCTCGTCGACTACGGCTGGGCCGAGGTGCTGAGCGGTCGCGCGTACGCCGGTCTGCGCACCGTCCAGGCCGAGGCGGCCGACCCCGGCGGCGCCGACGAGGAGGTACGGCTGGGCATCCGGGCGCTGTCCGGGCTGCTGGCCTCCCTCAACGGCGGCGTCGTCCCGCCCGCGCTCACCTCGCCACGCGCTGCCGAGGTGCGACGGCCCTGGGTGCGCCGCGTCGTCTCCGTCGCCGAGGCGCTGCACGCGCACTGGCGCGGCGAGGGGCGCGCCGAGGCCGTCGCCTTCGCCCGCCAGGGGCTGGCCGATCCGGGCGGCAGCGCCGCCGTCCTCCCCGTCGAGCGGCTGTCGCTGGCCACCGTCCTCTCCCGCGCGGGCGAGCACGCGGAGGCGCTGGCCGCGTGCCGCGCCGTGCTGGCCGAGGCACGCGCCTCGGGGCAGCGCGCCACCGCGGAGTCCGCGCGGCACGTGCTCGGGCACTGCGCCCTGCGCGCGGGGAGCGCCGACGAGGCGGAGCGGTCCCTGCTCCCGCCGCACCCCGAGGACACGGCCCCGGCACCGGCCTCCGCCGCCACCTCAGCACCCGCCCCTGCCTCCGGCGACTGGGAGGGCTCGGCGACGCACGGGCGCCTGTGGGCGGCCGACACCCTGCTGGAGCTGGGCGAGGACGAGGCGGCGCAGCGCACGGTGCTCGACGGCTTCGACGAGGAGAGCGTGCCCAAGACCCTCAGCCACAAGCTGCTCTTCCAGCGCGGACGGCTGCACCTGGCCGCCGGCCGCACCGAGGCGGGGCTCGCCGACCTGTGGGAGTGCGGACGGCTGCTGACCGCGCGCGGCTGGCTCAACCCGGCCGTGTGCGCCTGGCGTTCGGAGGCGGCGCTCGCCCATCTCGCGCTGGGGCAACGCGCGGAGGCGGAGCGGCTCGCGCGCGACGAGGTGAACCTCGCCCGCCGCTGGGGTGCCCCGCACGTGGTGGGCCGCGCGCTGCTGGCCGCGGCCCAGGTGGCGGGCGGCAGGCAGCGCACGGCGCTGCTGAACGAGGCGGTGGAACTGTTCCGGTCGGCCGGTACGGACTTCCAGGAGGCCCAGGCGCGCCGCGATCTGGGCAGCGATCTGCTGCGTGCGGGCAAGCGCAGGGAGGCCCGCCTCCAGTTGCGCACGGCCGCAGGGCTGGCCGAACGGTCCGGCGCCGCGCGACTCGTCGCCGAGCTGCGGCGCGATCTGGCGGACGCGGGCGCGAAGCCGCGACGGCACGCGGAGACCGGGCCCGAGTCACTGACCCAGGCCGAGCGGCGCACGGCGCTGCTCGCGGCCGAGGGGCTGACGAACCAGGAGATCGCGGACCGGCTCTACGTCACCCGGCGCACCGTCGAGATGCATCTGAGCCGCGTCTACCGGAAGTTGTGCATCACCGACCGCTCGGCACTGGCCGCCACCGTCGGCCATCCGTCGGCCGAGGGCGCCGCGTCACCGCCCTCCCCGGCGCGCGCGACGCGCGGTCGGCCGCGGCCCGCGGCATCCGACGGGACGGACGTGTCCGGCGGTGACCCGAACGTCGTGAGCCTCCTCGCCCGGACGGGCACCTGACGGCCCCTTCGCGGGGTGCGGATTGAAATGGGGGGGTTGGCCCGTTCGTCGGGGGTGTTGCGCGGGACGGTTGGCCGGTGTGGTGGGTGCCGTAGGGTCCCGCGCTGATTTTTGTGCCGCTACACGGGGGCGGTGGGCGTGTGGCGGGGCGCCGTGTTCGGGTGCGGGCCGGTGGCTTCGGCGCGGCGTGTGGACCGGTGCGTTGCGGCTTGCGCCGCGTGGTTCTTGGTTTGTGCCGGTGGCCGTGTGGGGTTGGTGTGTGGTGGGGGTCGGTGCCGTGCCGGGGTGTCTCCTCGGGCGGCGACAAGTGCGGGTCGGTTTTTCGGCTGCCTGCTGGTGGGGGTCGGTGCCGTGCCGGGGTGTCTCCTCGGGCGGCGACAAGTGCGGGTCGGCTTTTCGGCTGCCTGTACATACTCGTCGCCACCACTTGCGGGGACACCCCACCACGTCCCCTCCCACCCGGTGGCCACCTGCACCACCGTTGTGGGCAGGCGTTCCGCATGGCGAGGGGGCACCTCCCAGCGGTAGCTGGGGGAGGGTGGGCACAACCCACCCACCGACCCGCAGCACGCCAACGAAACCCCAAAGGGGCACCCCGGAACTGCGCACCCCCGACAGGGGGAGTTGCGCGGGACGGGTTGGCCCGTGGAGTGGGGACCGGAGGTCCCGCGCTGGGGTGTGGGCGTCAGCCGACCCGGAACCGGACAGCGGGCCACCGGCGGGACGGGGACGGGGTGGGGTGTCCCCGCAGGTCGAGAAAGTCACCGGCCGAAAGCCGTAAACGAAACCTTCACGCCGAGGAGACACCCCACCCCGGCACCGGACACCCAAGAACACGCGCCCACAACCACGGTCCGAGCCAAGAATCACGCGGCGCCAGCCGCAAAGCACCGCACCACACGCCGCGCCGAAGCCACCGGCCCGCACCTGAAAACCGCCGCACCCCGTGAAGCGGCACAAAGTTGTGGGCAATCGTCCCGCTGGCGAGGGGGCACCTCCCAGCGGTAGCTGGGGGAGGGTGGGCACAACCCGTGCCACCGGCCCGAGCATCGCCGACGAAACCCCAAGGGGCACCCACACCAGGCGCACCCCTACAAGAAACGCGCACCCCGTGTGGCCTTCACCCCGCACCCCGTGAAGGGGCGCACCACGGTGAAGGGGGAACCCTGCGTTTCCTTGCGTACCCCGCGAAGGGGCCCCGCGCAATAGCCGTTGTAAATATTGCCATGCTTGTTGTACTTTACCTGTGTCAGCTCAACCAGAGGACAAGGAAGCAGGACCCCCATGACCCGGATCGCCGTCATCGTCGGAAGCACCCGCCCCCAGCG
Organism: Streptomyces daliensis; assembly: GCF_054782395.1. Classification (NCBI taxonomy): domain Bacteria; kingdom Bacillati; phylum Actinomycetota; class Actinomycetes; order Kitasatosporales; family Streptomycetaceae; genus Streptomyces; species Streptomyces daliensis. The sequence goes on along the minus strand of NZ_BAAGSO010000043.1, from coordinate 192,347 downwards.
CCGGACCCTGGTCGCCGCTCAGTGGGCCCTTGAGGCCGCCGGACGGCACAGCGCCGTCAAGAACGGCGAAGTGAGCGTCGAGCTCGTGGACGTGGCCGACTTCGGCCTCCCCCTGCTGGACGAGCAGTCCCCCGCAGCCTTCGGCGAGTACAGCAACGAGCACACCAAGCGCTGGGCGCAGGCCATCGGTTCCTTCGACGGCTTCATCTTCGTCACCCCGGAGTACAACCACTCCTACGCGGGTTCCCTGAAGAACGCCATCGACTACCTGCACGCGGAGTGGGGCCACAAGGCCGCCGGTTTCATCAGCCACGGCGTGCACGGCGGCACCCGCGCCGTCGAGCACCTGCGCGCCGTCATGGCGGAGCTGAAGGTCGCCACCGTCAGCAGCCAGGTGGCACTCAACGCCTTCACCGACTTCGCCATCACCGACCCCACCCTGCCGGGCGACATCACCCCCGGAGAGCACCAGGAGCCCACCCTCTTCGAGCTGCTGGACGACCTGATCCTCTGGTCCGGTGCGCTCAAGCAGGTCCGCGAGGCCCAGGCCGCCGCGAGCGCCTGACCCCTGGCTTCCCGGCGCACCACGAGGGCGTCGGCGGCCCAGCCCCCTTCACGGGGCGGGTTCGCCGGCGCCCTCGCGTGCGTGACGGGGCCGGGGACTTCTCCCCTGGCGCCGCCTCCGCCGCCGGGGACCGGGTTCGCGACCGGAACTACGCCTTCGTGTAGGAGCGGAAGCGGAACGGGAGGTCCTGGTAGCTGTTGTGCGTGGCGAGGGTTCTGCTGGCGCCCTCGCAGCGGGGCTTCTCGAACACGTGGTACGAGTAGCGGCGGCCGTTGACGACGGCGACGAAGCCGGGGTCGCCGGACGGGAAGCTGTAGCAGGTGCCGCCCGAGTCGCTTCCCGGGGCGTGGAAGTCGAAGCGGTCCGTGTGGCCCGCGCTGCGGTAGGCGCACAGGGCGTAGGAGCCGCACGCGGGTCCGTTGACGATCTCGGCGCCGAGTGTCGTCGTCTCGTAGTCGGTGAACGGGGCGTCGGGCGAGGACGATGGGCGCGGACCGTCGTCCTTGTCCGGCGGGCCGGGCCGCGCGGAGGACGACGGCTCGTGCGGCGCCTCCCGTACGGGCGCGGAAGCGGAAGCGGGCGCCTCCGCCACGGCGGGTTCCCGGGCCGCCGACGAGGCCGGGGAGGCGCTCGGCGTGGCCGACGCGCTCATGCGGCCCGGCGCCCCGGCCGCCGCACGCTCGCTGCCGGCACGGGCGCCGCCGGAGGACGGCCAGAAGTGGTAGGCGGCGGCCCCGCCCGCGACGAGGACCGCCGCGACGGCCGCGCCGAGGGCCGCGAACAGCGCCTTCGGGCGGGACCCGGGCCGAGGCGAGGGTGGGGGCGGCGGAGGCGGAGGCAGGGTCTCCTCGTGGATGGTCACCCCGTCCGTCGCGGCCGTCATGATCACGTACTTCGCTTCCCCGCCCGTAAAGCGGTTGTCGACACCAGGGGGATTCTCCCCGGCCCCGGAAGCCTTGCTTTCGTCCACGTGTTCCCGCTCCCCCGTCGTGCCCCGTCGCCGAATACCGGCCGGTCACGCTAACGCACCGGAAGACCGCCCGTTCCGGCCCGCATTTCTCCGGGTAACAGGCGGCCACCTGGCCCTTTTCCGGAATTCCGCAATGGCGTTCGACGGCGGGGAGGAGGAAATTGAACGGAGTTGAGCGGACGCGTACGGGCGGGTGTACGGCCGGGCGCCCGTCTCAGGAGCCGGGAGACGGGCGGCGGTAGCCGTGCAGGAACGCGCGGACCCCGGCCACGATCACCCCGTGCGCCGCACCCTCCGCTTCCACGATGTCCGCCGCGCCCACCGCACCCACCGCGCCCGCCCCGTCAGGACCCACGGAGGGCTCAGGGCGGTCGGGGAGGTCGGCCACCGTGGTCAGCAGCATCAGGTGGAACGCGGCGCCGGCGGGGTCGGGCACCCGCAACAGGCCGCGCTCGCCGAGCCGTTGGAGCCGCGCGCCCAGTTCGCGGCGGACCCGCAGCGGCCCGGCCTCGCGCCACGCCTCCAGCGCCTCGCGCGGGATGTGCCCCGCCTCGGCGCTGACCTGACGCACCAGCCCCCGGTGCGGGGCACACGCGGAGGTCTCGGGTCCCGCGAAGGCGCGGCAGAAGGCCACGAGGTCGGCCTCCAGATCGGTCACCTTGCTCAGATAGCGGTCGATGACGGCGATTTGCGCCTCGGCGGCACGTCGCGCGCTTTCCTGAATGACCGCCTGGAAAAGCGCCCGCTTGTCCCGGAAGTGGTTGTAGACGGTGCGCGTGGACACACCGGCTTCCGCCGAAATGGCGTCGATGCTCGCGCGGGTGTAGCCGTCCCGCGCGAACACGTTCTGCGCGCCGTCCAGAATCGCCCGGCGTTTGTCCGGCTGCCCGCTGTGCGCGGGAATTCCCCGCCCCGACGCCCCTCGCCCCGACGTCCCCCGTCCCGACGTCCCCGGTCCGGGCACCCCAGGTCTCTCGTTCGGCCTCGCGCGCCTGTCCATCGCCGCCCGTCCTCCCAGGTAAGGGAAACCCATCGTTTTACTTGCTGCCATACCTGTTGTACTTTACTGCTGACAGCATAGCCAGCAGTCGACGGAAGCAGGACCCCATGACCCGGATCGCCGTGATCGTCGGAAGCACCCGCCCCCAGCGCCGGACCCTGGTCGCCGCTCAGTGGGCCTTCGAGGCAGCGGGGAGGCACCCCGCCGTCAAGGACGGAGGCGTCACCCTCGAACTCCTGGACCTGGCCGACTTCAACCTCCCCGTGCTGGACGAAGCGGTGTCGGCCGCCTTCGGCCAGTACAGCCACGAGCACACCAAGCGCTGGTCGCGGGCCATCGACTCCTTCGACGGCTTCCTCTTCGTCACCCCGGAGTACAACCACTCCCTCCCCGGCTCCCTGAAGAACGCCCTCGACTACCTCTACGGCGAGTGGTTCCACAAGGCGGCCGGTTTTGTCAGCCACGGTGTGCACGGCGGCACCCGCGCCGTCGAGCATCTGCGCGCCGTCATGACGGAGTTGAAGGTCGCCACCGTCAGCAGCCAGGTCGCGCTCAACGCCTTCACCGACTTCGCCATCACCGACCCCACCCTCCCCGGTGAGATCACCCCCGGAGAGCACCAGGAGCCCACCCTCTTCGAGCTGCTGGACGACCTCATCGCCTGGTCGGCCGCGTTCAAGGGCGTACGTCAGCGGCTCGCCGAAGCCGAGACTGCCGGAGCCTGACCGCGCGGCAGGGCCCGCCGCCGGGCCCGCGAGCGCACGGCCCCGTCCGCCATCGCGGGGCGCCCCACTCCCCCGAATCCCAGTGGAGGTCAGCATGGCCACGTCCGGGCACACCGAGCGCCCCGAGCACACCGAGCCCACGGACGGCACGCCGGACAGCGCACCAGAAAGCGTGTCGGAAGGTGTGTCGGAAGGCGCGCTCAGGTACGACGCGTTCTACCGGGGCGAGTCACCCCTGCGCGAGATCGTCGGAGAGGCACTCACCCCCTGGGACATCGACGCGCCACAGCCCGAGGTGGTCGCGCTGGAGCGCTCCGGGCAGATCAAGGGCAGCGTGCTGGACGCCGGGTTCGGCACCGGGGACAACGCGTTCTTCCTGCACCGCGCGGGCTACCGCGTCACCGGCTTCGACGGTTCGCCGCACGCCGTGGCGCGGGCCGCCGAACGGGCCGCGGCCGAGGGCGCCGGCATCGAGTTCACCGTCGCCGACGCCACCGCGCTCAGCGGACCCGGCGACCCCCTCGCGGGGCGCGGCTTCGACACGGTGCTGGACAGCGCCCTGTACCACTGCCTCGACGCGGACCTGCGGCGCGGCTACGTCGAGGCACTGCACACCGTGTGCAGCGCCGGGGGCCGTCTGCACCTGCTGTGCTTCTCGGACGCGGCCGGGAAGCCCACCGACGCCGTCCACTACATCGACGAGGACGAACTGCGCGACGTCCTGAGCACGGACTCGGGATGGCGCATCACCACACTGCGCCGCACCCGCTACCTCACCGCGTTCACGCACACGCATGTGGAGCGCGGCGCCCGCGCGTTCGGCTACGACGCGCCCGACACATATCTGCGCTCGGAGTTCGACGGCGCCGACGAGCACGGGCGGCTCTACGCGCCCGCGTGGCTGGTGTCGGCCGAGCGCGTCTGAGCGCCCGCGAGGCTGCCGTACGCACCCGTACGGCAGCCTCGCCCCCGTGGGCGCCCGAACGGACACCGGAACGGAAGAGGCGGCCTGCCTCACCCCGTCACCCCGCGCCGAGCCGTTCGCGGCCGTGCGGCGCCTCCCAGTCGGACTCCATGGGGGCGACCTCGATGTGCCGTACGCCGTCCTCGCGGGAGAGCGGCGGGCTCATCCGATATGTGTCGAAGTCCGTGGTCTCCCGGAAGGCGGGCCGCTGGTACAGGTCCCGCGCGTACGCCCACAGGTGGGGGTAGCCGGGCAGCCCTTCCTCGGTGACACCGCCCACCGGGTTGTAGGCGAGGTCGAAGCGGGCGAGGGTCGGCCACAGCCGGATGTCGGCCTCGGTGATGCGGTCGCCGAACAGGAAGCGGCGCTCCGCGAGTCTGGCGTCGAGGGTGTCCAGGGCCGCGCACACCTTCCGCCGCCATGTCTCGTATGCGTCCTGCGTGGTGGCGCCGTCGACCTGGTAGACACCGTCGTTCACGTTCTCGTGGACGAACGCGTTCAGCTCGTCGATCTCCGCGCGCAGCGGCTCGGGGTAGAGCTGTGTCTCCGGGTCGCCCCACTCCTCGAAGGCGGTTCCCAGGTCGATGGTGATGCACCGGAAGTCGTTGCTGACGATGCGTCCGGTGGCCCGGTCCCACAGCACCGGGGTGGAGATGTGGCCCGGGTAGCCGGGCTCGGTCGCCTCGTACGCCTCCAGCAGCAGCGTGAAGCCGTTCACGGGGTCGGCTCCGCGCCGCTCGCGGAACGCCCAGCCCCGGCCGTCGCGTTCGTCGTCGACGTGCGAGAGCGAGACGACGTCCGTGAGCCCCCTGAGCTTACGCACCAGCGCGGTGCGGTGTGCCCAGGCGCAGCTCCACGCGATGTAGAGGTGGTAGCGGCCGGGTTCGGCGCGGAAGCCGCTGCTGCCGTCGGCCGTGACACGGTCCTGGAACGCGTAGCGTGGCCGCTTCCAGCCCGCCGACACGTCCACTCTGCCGGGTCCGTAGGGCCCGTAGGTGCCGAGGTCGACGGGACTCGCGTACACCGGTCCGCCGGGCTCGGCGGTCCGGGGCGAGGGGGAAGCGGGGGAAGAGGGGGTCATGAGGGCGCCTCCGAGGGGTCCGGGCCGCGGTGTCGTCCCGGGGGTGCCGCGTCGCGCGGCAACCGGGGTACGGCCGCGAGCAGTTCGCGGGTGTAGGTGTGCCGCGGTGCTCCGAAGACCTCGGCCGCTTCCCCGGTCTCCACGACGGCCCCGTCCTTGAGTACGGCGACCCGGTCGCTGACCTGGCGCACGACGCCGAGGTCGTGGGAGATGAACAGGTAGGCGACGCCGAGTTCCGCCTGGAGCCCGGCGAGCAGGTCGAGCACCTGGGCCTGGACGGTCACGTCGAGCGCGGAGACGGGCTCGTCGCAGACGATCACGCGCGGCTCCGTGGCCAGCGCGCGGGCGATGGCCACGCGCTGGCGCTGCCCGCCGGACAGGCGCAGCGGGCGCCGCTCCAGCAACGAGGCGTCGAGGCCGACCTGCCGCAGCAGCTCTCCCGCGCGCTCGCGGCGGCGCGCTCGCGGCACACCTCCGGCGCCCAGTGCCTCCTCCAGCACCCGCCACACGCTGAAGCGCGGGTCGAAGGAGCTGAGCGGGTCCTGGTAGACGACCTGGAGCCCGGGGCGTACGGCCCGGCGCTCGCTCGGGCTCAGCGCGGCCCAGGATCTGCCGCCGACGAGGACCTCGCCCTCGTCGGGGTCCGTCAGGCCGAGCACGAGCCGCGCGAGGGTGGTCTTGCCCGAGCCGGACTCGCCCACGAGGCCGAGGGTCTCGCCCTGGCGCAGCGCGAAGGAGACGTCCTTGACGACGCGGCGGTCCTTGTAGGACTTGACCAGGCCGCGCGCCTCGATGAGCGTTTCGCCCGCCGGGCCGCGCGCGCTCTCGGCGGGGCGCGCCTCCGGGCGGGCCTGCCGCACGTCCTCGCGCCGTGCCGCCGGGACGGCCGCCAGCAGTTCCCTGGTGTACGGGTGCGTCGGCGCTGTCAGCACCTGCGCGGTGGGGCCCTCCTCCACCATCGCGCCGTCCTTCATCACCATCACCCGGTCGGCGAGCTGCGCGACGACGGCCAGGTCGTGGCTGATGAGCAGCAGCGCCGTGCCCGCCTCCTTGCGCTCGGCCAGCAGCCGCAGGATCTGCGCCTGGACGGTGACGTCGAGCGCGGTGGTGGGCTCGTCGGCGATGAGCAGGGCCGGTTCGCAGGCGATGGCCGAGGCGATCAGGGCGCGCTGGCGCAGCCCTCCCGACAGCTCGTGCGGGTACTGCTTCGCCCGTACCTTCGGCTCGGGCATGCCGACGCTGCGCAGCAGCTCGACGGCACGTTCGTGTGCCCGCGCTCGCGGCATGGCGCGGTGCAGCCGCAGTGCCTCGGCGATCTCCTGGCCGACGCGGCGCAGCGGGTCGAGCGAGACCAGCGCGTCCTGGAGCACGAGGCCGATGCGGTTGCCGCGCACGGTGCGCCACTGGCGGTCGCCGTAGACGGTGGCGTCCTTGCCCTCGATGCGCAGGGACTCGGCGCTGACGTCGGCGTCGGGCCCGGTGAGTCCGATCAGGGTGCGGGCCGTGACGCTCTTGCCCGAGCCCGACTCGCCCACGATGGCCAGGCACTCGCCCGCGTGTACGGCGAGCGAGACACCGCGTACGGCCTCGGTGCCGCCGAACGCGACGGTGAGGCCGCGTACTTCGGCTATCGGGTGCGCCGGCTCCGCTGCCGGGTGTGCGGCGCCGGGTGCCGCACGCGTGGCGCCGTCTGCCGCGCGCGGGGTGTCGCCTGCCGGGTGCGCCGAGCGCGTCGAGTGTGCCGGGTGCGTCATGCGGCCCTCCCTTCCATGCGCCGCTGGAGCCAGCGGCCCGTCACCGTGATCGACAGGACGGTCAGCGTGATCGCGAGGCCTGGGAAGACGGCGACCCACCAGGCGATGCCGAAGTAATCACGGCCACCGGCGAGCATGGCGCCCCACTCGGGTGCCGGGGGCTGCGGCCCGAAGCCGAGGAAGCTCAGCGAGGAGGCGGCGACCAGCGCCGTGCCGACCTCGATGGTGGCGAGCACCAGCAGCGGCGCGAAGGCGTTGGGCAGGATGTGCCGGGCGATGACGTGTGCGTTGCCCAGGCCCAGTGACCTGGCCGCCTCCACGTATCCCGAGCGGCGGATCACCATGGTCTGCACGCGGATCAGCCGCGCGTAGACGGGGATGGTGTAGAGCGCGATGGCGTAGAGCGTGCCGACGGCGCCGGGGCCCGTGACGCTGAGGATCAGCAGCGCGAGCAGCAGGCTGGGCAGGGACAGCACGACGTCGACGAGGCGCATGACGATCTCGTCGGCGATCCGTCCGCCGAGCGCGGCGAGCAGCCCGAGCAGGGTGCCGCAGACGACGGCGAGCGCGGTGGCGCCGAGCCCGGTCAGCAGCGAGGGGCGTGCACCGTAGACGATGCGGGTGAAGATGTCGCGGCCGTTGGCGTCGGTGCCCAAGAGGTGTTCGGCGCCGGGCCCCTGGAGCGCGCTGAGCACCTCGGAGTCGGCGGGCGATCCTTCGGTGAGCAGGCCGGGGAAGAGCGCGGCGAGCACGATCAGCGCGAGGAAGAGCGTGGCGGCCCACAGCCCGGGGCGCAGCCGGGTGCGGGACGTCGTGGCGGAACGGGCGATCAGGGTCGTCGTCACCGGTCGCCGCCTCGGGTCGCACGGCGGAACTCGGGCATTACTGGGCACCTCGCAGTCGGGGGTCGATGACCCGGTAGAGCAGGTCGAGCACGGTGTTGATGACGACGTAGAGCAGCGCGGTGAGCAGGACGACGCCCATCACGACGGGGAGGTCCTTGTCCTGGACGGCGGAGAGGACGAGGCGGCCGATGCCCTGCCGGGAGAAGACCTGCTCGATCACGACCATGGCGCCGATGAGCATGCCGAGCATCCAGCCCGCGATGGTGGCCACGGGCAGCAGCGCGTGGCGCAGTGCGTGGCGCAGCCGTACCCCGAAGTCGGACATGCCGCGGGCCCTGGCCGTCAGCACGAAGGGTTCGTCCAGGGCCAGTTCGAGCCCCTCGCGCATCACCTGGGTGAGCAGCGCGGTCAGCGGGGTGGCGACGGCGACGGCCGGGAGGACCAGTCCCGCGAATCCGTCGCCGCCCGCCGCCGGGAACCAGCCCAGCTGGAAGGAGAAGAAGGTCAGCAGCAGGATGCCCACCCAGAAGGTGGGCACCGAGACGCCGACCAGTTCGATGCCGGAGGACAGCCCCCGCAGCCAGCGGGCCCTGCGTGCCGTGAGCAGACCGAGGACGGTCGAGGCAACGAGGGCCAACGCCATGGCCGTCAGGCCCAGTTGGACGGAGGCGCCGAGCTGGGACCCGACGGCCGAGGCGACGGACTCGTGCAGTTGGTACGAGTGCCCGAGGTCGCCGCTGAGCACCCGCCCGAGGTGGGCGAGGTACTGCGCGAACAGCGGCTGGTCGAGCCCGTACTCGGAGATGATCTGCGCACGGACCTGTGGGGTGACGGTGTCCGTGCCGATCAGCGCGTCCTCCACCTTTCCCGGGGTCAGGTGGAGAGCGCAGAAGGAGACGGTGACCGCTCCCCAGAGGACGAGGAGCGAGGTGGCCAGCCGCAGGAGAACGGTGCGCAGCGTGCGGTTGTCCCGCCGCCGTGAGGTGGTCATTGATCGGTCACCCATGCGTCGTAGAAGGTCGGGTATGCCTGCGGGTCCCAGTCGATGCCCTGGGCGTTCTCGGAGGCGCCCATCAGATAGCTGACGACGTAGACGGGGAAGGCCGCGGCCTCGTTGGTCACCTGGCGCTGGACCTTGGCGTACAGCGCGGCGCGCTTCTTCGCGTCCGTGGTGGCCAGCGCGTCGCCGAGCCACTCGTCCACGCGCTCGTCGTCGAGACGTGAGGCGTTCTGGCCGAACTTCTCGGGCGTGGCGATGCTGGCGGAGGAGAAGAGGTTGCGCAGTGCGTCGCCGTCGGCGCGCTGCCAGCTCAGGTCCATCACGTCGTACTCGCCCTTGCCGTAGTCGGCGGCGAGTTCGTGCTGGGTGCCGGTGTCCAGGACCAGTTCAAAGCCCAGGTCCTTGGCCTCGGCCTGTATCTGCTCGGCCAGGGTGGAGCGCTGCTCCCTGTTCGCCGCCTTCACGAAGGGCCAGGTGACGGTGAGCCGCTTGCCGTCCTTGGTGCGGTAGCCGCCGCTGTCGCGCCCGGTCCAGCCCGCCTCGTCCAGCAGTGCGGCGGCCTTCTTGGGGTTGTGCCGCCAGTGGGTGCCCGCGCGCTTGTCGTAGCCGGGGGTCGCGGGCGATAGGGGGTTGGTGGCGTGTGCGAAGACACCGAAGTAGAGCTTCTCGACGACGGTCTCGAAGTCGATGCCGTCCCGGAACGCCTGCCGGACCCTGGCGTCCTTGAAGGGGCCCTTCTCGGTGTTGGGGTAGTAGGTGTACGCGCCGCCGGGCGCCTGCCGCTTCTCCATCCGCAGGTCGGGGCTGGCCTCCACCTGCTCGACGGCGGCGGGCGGCACGTTCGCGACGGCGTGTGCCTGACCACCCGTCAGCGCGCCGAGCCTGGCCGAGTCCTCGGTCAGTACGGTGAACTCCAGCTCCTTGAGGTGAGCCGGGCCCTTGTGCCGGGCACCCGCAGGGCCCCAGGCGTACTGGTCGTTGCGGGTGTAGGTGATGCCCTCGCGCGGAGTGAAGTCCTTCATCACGAAGGGGCCCGTGCCGACGAGCTTCTTGGCGAGCGCGTCGGCGCCCTTCTCCAGTTGCTCGGGCGACTGCATGCCGAAGTACGCGGTGGAGAGCGCGTTGAGGAACGGCGAGTGGGGGCGCGAGAAGGAGACCTCTAAGGTGCGCTCGCCGGTCACCTTCGTGCCCTCGTAGGGCTCGATGTAGCCGGCGGCCATCTCGGACTTGGTCTTCGGGTCGACGATGTGGTCGAGGTTCGCCTTGACGGCCTCCGCGTCGAAGGGGGTGCCGTCGGTGAAGCGGACGCCCTTGCGGAGCGTGAAGGAGTACGTCTTCTGGTCCTCCGAGATCTTCCAGGAGGAGGCCAGCCAGGGGCGGATGGTGCCCTTGGCGTCCATCGACACGAGCGAGTCCAGCACGGGCCGGGCGAAGAGCCCGGTCACGTCCTGGGCGCTCGCGTGCGGGTCGAGGTTGACCGGCTCGGCGTTGACGGCGTACGTCAACTTGCCGCCCTTGACGGGCTCTTCGCTCTTCTGGTCGCTGCCCGATGCGCCGCTGCACGACGCGAGTGCCAGAGCGGAGACGGCGAGCAGCGTGACGGCCTTGGGCCGGTGGAGCGCCTTCATCGGGGGATGCCTCCTGGGAAATGTGCCACGCGGACTGTGCTGGGAGGTGTCGCACGGAGACGGGCGACGGCGCGGGGTCGCGATGGTGCTGCGGTGCCGCTGTGCTGGGTTGCTCGCGGTGCTGACGTGCGCCGTCGGTCCCGGCTCCGGTGGTGCGGACGGCCACCCCCGTGGCCGTGCTCTGCCGGGGGCGCGCCGTGCCTCTTGGCGCCGGTGGTGCGGGCGGCCGTGCGGTACCGGTCAGGGCGGGCCGGGTCGGGTCCCGGGGGTGCTCCCCCCGGTGCCGGTGGCCGGTTCCGGTGCCGGTGCCGTACGGCGCGCCGTCAGTGCTTGGCGACCGCCTCGCGGACCGCCGGAACGATCTCGCGGGCCCAGCGGCCGAGGGAGACCTCGGTGGGTGCCGGGTCGGCGAAGTCGAAGTACACGAAGCCGTCCGCGCCGTGCTCGACCACGGCGGACGTCAGCTCCTCCACCCACTGGTCGACGGAGCCGCCGATCCAGCTCCCGTCGGCGTCGCGGGTGGCGTCCAGGGGGCGGTCGGTGATCTGCCCGGGGAGGTTGAAGATGGTGGAGATCTCCGAGGGGTCGCGGCCCGCCGAGGCCGCGGCCTCCTCGACGCGCGGGCGCGACTCGCGGTAGAGGGTGCTCCGCCAGTCCGACGCGTGCCCGGGGAACCAGCCGTCGGCGACCCTGCCGGTGACGGCGAGGGACTTCGGCCCTACGGATCCCGTCCAGACGGGCGGCGCGGGCACGGGGGCCGGAGGGGCGTCGTACACCTGGTAGAACTCGCCCTCGAACGTGACGGGGCCGCCGCCGCCCGACAGCTTCCTGATGAGGACGATGGCCTCTTCCAGCGCCCGTACGGCGGCGCCGGGCGAGAGCCGGGTCACGCCCATGCGGACGATGTCGTCCCAGGAGCCGCCCGCGCCGAGGCCGAGCGCCACCCGGCCGCCGGAGAGCGCGGAGAGCGAGGTGACGGTGCGCGAGAGCAGGGGTGCGGGGCGGCTGGGCAGGTTGGTGACGTTCACGGCGCCCGTCAGCGACGAGGTGCTGCCGAGCACGACGCCGAGGATGGCGTACGCGTCCAGCTTGCCACCCGCGTAGGGGTGGTCGGAGATCGTGAACAGGTCGAGCCCGTCGCGGTCGGCCTGGGCCGCGTGGCGCAGCAGCCCTGACACGTCACCGACACCGGTCTCCCACGGCCCGAAGCCGAACATGATCTTCCGTTCAGGTGCCGACATGCGTACCTCTCTTTGGTGAGCTGGTGCTGCGCGCGTACGGGCCGGTGAACCGGCCCGCCGGAGGCCCGCCCGCCTCCCCGCACGGAGGCGGGCGGGACGACCCACCGCAGGGCCACAGCCTTGTCCCGCGCGTGGCACCGATCAAGGGACGTTGTTTCAGGTTTTGGTCAGATACCAACAGACGTGTTGCAGCAATGTCAGAGGACGGTCAGACCCGCAGCGCACAGCGGCGGACGGGTCACACGGAGGCACCAACTCCCCTGGTTTTACGGCGACATGACGTCACGTCAGAACCGTCAGGATGCGGCATCGGGAGCCTTCCCCGGCCCCTCGCCCGCGTTCCAGGTCAGGTCGAAGGAGAAGGTGCGCAGCCGCCAGCCGTCCTTCGTGCGCACGGCACCGGCCTCGTAGTGGCCGCCGATGCTGTAGTGCGTGCCCGGCTCCTCGCGCCGACGCACATGCACCGCCATGAGATGGCCGCGCACCCGCGCGGTGTCGCCGTCCAGTTCGACGGCGTAGTTCCCGCTGAGGTGGTGGGTGCGCTCGAAGGTGGCTCCGGTCATCTTCTGGAAGCGTTCGAGACCGTCGCGCCCGGCGAACTCACCGAAGGGGAACGTCAGGACGGCGTCCTCGGTGAACACGTCGTCCAGCCAGTCGGTCCCGCCACGGTCACGGTCCGTGTGGAGGACGTAGCGGTCGCACAGCGCGGCCACGTCGGCGCGGTCGCGCAGCGCCCGGACCTCGGCGCGCAGGATCGAGACCTCGTCGCGCAGGGCGACCTCGCCGGGAAAGGAGATCTCGTCGGGGAGAGCGGTCATATGGGTGTCCTGTCCGTGTACGGAGTGGGCGGGTGCGAGGTGGTGGGGCGCGGGACGACGGGGTGCGAGGCCGCCGCGAGCGTGGCCTGTGCCCTTCCGGGGTCCGCGAGTGCCGCATACGGCACATGGCGCACGTGCGGCGGTGCGAGCGGCACATGGGTGCCGCCCAGCGCGACGGCCGCCGCGTAGCCGGACACGAGGGGCGCCGAGGGTGTGAGGGGCACGTCCCGTACCGCCCAGCCGCGCGGCAGGCGGGAGGTGTCGGCGCCGAGGTAGTCGAGCCGCGGAGGGCGGCACAGGCCGGTGCCGAGCCCCTTGAGATACGCCTCCTTGCGCGCCCAGATCCGCGCGAAGTGCTCGCCGCGCCGCTCATGGGGTGTACGGGCCAGCTCGGCGCGCTCGTCGGGGTGGAGGCGACCGGCGCAGACGTCGGCCGTGGCAGACGCCGGCGCCCGCTGGACGTCGGCGCCCACGGGCTTGTCGGCCACGGCCACCAGGACCAGGCCGCCGCTGTGGGAGAGCGAGAAGTGCGGCGCGCCCGCCGCCGGGACACGTGGACGCCCGTGCCCGCGCCCGCAGTTGGGGCACGCGGCGCGCTCCAGGGGCACCTCGCGCGGGGTGACGCCGAGGCGGGCCGCGAGGAGGTGGCGCAGCAGCACATGTGCGGCGAGGTAGCGGCGCGCGTCACGCGGCGCGGCGAAGGCGGCGCCCCGCGCGCGCTCGGTCTCGTCCAGCACGGCCACGTCGAGCGGGGGCACGTCGAGCGGGGTCCGCGGCGGCTCGTCGGGCAGCCGCAGCAGCCACAGCTCCGGCTGCCGGGCGCCGTCGGGTGCGTCGTCCATGGCCCCTCCCTCGTCCTCTCCCGCCCGCGGCGCGGGCGCTCCGTGTGTCTGTGTCTGTGTCTGTGTCCGTGTCTGTGACTACGCGTCACATGTGGTTCGACGGCCGCGGACGGGTCGGGGGTCCCGCCCGCGGCCGGACCAGCCGGCGTCGGGGGTGCCGCCGGCGGCTTCAGGCCACCAGTGATCCACCGGTGGCGTCGACGGACGAGCCGGTGATCCAGCGCGCTTCGTCGGAGGCGAGGAACGTCACCACGTCGGCGACGTCCCCGGCTTCACCGACCCTCTTGAGGGCCGACATCTCGGTGATCTCCTCCACCAGCGCGGGGTCCTCCCAGAACGCGGCACCCGTGCGGGTGGCGCCGGGCAGCACCGTGTTGATGGTGATGCCGCGCGGCCCGAGGAGCTTCGCGAGGTGCGGCGCCAACTGCTCCAGCGCGCCCTTCGTCATGGCGTACGTGACGGAGGAGGGGTCGCCCAGGCGGGTCAGCCCCGAGGAGATGTTGATGACGCGCCCGCCCTCGCTCAGGTGCGGCAGCGCGCGCTGGATGAGGAAGAACGGTGCCTTGACGTTGACCGCGTAGAGGCGGTCGAAGTCCTCGGGGGTGGCGTCCTCGACGGGGCCCGCCACCTTCACCGCCGCGTTGTTGACGAGGATGCTCAGCCCGCTCGTCCCGGTGCGCTCGCGCAGGCCCTCCGCCAGCCCGCCGAACAGCTCGTCCACATCACCGGGCACACCCAGTTCGGCGCGGACGGCGAACGCGCTGCCGCCGTCCTTCTCGATGGTGGTGACGGTCTCGCGGGCGGCCTCCTCGTTGCTCGTGTAGTGCACGGCGACCAGCGCGCCCTGCTCCGCCAGCCGCACGGCGACAGCCCGCCCTATGCCCCTGCTCGACCCGGTGACCAGCGCCGTTTTACCCGTAAGCCTGCCCATGTGCCGTACTCCTGCCGTTGCCTTCGGTCGGTGTCTCACGTGTCGTTCTCCGCTGCCTGGAGCGGAGGGCGGCCCGGTGTGGCCCGGTGTGTCAGCGGGCTGCCGCGCCGGTGCGTCCCTGTGCTGCCGCCCCGCCCGGCACTCCGCCCCTGCGGTGCCTGCCGTAGGGCGCGGCGCCCGTGCGCCGGTGCCTGCCGCGCCTGCGCACCAGCTGATGCACGGTCAGCGCGGCGAGGACACACGCCGCGGCGACCGCCCAGAGGACGATGTGCCAGGCGTAGGTGTAGTGCGCGGCGAGGTCGGCCCGCCGCCCGCCGGAGAGGTCTCCGGCGGCGACCCGGCCGGCGAGCGCCCGCTCGCCCACCTTGGTCTGGATGATGCTGACCAGCGAGGCGCCGAAGAGGGCGAGGGCCAGCGTGTTGGCCCCTCCGCGCACCGTGTTCAGCAGCCCGGAGGCCATACCCACCCGGTCGGCGCCGACGAGGTTCATCGCCTGGGGGTCCACCAGTGCGGTGGCCATGCCGTTGCCCGCGCCGAGCAGCACCAGGGGGCCGACCAGATCGCCGATTCCCGAGCCGGGTTGCAGCACCGTCAGCCAGGCGTTGCCCCCGGCCATCAGGAGCATGGCCGTCACGATGAGCGTGCGCGGCGCGATGCCCATGTTGACGAGCTTGCCCGCGATCGGAGGGACGGTGAGCACCGGCACGGTCATGGCCAGCATGATCATCCCGGACTCGCCCGCGGTGAGGCCGCCGGCGCCCTGGAGGTAGGTGGGCAGATAGACCAGCACACCCACGGTGCCGATGGACATGGTGAGGGCCGCCAGCAGCCAGCCCAGGAACGGCCGGTTGCGCACGAGTTCCAGATCCAGCACCGGGAACTCGCTGCGCCGCTCCACCTGGAGGAAGACGGCCAGCACCACCAGTCCCACGGCAAGGAACCCGAGCACGCTCACGCTGCCCCAGCCCGCCTCCGACGCCTGGTTGATGCCGTACATCAGGGCGACCATGCCGATGACGAAGGCGATGGTGCCGTACACGTCCACCTTCGGCCGCACCTCCGCCCTGGACTCCCGCATGAACGCGGTACCCAGCAGCACCAGCACACCGATGCCCGCGAAGACGAGGAACATCTCGCGCCAGCCGAACGCGCTGACCAGCCACCCCGCCACCGTGGGCCCGAACGCGAGGCCCACGCCCACCGTCGTGCCGACGGCAGCGAAGGCCCGGGTGCGCGCCGCACCCGAGAACGTGCTGCCCAGAACGGCGCCGCCGCCCGCCAGCACACAGGCCGAGCCCACTCCGGAGAGCGCGCGCGCCACATCCAGCAGCAGGATGTCCGTCACCCCGGCGGCGGCGAAGGTGCAGCCGACGTAGACGATGGCGCCCAGCCGGAAGACGCGCCGCCTGCCGAAGATGTCGCCGAGCGAACCCGCGACGAGGGTGAGGCAGGACGCGGCCAGGAAGTAGCCGGTGACGACCCATTGGAGGGCCCCGCTGCCCGCGTCGAGGTCCTTCGCGATGCGCGGCAGGGCGACGCTCGTCCCCGACATGGCCATGGGCACCACGAGGAAGCCCAGCAGCACCGCGACGAGCGTCAGCACCTGGCTCGCCCCCGTGCGCGACCCGGACTCCCCCGCGTCGGACGCCGAAGCCCCCGACGCCGTCTCCGACTCCTCGACCAACTGTCCGCTCATAGGATTTACAGTAAAACATGTAAGGCAACGTGTAAAGCGATCGTTGTTCTTTTGCTCGGACGACCGCTTCCCGGCGCCGCCTCAGGCGGCACGTCGCCAGGTACGCGGGCCGTCGAAACCCGCCGCGCGCTCGGGCCTGCGCCAGGCGGCCACGGGACGCCGCACCGACGCCGCCGAGGCATCCGCGCAGCTCGCGCCCGCCGCCGTACGGGCGAGCAACAGGACGGTGAGGACGGCCAGTTCCTCTGGTTCTGCGTGGCCGCGCTCGACCCTGAGCACATGGCTCCCGAAGGTCTCGTCCCTGTCCGTGCGCAGGTCCCTGTTCATGTCCAGGCCCTTGTTCATGTCCTTGTCCGTGTCCATGGGGTTCTCCGTAGGTGTCGGGCGGCCCTGGCGGGCCGGTGGTGGAGGTGGTGGCGTGGTGTCACTGGGGAGGGTTGCCGTGCTTGCGGCGCGGCAGGTCCGCGTCCTTGGAGCTGAGCATCGCCAGCGAACGGGCGAGCACGGAGCGGGTGTCACGTGGGTCGATGACGTCGTCGACGAGGCCGCGCTCGGCCGCGTAGTAGGGGTGCACCAGCTCACGCCGGTACTCCTCGATCTTCTGCTGACGCATCGCTTCGGGGTCCTCGGCCGCGGCGATCTCCCTGCGGAAGACCACACTGGCCGCGCCGTCCGCGCCCATCACCGCGATCTCGTTGGTCGGCCAGGCCAGTGCGATGTCGGCGCCGATGGAGCGCGAGTCCATGACGATGTAGGCGCCGCCGTACGCCTTGCGCAGGACCACCGAGATGCGGGGCACGGTGGCGTTGCAGTAGGCGTAGAGGAGCTTCGCGCCGCGCCGGATGATGCCGTCGTGCTCCTGGTCCACGCCCGGCAGGAAGCCCGGCACGTCGATCAGCGTGACGAGGGGGATGTTGAAGGCATCACACATCTGGACGAAGCGCGCGCCCTTCTCGGACGCCTCGATGTCCAGCACCCCCGCCATCGCCGCCGGCTGATTGGCGACGATGCCCACCACATGGCCGTCGATCGAGGCGAGCGCGCAGACGATGTTGGGGGCCCACGCCGCGTGCACCTCCATGTAGTCGCCGTCGTCCACGATCTCCTCGATGACGGCGTGGATGTCGTACGAGCGGTTCCCGTCGGCCGGGACCAGGTCCAGCAGCGCGTCCGAGCGGCGGTCGGCCGGGTCCTCGCTGTGGACGGTGGGCGGCAGTTCGCGGTTGTTCTGCGGCAGGAGGGAGAGGAGGTAGCGCACCTCGGCGAGGCATGTCTCCTCGTCGTCGTAGGCGAAGTGGGAGACGCCCGAGGTCCCGGCGTGCACATCGGCGCCGCCGAGCCCGTTCTGCGTCACCTCCGCACCCGTGACCGCCTGCACCACATCAGGACCCGTGATGAACATCTGGGAGATGTCGCGGACCATGAAGACGAAGTCCGTCAGCGCCGGGCTGTAGGCCGCGCCGCCCGCGCACGGGCCCAGCATCACCGAGATCTGCGGGATCACACCCGACGCCCTCGTGTTGCGCTGGAAGATCCCCCCGTACCCGGCGAGCGCCGCCACACCCTCCTGGATACGCGCACCCGCACCGTCGTTCAGCGACACCAGCGGCGCACCCGCCGCGATCGCCATGTCCATGATCTTGTGGATCTTCGTCGCATGCGCCTCACCGAGAGCACCGCCGAAGATGCGGAAGTCGTGCGCGTAGACGAACACCGTCCGCCCGTGCACCGTCCCCCACCCGGTGATCACACCGTCCGTGTAAGGCTTCTTCGACTCCAGCCCGAACCCCGTCGCACGGTGCCGACGGAGTTGCTCCACTTCCGTGAAGCTGCCCTTGTCCAGGAGGAGTTCGATGCGTTCGTGGGCCGTGAGCTTGCCCTTGGCGTGCTGCGCCTCGGTCGCCCGCTCGCTCGGGCCCAGGCGGGCCTGGTCCTTGAGCGCGTGGAGTTCGTCGAGGCGGCCGTGGACGGTGTCATCGGCGGGGCCGGGAGACGTCGTGTTCGTGGCCTTGGCCTTGGTCGTGGCCTTGGCCTTGGTCGTGGTCGGCATGTTCTTCGCCCTTTCCTTGTGGGAGGCGGTCGGTGCCGCCGTCGTACGGACCGTCGGACGGGGAGGCCGCGCGTGCCCCGCGCGCCCTGAACCGTTCGGCGACCAGCGCGGCGAGTGCGGCGGCCAGCGAGGCGAGGCCGCCCAGGTAGAGCCCGGCGCGGACGCTGTGGTGCTCGGCGAGCCAGCCGACGAACAGGGCGCCGAGCGGCGAGGACCCCTGGAGGATCAGGGTGTAGAGCGCCATGACGCGCCCGGTGAAGCGCGGGTCGCTGCCGAGCTGGATGCGGTGGTTGGCGGCCTGCGCGAAGTACGTCATCGCGTAGCCGGTGAGGAAGAGCAGCACCAGCGCGGCCGGGAAGGTGGGCGCCCAGCCCGCCGCCGCCTCCAGCGCGCCGAAGGCGAGCGCCGCGACGAGCACCGTGCGGGCCGCGGGCCGCTCCCGTCGCGCGGTGGTGACCAGCGCCGCGAGCAGCGAGCCCGCAGCGAGCGCGGTGGTCAGCAGGCCGAACGCTGAGGCGTCGGCGCCGAACACGGACTTGGCGGCGAGCGGCAGCGTGAGGTGGAAGTTGAAGCCGAACAGGCTGACGACTCCGACCAGCGCCAGCATCAGCCCCAGGTCGGCCCGCGAGGCGAGATAGCGCAGCCCGTCGGCGACCTTGGCGGGGCCCGCGCCCGTCGCACGGTCGCGCAGCTCGGCGGGCCGCATCATGCGCAGCCCCACCACCGTGGCGAGGTAGCTGGCGGCGTTGAGCAGCATGACGGGGCCCGTGCCCGCCGCACTGATGACCAGACCGGCGACGGCGGGACCCACCACGCGCGCCGTGTTGAAGTAGGCGGCGCTCAACGCCGAGGCGTTGGGCAGCAGTTCGGGGCCGACCAGCTCGCGCACGAACGATATCCGCGCCGGTACCTCGAAGGCGTTGACGGTGCCCAGGGCGAGCGCGAAGAGGTAGACGTGCCACAACTGGGCCGTGCCGCTCAGCGCGAGGGCCGCGAGCAGCAGGGCCAGGACGCCGGAGACGAGGTTGGTCACCGTCAGCAGCAGCCGCTTGTCGTGCCGGTCGGCCAGCCTGCCCCCGTACAGGGTCAGCAGCAGCATCGGTGTGAACTGGAGCGCGGTCACCGTGCCGAGGGCCGTCCCGGAGTCCCCGCTCAGGGAGAGCACCAGCCAGTCCTGGGCCACGACCATCATCCAGGTGCCCGCGACGGAGAGGATCTGGCCGGAGGCGAAGAGCCGGAAGTTGCGTACGGAGAGGGAGCGGAAGGTGCTTCCGAGGAGTCCGGGGCGCTTGGACATCGGTCGTCGTCAGCCTCGGGTCTCGTGGGAACGGCCGCTCCTGGGCGCGCGGTCACCACGTGTGCGGTGGTCGCGGCACGTCGCATGGTCACGGCGCCTCGCGTGGTCGCGGCACGTCGCGTGGTGGCGGCGCGTCCCGTCGTCGCTGGGGCCGTCCGGGCCCGGGTGGCGCGGACGGCGGGGCCCGGTCAGCGCACCGCTCCCTTCACTTCACGCGCGGCGAGGCACTCCTCCAGGAACGCGAGGGCCCGCAGGTGGTAGGAGCGCGCTGCCCAGCCGAGGCTGATGTTGTGGCCCGCGCCGGGCAGCCGCTCGACGAGCACACGCGGCGAACCGCTCAGCCGCCGCTTCAGATCGGCGACGGTGTCCTCGTCGTGGAGCCACCAGGACTCGTGCTCGGCGAACGTCAGCCGCAGCGGCACCCGCACCCGCGGGGCCACGTCCTCGAAGAGGTGTGCCCAGCGCGCCGCCTCCGCGCGCTCGCGCGCGGGCATCGGGGCGACCACGTCGGCGCTGGCCCGGAAGGTGTCGGGCGGATAGAGGCGCAGCACACCCCAGTTGCGGCTCCGGCTTCCGTGCCCCTCGGCCGTGGGCAGGTGCTCGGCGTCGACGGCGTAGCGGTGGCCGCAGCCGGAGATGTCGAGGCCGAGCAGCCGTCGGCGAGTGTCGTCGGCCGCCGCCGTCAGGGCCAGCTTGCCGCCGTAGGAGTGGGCGAGGAGCAGGACGCCCGCGCCTGTGTGCCGCTCGGCGGCGAAGGTGTCCAGGGCCGCGTGCAGGGTGGCGGACTGTTCGGCGAGGGTCTGCCCCTCGGGCAGGGTGCCCGCCGACTCCCCGTAGCCGGGCCGGTCGACGGCGAGCACGGTGAAGCCAAGGCGCGCTCCCAGCGTGAGCAGCGAGACGCCGGGGTGTGCCTGCCCGTCGAAGTAGCCCGCCGTCATGCCGCCGCCGTGCAGGGCGACGACGGTGGCGCGCGGCGGCACGTCGGTGGGCTCGCTCAGCAGGGCTGAGAGGGTGATGCCGCCCGCGTCGAGGGAGATCGCGCGTACTCCGGGAGAGACGGCGGTTCTGGCGGCTCTCCACTCGGTCGTCGTCATGCTGCTCCTCTGTGGGTGGGACACACCGTCAGGGGCCATCAGGTTGCGTGGGTGGCGCGGCGGGCCGTGCGGCCCCGCCGCGCCGTACGCGCCGGGCAACACCCCCTAGGCCCGCCGCGTGCCACGTACCGCGCCACGGTTCCGTCAGGAGCACCGTGGCGCGGACACCAGTGCCGCCGTAGTGCCGCCGTCGCGTGTTACGCGGCGGACGTGAGGCGCACGGCGCCGGAGGTGAGGCAGGACAGCAGCGATCTGGCCTGCACATTGACGTAATGCCCGTGCGCGGTCAGGGCGTTGAGCTGCTCCGGGGTGACCCAGCAGAAGCCCGGTGGTGCCTCGGTGGGTGCCTCGGACTCGTCGGCCTCTACGAAGAGGTAGCGGCTCTCGGCGTTGAGGAACCTGCCGCCCTCCTCCGAGTGCAGTGCTTCGTAGCGGATGCGTCCGGGTGCCGCGCCGAGCACGGTGTCCAGGAAGCGCGGCCGGTCGGCGCCCCGGAGGTGTGCCCAGTTGTTCTCGGTGGCCTGCACTGTGGGGCCGATCTCGGTCTTCTCCAGGAAGCCCGCCTCGACCCTGGCCGAGGCCAGCAGGTGCGGCACCCCGCCCAGGCTGCGGTACAGGAAGGCGGCCACCCCCGTGCCCGTCGGCTCGAACAGCGGCTGCGACCAGCCCTTCACCTCTCGGCTGGCCGCCTCCACGTCGACGCCGACGACGCGGAAGTAGCGCCCGTCGGGCCTGGCGATGGCGCTCTCGCCGCGCTCCCAGCCGCTGACCCGCGACAGGGGGATGCGCTCGATCTCGACGTCGTGCCGGGCGCGCTCCATGGTGAACCAGGACTGCAACTCCGCGTCGGTGTGCAGCGCGTCGCGCGTGGTGCCGCTCGCCGGGCCGTCGAGGGGGAAGCAGGCGATGACGGTGCGGGCGTCCATGTTGACGGTGTTGTCCAGCTTCAGCAGCTCGCCGATCTGACCGAGGGTCAGCCAGCAGAAGTCCTCGTGTTCGTCGACGTCGCCGACGGCCTCCACGAGCATGTTGCGGTTGGCCTTGCGGTAGAACCAGGAGCCGTGCTCGGACTGGAGCACGTCGGTGAGCACGCGTCCCCTCGCGGGGCCGCTGAAGTGCTCCAGGTAGGTGACACCCGCGCCCTGGTGGACCTTGGAGTAGTTGCTGCGGGTGGCCTGGACCGTGGGCGAGAGCTGGAGCAGGTTGCGGTTGCCCGGCTCCATCTTCGCCTGCATCAGGAAGTGGAGCACCCCGTCGAACTCCTTGGCCAGCATGCCCAGGATGCCGGACTCCGGCTGCTGGATGATCGGCTGCTGCCACTGGCGGTACGGGCCCTCGTCCACGGTGACCGACAGCCCCGTGACGCTGAAGAACCGGCCCGTGCGGTGCACCAGGTCGCCCGTCTCCGGCGCGAACGACCAGCCGTCCAGCCCGTCGAGCGGGGCCCGCCGCACCGCGAAGCGGTGGGCGCGTGCGCGCGCTTCGAGCCAGGCGGGGAAGTCGGCCGTGCGCATGGCGTGGCCGCTGTCCTTCCTGGCCGCCGAGAGTGCGAGACGCTCAGGGAGCGAGCGGTCGGTGCGGGGGCGCAGCCGCGTCGGTGTGACGGTGGCGGTCGCGGCGGCGGGGGCGGGGGCGGTGGCGGGCGTCATGTGAGGCCCCCCTCGCCGTCGGCCACGAAGGCGACGGTGGCGCGCAGCGCGTCCTCCAGCGGTGTGGCGGGTGCCCAGCCGGTGACGGCGCGGAACGCGGAGGAGTCGATGGTGACGCTCCGGAAGTCGCCCGCCTCGGCGTGCCCCGGCGGCTCGACGGAGACGACGGGCACCGGCTCCTTGTCCGTCGCCTCGGCGGCGAGCGCCGCGACGGTGCGGAAGACATCGCCCAGCGGGCTGCCCTCACCCGTGCCCAACAGCCAGTGGCGGCCCGCGAGTTCACCGGTGTGCCCGACGGCAGCGGCGACGGCGCGGGCCACGTCCTCGACGTAGAGCAGGTCCCTGCGCACGGTGCCGTCGTGCCACATGGTGATGGGCTCTCCGGCCAGCGCCTTGCGGACCATCGTGGAGACCACGCCCTTGTCCCTGGCCGTGGAGCGGGGCCCGTAGCCGAAGACGGTGGGCAGCCGCAGGGAGGCACCGCGCAGGACACCTTCCTTGTCGGCGTCGAGGAGCACGCGTTCGGCGGCGAGCTTCTGCCGGTCGTACTCGCCCGCCGGACGGTCCTCCTCGCTGCCGTCGAGCACCTCCTTCTCCAGCGGCCCGACCTGCGAAGCCGCGCCTGTGAACAGCACACCGGGCGGCGGCCCGTCGCGCCGCGCGGAGCGCAGCGCCTCGACGAGGTCCCGCACGAGGCCGACGTTGACACGTTCGGCCGCCGTGTCGCCGTCGCTGACCCGCCAGGTGGCGGAGCCCG
Organism: Streptomyces daliensis; assembly: GCF_054782395.1. Taxonomy (NCBI): domain Bacteria; kingdom Bacillati; phylum Actinomycetota; class Actinomycetes; order Kitasatosporales; family Streptomycetaceae; genus Streptomyces; species Streptomyces daliensis. Next base: position 169,440 of record NZ_BAAGSO010000043.1, on the reverse strand, counting down.
CGATGTAGGCGACGGTGTGGACGACGACGTCCGCGTCGGCGACGACGGTGGCCATCGCGCCGGGCTCGGTCAGGTCCAGGGTGCGCACCTCGATGTCGGCGCGCGCGTCGCCCGGCACCTGGGCGGCGCCGCGCGCCACGGCCCGCAGCCGCACCGGCATCCTGGCCAGTTCGCGCAGCACGGCCGAGCCGACGAATCCGGTCGCGCCGAGCAGCACGACGCGTGGGGGGTTCACGGCCACAGCCGGGCCTCCGCTTCCTTGCAGTCCTCGTACGCGGGCAGCAGCCCCTGCTTCTCCGCCTCGGCGAGGGTGGGTGCGGCCAGGTCGCGCTCGGACTGGAGGGGTGCGAACTCGGTCGGCACCGCCAGGCCGATGGCCGGATCCAGCGGGTCGACGGCCAGCTCGTTCTTCGCGACGTACTCGCCGGAGAGCAGATAGGTGACCATCGAGCCCTCCTCCATCGCCATGAAGGCGTGGCCGACGCCGACGGGCACGTAGAAGGCGCCGCAGTTGTCCTCGTCCAGTTCGGCCGTCTCCCAGGTGCCGAACGTCGGCGAGCCGACCCGCAGGTCGATCAGGAAGTCCTGGACCCGGCCCTTGGGGCAGTAGACGTACTTCGCGGTGCCCGGCGGGGTGGCGCTGTAGTGGATGCCGCGCAGCACACCGGGCGCCGAGAGGTTGTGGCTGACCTGCCGCACGGGGAAGAGCGGCTTGCCGAGCGCCGCCTCGAAGGCGTGGCCCTGATAGGGGGACGAGAAGAGGCCCCTGCTGTCCTTGAAGACGGGCGGTGTGAACGCGAACGCGCCCTCGATCTTCAGCTCGCGTGTCTCCATGGTGTTCACTCGCTCCCGTTCTTCACGCCGACGAACAGCCCGTTGCCCTCGTACTCGCCCGCCACGTAGTGCACCGAGCAGCCGGCGCGGGTGAAGGCGGCCTCGTACTCCTCGCGGGTGAACAGGGCCATGACGTGCACGTCGGAGAAGTGCTGGATGCCGTCGGCGGGGTCGCCGACGGTGTAGTGGACCTCCATGCGGCTGTGTCCCTCGTCCTGGCGGACGGTGTGCGAGACACGGGCCACGGTCCTGCCGTCCACGGTCTGGACGCTGCCGCCCACGTAATCGGGGAGGAAGTTCTCCGGAAACCACCAGGGTTCGACGACCACGACACCGCCGGGCACCAGGTGCTTCGCGAAGGTGTCCAGCGTCTCGTCGAGTTCGGCGGTGTCCTTCAGGTTGCCGACGGCGCTGAAGAGGGAGACGACCGCGTCGAAGCGGCGCTCCAGCCGGAAGGAGCGCATGTCGCCCTGGCGTACGGAGATGTCGGGCAGGTTCCTGCGTGACACCTCCAGCATGCCCTCCGCGAGGTCGATGCCCTCGGCGTGCGCGAACTCCTTGGCGAAGTAGGCGAGATGGCCGCCCGTGCCGGAGCCGACGTCGAGCAGTGTCGTCGCGTCGGGCTTGGCCGTGCGCACGTGGCGGGCGACGACGGCCGCCTCGCCGCCGTAGTCCTTGCCGCGTCCGCTGTAGATGGCGTCGTAGAGATCACCGAGGTCGTAGATACCGATGTCTTCCGGCATGCTGCCGCCTTCTCTCGGGCTGTGGTGGCCTGCGCGGCCCTGTCGTCCTGTCGCTCGGGTAGGTGCTGCCGCCTCACAGGGCCGCCAGCACCTCGCGCAGGGCGCTGACGGTCTTGTCCTGCACGTCCTCGGGCAGGGAGGGGTACATGGGGAGCGAGAAGATCTCCTTGGCCAGCTTCTCGGTGACGGGCAGCGAGCCCTCGGGGTAGCCGAGGTGGGCGAAGCCGCTCATGGTGTGCACGGGCCACGGGTAGCTGATGTTCAGCGAGATGCCGTACTCCTTCAGCGCCTCGATGATCTCGTCGCGACGGGGGTGGCGCACCACGTACACGTAGTAGACGTGGGTGTTGCCGGGGTTGGTGGCGGGCAGCAGCAGCCCGCCGGGCCCGGTGAGGTCGCCGAGCTGTTCCTCGTAGCGGCGGGCCACCCGGTTGCGGCCCTCGATGTAGGCGTCGAGCCGGGTGAGCTTGCCGCGCAGGATCTCGGCCTGCACCTCGTCCAGGCGGGAGTTGTGGCCCGGCGAGCGGACCACGTAGTACACCTTCTCCATGCCGTAGTAGCGGAGCTGGCGCATGTTGCCGTGTGTGGTCTCGTCGGCAGTGATGACCGCGCCGCCGTCGCCGTAGGCGCCGAGCACCTTGGTGGGGTAGAAGGAGAACGCCGCGGCGTCCCCCATCGTCCCGGCCTTCCTGCCGTGGTGGACGGCGCCGTGCGACTGGGCGCAGTCCTCCAGGATCTTCAGCCCGTGCTCGGCGGCGATCCGCTCCAGCGGCGCCATGTCCACGCACTGGCCGTAGAGGTGGACGGGCAGCAGCGCCTTGGTGCGCGGGGTGATGGCGGCCTCGACCTGGTCGGTGTCCATCAGGAAGTCGTCCTCGCGGACGTCCACGAAGACGGGGGCGGCCCCGGTCCCCGCGATGGCGACCACGGTGGGCGCCGCCGTGTTGGACACGGTGATGACCTCGTCGCCCGGACCGATGTCCAGGGCCTCCAGGCCCAGCTTGAGCGCGTTGGTGCCATTGTCCACGCCGGTGCAGTACGGCACGCCGTGGTAGCCCGCGAACTCGTCCTCGAAGCCGCTCACGCTCTCGCCGAGCACGAGCTGTCCCGAGCCGAAGACCTTCTCGACGGCGCCGAGGATCTCGCTCTTCTCCTGCTCGTACTCCGGCAGGTAGTCCCATACACGAGTCGTCATTCGCTGTGTCTCCTGGTACGCATCGGTGGTGTCGCACCTCGTCGGTGCTCGTCGGTGCTCGTCGGTCCTCGTCGGTCCTCGACGGTGCCGGCCGGGCCTTGACGCTGCTCGTCGGCGCTCGTCGGTCCTCGTCCGTACGGGCCTCGTCGGAACGGGCGCGGTCAGGCCCCGTATGTGCCGGGCGAGCCGAACCAGCGCCGCAGCGCGTCCGTCAGCTCGCCGGTGCCCTCGCCCGCCCCGTCGTGGGCTCCGTCATCGGCCCAGACGGCCCAGACGACGTAGCCGTCGGGGCGCACGAGCAGGGCCGCCGTGTCCGCGAGGGGGTCGGCCGCGGCCTTCGCGCCGTCCACGGGCTCCGGCACGGCGGAGACGGCGGTGACCCTGTCCTTCCACCCCGCGACCTCCTCGGGCAGCGCCGGGTGCCCCGTGAGGTCGAGCAGCACGCCCTGGCCCGGGTGCAGCAGCTCGGCCGTGGTGACCGGGCCCGCCGGGGTGCGCAGGGTGCGCGGTGGCAGGCGGCGGCCGAGCAGCGGGTGGTCGCCGGGGCCGACCTCGTAGCGCACGTCGACGTGGCTGACGCGGCCCGCGAGGTGGCGCTTGACGTCGTCGTAGGCGAGCAGTTCGGTGAGCAGCTCGCGCAGCGGGTCGGCCTCCTCGCCGCCGAGGAAGGACATGCCCTGCACCCGGGTGTTGGCCAGCAGCCGCTGCCCTGCCGGGTGCCGCTCGCCGTGGTAGGTGTCGAGCAGCCCTGCGGGTGCCCAGCCCGCGACCTCGGCGGCCAGCTTCCAGCCGAGGTTGGCGGAGTCCTGGACGCCGAAGCTGAGGCCCTGTCCCCCTGCGGGCAGGTGGATGTGCGCGGCGTCACCGGCGAGCAGCACGCGGCCCGCGCGGTAGGCGGTGGCCTGCCGGGTGGCGTCGGTGAAGGAGCTGACCCAGGTGGCGGTGGCGCCGCTGATGTCCTCTCCCGTGATGCGCCGCCAGGCGTCGGCGACCTCGTCGAAGCCGATGGCCTCACCGCGCTCGCGGGGTGCGGTGTCGTGCGGGCAGACGATGATGCGGTGGGTGCCACCGCCGAGCGGCGCCGCCATGACCATGCCCGCTGGCATGCGCTCGCCGAGGAAGCGGGGTGCCAGGTCGATGCCCTCGATGTCGGCGAGGTACATGTCGCGGGTGGCGGGTGTGCCGGGGAAGCCGATGCCGGCCGCCTTGCGCACGGCGCTCTGGCCGCCGTCGCAGCCGACCACGTAGGCGGCCGTCAGCCGCTGCTCGCTGCCGTCGGCGAGCGCGGTGACCTCCACCCGGTCGCCGTGGTCCGTCAGCGATCTGAACTCCCAGCCGCGCCGGATGTCGGCGCCCAGCTCCGTGGCCCAGTCCTCCAGGACGGCCTCGGTCTTCGACTGCGGGACGCCACGTGCGCCGAAGTGGGCGCCCTCCAGCACCGTGTAGTCGAACTGGACGCCGCCGAAGTGGCCCATCGGGCTCGTCTCCAGGGCGCCGAAGCGCGGCAGCAGCCCGCGCTGGTCGAACGTCTCCATGGCGCGCGTGGTGAAGCCCAGTCCGCGCGACTGCCCCGTGGGGTGCGCCAGCTTCTCGGCGACGACGACCCGTGCCCCGCCCAGCCGGAGTTCACCGGCGAGCATCAGCCCGGCCGGGCCCGCTCCGACGATGACGACATCCGCGTCCATCACTCTCTCCCTCGTCCCTTGTCCCTCGTCCATGTCTCGGTCGGTCCATGGCCGGTCCGGTTCGGTTCGGTCCCGGCCGTGTCCGCTGTGCGTGCTGTGCGCGCGGTGGTGTGCCGCGGAGCCCGCTCCGTCAGACGGCGGGCGCGGGACGTGCCCCGGGCACCTCGGGAGCCTCGCGTGCCTCGGGATGCTTGGACGGCTTCCACCAGCCGGGGTTGTCGCGGTACCACTCGACGGTCGTGCGCAGCCCCTCCTCGAAGGGGGTGCGGGGCGCGTAGCCCAGCTCCTCGCGGATCTTGCGGTCGTCGAGGGAGTAGCGCAGGTCGTGGCCCTTGCGGTCGGTCACGTAGCGGATCATCGAGGTGTCGGCGCCGCACAGTTCCAGCAGTTGCCCGACCAGTTCGATGTTGGGCATCTCGTTGCCGCTGCCCACGTTGTAGACCTCGCCCGCGCGCCCCTTGGTGAGCACCAGGTGGAGGGCGCGGCAGTGGTCGTCGACGTGCAGCCACTCGCGCATGTTGCGCCCGCGCCCGTAGACCGGCACGGGGGTGCCCTCCAGCAGGTTGGTCACGAAGCGCGGGATGAGCTTCTCGGGGTGCTGGTAGGGGCCGTAGTTGTTGGAGCACCGTGTGATCGACACATCGAGGCCGTGGGTGCGCCAGTACGAGCGCGCGATGAGGTCGGACGACGCCTTCGACGCGGCGTACGGGGAGTTGGGCAGCAGCGGCCACTCCTCCGTCCAGGACCCCTCCTCGATGGAGCCGTACACCTCGTCCGTGGACACGTGCACCAGACGCTCCACTCCGGTGCGCAGCGCCGCCTCCAGCAGGGTCTGGGTGCCGAGCGCGTTCGTGCGGACGAAGTCGGCGCCCGAGTCCACCGAGCGGTCCACGTGCGACTCGGCGGCGAAGTGGACCACCGCGTCGTGTCCCGGCAGCACCTCAAGGAGCAGCGGCAGGTCGCAGACGTCGCCGCGCACGAAGGTGAGTCGGTCGTGTCCCATGGGGAGGCTGGCGGTGTTGCCCGCGTAGGTGAGCTTGTCGAGGACGGTGACGTCCGCGTGCTCCGCGCCAGCGGAGGCGTCCGCGTAGGCGCCCGCCAGCAGGGAGCGCGTGTAGTGGGAGCCGATGAAGCCCGCGCCTCCGGTGACCAGGATCCTCACGCCGACACCTCCCCGCACAGCATCGTCAGCGCGTCCACCGCGTCGCCCGGCGTGGGCATCTCCCGCATCTCCGCGGCCACTTCCTCACTCGCCTTCCGGTACTCGGGCTCGTCCAGCAGCTTTCCGACGCGCTCGGCGACCGCGTCCGCCGTCACCTCGGCGAGGTCCAGGCGCAGCCCGGCGCCGCGTGCGACGGGCACCGCGGCGTTGGGCCCCGCGTCGGTGCCTGGCGCGGGGACGGCGAGCTGGGGCACCCCCGCGTGGAAGGCGGCGTACATGGTGCCCAGGCCGCCGTGGTGGACGAGCGCGTCGCAGCTGCCGAGCAGCGCGCGCAGCGGCACCCAGTCCACGAGCGTGACGTGCGGGGGCAACGGGTCGGGCAGCGCGGGCAGTTCGGCGCCCCCGGTGGCCACGACCAGATCGACGCCGAGTTCCGCCGTGCCCAGCACGACGTCCCGCAACTGGGTGCCCTCGCCGTAGGTGGCGGGCAGCGAGCCGAGGGTCACGGCGACGCGGGGGCGGCTGCCGCGCCGCAGCAGCGCGAGGGGCAGCTCGCCACCGCCGTTGTAGGGGCTGTAGTTCATGGCGACGGTGTGCGGGACGGTGTTGTGCTGCACGGGCCCCTGGACGAAGTTCTCCAGGGACGGCGCGCTCAGGTCGACCTGGATGTCCGCCTCCCGCGCGCCCCCGATGCCGCGCCGCTCGGCCGCCTCGGCCATGGCGGCCACCGCAGGGCCGAAGGTGGGGCGCCGGATGCCGAGGTTGTGCAGCACGGCGGGGACGCCCGCGGCCCGCGCGGCGAGCAGCCCGGCGGGGTGCGGGGGCGGGTAGACGACGGCGTCGGCGCGCCAGTCGGCCGCCGCCTCGACGAGCCCGTCCAGCATCAGTTCGCCGATCCGCGCGAACACGGAGCCGAAGTAGGTGACGAGTTCGGAGTCGGGGAGGTCCTTGCCCTTGCTGGTGCCGCCCATGACGCGCCCCAGTTCCTCGTACGGGCCGGCCGAGCGGCCGTCGTCCGTGGGCACGGCGTGCAGCCCGGCCGAGGCGGCGACGCGCAGCGCGGGCCCGCTGCTCGCCACGAGCACCTCATGGCCCGCGGCGAGCGCGGCGTGGGCGAGCGGGACCAGGGGCAGCATGTGCGAGGTGCCGGGGATGGTGGTGAACAGATAGCGCATTCTGGACTGACCCTCGTCTTGTTTCGTCGTGCGGCTGCGGCTCTTCGCGTGTCTCTCTGTTTTTTCTTCGTGTCTCTTCCCACCGCTCCAGGTGGTTCCGCTTTCCTGCCGCCCGACGGCTTTGGCGCATGCGTGAGGCGTACGGAATTCCGGTGCGGAAACCAGGGTTGTCGCCAGGCGGGGCGAACTCAAGCGTTCCCGGGTCAGACCTTTGTCAATTCCCTGCGGGAGAAAGAGGAAAAGGGAGGAAGGGAGGAAGAGGGGAAGGGGGAAAGAAGGAAAGCGGGTTTCCTCCTCTCCCCCGGGCGCCGGGCCCGTACGGGACGCCGACGGCACCCCCTAGCTGCCGTCGGCCTACTGGCCCTCGCCTGCCGAGCGGCTGTGCGCCACCCGGAAGGTGTTGGCCCAGCGCGAGGTGGCCAGGGACCTGGCGCGGGTGCGCGTGCGGCGCACGTAGTCGGGGCGCTCCTCCTCGGGCAGCGTGTGGAACGCGTCGTACAGCTCCTTGCTGTCCCACTGCGCGTAGTTGACCAGGAAGGAGCCGTTGATGCCGCGCATGATGGTGTGCGAGCGGTATCCGGGCACGTCGAGCAGCCACTCGTCGGGCTGCGCCATGGTGTCGACCAGGTCCTTCTGGTTCTCCGGCTCCGACTCCAGGACGATCAGCACGGTGTAGTCGTCCCGCTCGGGGGAGACCTCCACCGGGGACGGCGTCTTGGGGTGGGCCTGCGAGAAGACGACCTCGGCCTGGAGCAACTGCACGCGGGTGGCGAGCGCGTTGAACTCGGGCACCGTGCGGTGCTGGAACGCCTCACCTGCATAGCGGGCCTCCAGTTGCTCGCGGGACTCCCACTGGACGATGTTGGCGACGCCGAACCGGTCCATTCCGCGGTGCGCGGTGGAGGAGACCCACCCCGGATAATCGGCGTTGTCGATGATGTCCTTCATCGCGGCGAGCAGCCCGTCCTGCTTCTCCTGGCTGTCGGCGTCGAAGATGTTGAAGACCCGCAGATATCCGTCGTCGGTCGAGAGGAAGGGCACGTTGCTTCCATTCCGGGACCCGTACCGACGGATCCCCTTCGGTGGATACGTGAACAGCATGCGGCGCGCATGGAGTGCGCCCTGCGCCGGCGTTCCGTTTTCCGTCACCAGGAACGCGGCTCCCATGAGAATCTTCGGCGCGGCTTCCGGATTCAAGGCGGCCCGTGTCAGACCTTCGTCAAGTTATCGCAGGGCGAAGGGAATGACGCGTTCGCGGGCCGCAGGATCAGGGGCGGGCAGCGCCCTCCAGGTCACGGGCGCCCGCGGCGACCTCCATCACATACTGGCCGTAGGGCGACTTGGAGAGCCTGCTGCCGAGCCGGTAGCACGCGTCCCGGTCGATGTACCCCATCCGCCAGGCGATCTCCTCGATGCAGGCGATGCGCACACCCTGCCGGTGCTCCAGGATCTGCACATACTGGCCCGCCTCCGTCAGCGCGTCGTGCGTGCCGGTGTCCAGCCACACGAAGCCTCGGCCCAGTTCGACGAGCCGGGCCTTGCCGCGCTCCAGGTAGATGCGGTTGATGTCGGTGATCTCCAGCTCGCCGCGCGGCCCCGGCTGGAGGTCGCGGGCGAGCCGGACCACGTCGTTGTCGTAGAAGTAGAGCCCGGTGATGGCCAGGTTGGAACGCGGCTGCGCCGGCTTCTCCGCCAGGGAGAGCAGGTTGCCCCGCCCGTCCGTCTCCCCCACCCCGTAGCGCTCCGGGTCGCTCACCGGGTAGCCGAACAGCACACACCCGTCCACGTCGCGGGCGCTCTCCTGGAGGACGCTGCTGAAGCCGGGGCCGTGGAAGAGGTTGTCGCCGAGGATCAGCGCGGCCGAGTCGTCGCCGACGTGATCGGCGGAGATCCGGAACGCGTCCGCGAGCCCACGGGGCTTGTCCTGCTCCGCGTAGCTGAGGGTCAGCCCGAGGTCGGAGCCGTCGCCCAGCAGTCTGCGGAAGCCGCCCAGGTCCTCGCGCGAGGAGATGATCTGGATGTCGGTGACACCCGCGAGCATCAGCGTCGAGAGCGGGTAGTAGATCATCGGCTTGTCGTGCACGGACAGCAACTGCTTCGAGATGCCGAGAGTGATCGGATGCAGCCGGGTGCCGTGGCCTCCGGCGAGGATGATTCCCTTCACAGCTCTCTCCAGTGGGACGTCACGAGGGTGGGGCGGCGGCGGAACGCGCGCCGTCCTGGGGCGAGTTGGGCGGACCGGAGTTGGGCGGGCCGGTGCGAGGTGAGCCGACGTCGGGCGGGCCGAACCAGTACCTCAGCGCCTCCGTCAGCGCACCGGTCTCCTCGCCGGTCCCTGCCCAGGCGACGTGGCCGTCCGGGCGCAGGAGCACGGCCTCACCGCTGTCGATGCGCGGCTCGGGGTAGCCGGGGCACGCGCTGTCGGACGCGGACACGGGGGCGGCGGCTCCAGAGGCGGACCCGGAGACGGTCCCGGCTCCGCCCCCGGACGCGTCCGGCGAGGCGGGCCCTGACATGGGCGCCAGCGCGGCCCTGACATGGCTGACCCGCCCCGCCCAGGGCGCGACCGCCGCCGCCAGGCGCGCGGAGCCGCCGTGCTCGACGGCACCTCCCAGCGAGAGCAGCACGGGGCGTCCCTCGCGCAGCAGCGCGGCGCTGGTGGTGTGCGCACCGTCGGCCACCAGGTTCAGATGGGGCAGCGGCACACCGAGCAGCGGGTGCCCGTCCTCGTCCGTGCCGTAGGCGACACCGAGCCCGGACACCATCCCGGCCAGTCTGCGGCGCACGGCGGGCTCGTAGGCGATCAGTTCCGTCATGACGGCGCGCGGCCCGTCGGCCTCCCGGCCGCCGAGCAGCAGCAGTGCCTGGGTCTGGATGTTCGCCAGGATGCGCGCTCCGGCGGTGTGCCGTTCGGCGTGGTACGTGTCGAGCAGGGTGCCGGGCGCGGTGCCGAGTACGGTCCTGGCGAGCTTCCAGCCCAGGTTGACGGCGTCCTGGAGGCCGAGGTTGAGTGCCTGTCCCCCGGCGGGCAACTGCTGGTGCGCGGCGTCGCCCGCCAGCAGGACGCGGCCCCTGCGGTAGTCGGTGGCCTGGAGGCACACGTCGCCGAAGGCGTTCGTCCACACCGGGGTGCCGTGCGAGATGTCCTCGCCGGTGACGGTGTGCCACACCTCGGCCACCTCGGTGAAGTCGGGTGCCTTGCCGCCGCGGTCGCGCGGCGGGCGCCCGTAGGCGTGCGCCATCACCCGGGTGAGGCCGCCCGCGCCGCGCGAGGCGATGGCGAGCCCGCGCTCCAGCCGCTCGAACCTGCGGTCGCGGATGTCGATGTCCGCCACGTCGGCCCGCACCAGCTCGCGCCCCGCCTCGGTGCCGCGCAGCCCGATACCGGCCAGCCGCCGCACGTCACCGCGCTCCCCGTCGCACCCCACGAGATACGCGGCACGCAGCCGCAGCGGCCCCTCGGGACCCTCCACGTCGGCCGCCACGTGGTCGCCGTTGTCGGTGAGCCCGCGGAGGGTGTGGCCCCGGCGCACGTCGGCGCCCAGGGAGAGCGCCCAGTCCTGGAGCAGCCGCTCGGTGGTGGGCTGGGGCACCTTCCACTGGCCGGGGTACGGGCCGGGCAGCGTCAGGTCCATGGGGATGCCGCCGAAGTGGCCCCGGCGCTGGTTCGGGAGGGTGCCGAAGCGCGCCAGCAGTCCCCGGCTGTCGAGGATCTCCATGGTGCGGGCGTGCAGCGTGGAGGCGCGGGACTCCTCGACGGGTGCCGCGCGCTGTTCCAGTACGACCACGTCGGCGCCGCCGAGGCGCAGTTCCCCGGCGAGCATCAGCCCGACGGGGCCCGCGCCGACGACGAGCACCTGGGTGTCCCACGTGTCCGGCTGCGTGCCATGCCGTGTGCCCGGCGGTGTGGCGGTTTCGGGTGCCATGGTCAGCGCTTCTTCTCCGCGTAGTCCTTGGCGTGGCCGAGCGTGGCGCGGCTGTTGTTGCTGAGCGCGGTGTGCACGTACTCGCGCGCGTCGGCGACGGTGGCCTCGGGCCCGAGGATCTTCGCTATGTTGTCCGTGTTGAGGACGACGGTGTGCTGCGAGGACGCGGTCACACCTTCGTCGGTCTCGGCGAAGGTCCAGTAGCCGGTGTGCAGGGTCATCAGCGCGGGCAGGGTGACCTGCTTGTAGGCGATCTTCTGGTGCGGGAAGCACACGCGGTACGACTTCGTGGTGTGGGTGGAGCCGTCCTTGGCGCGGGTGTCCATCTCCAGCGTCTGGAGCCCGGGGGTCTCCTCCTCCAGCCGTACGGTCGCCACGTGCGGCAGCCGCTCGGCCCACTGGTCGGCCTCGTTGACGAAGTCGTAGACGTCCTTCGCCGAGCCGTCCACCTCCACGCTGTCCTCGAAGGAGAAGGTCAAGTCCTCGGAGGCGTGGGCGAGTTCGACGTTCGTCTTCAGCGCCGCCAGCTCGGAGCGTGAGTTGCGGTCGACGGCCTCGTCGATCCACTTCAGGCCCTCGGGATCGTCGTCCACCGCGCGGTAGTCGTGCAGCAGCCTGATCCGCGACGCGCTCTCCGAGAGCGGCTCGATGATCCAGGCACCGCCCATGGCGGCCACCGGCGGTGTGGACACCTCCTGACGGAAGCCGATGCACAGGCCCTCGGGGTCGAGGGTGCGGCGCGACGTCCAGTTCTTCGGCTCGCCGTTGGCCGTAGCCCAGATGCGGATCCGCTCCTCGTGCTCGCCGCGCTCCAGGTGGTCGACGTAGATGGTCGGCGGGAAGATCCGCGGCCAGTTGTGCACCTCGGCGATCAGCCGGTAGACGGCTGCCGCCGGTGCCTCGACAGTGATCTCGTGCTCCACCTCGCGCGTTTCCTGCTGCGACATGCTCTGTCTCCTTGGGTTCCGGGGCTGGGGACGGTGGGCGGGCGGGGTGATGAGGCGGGTCAGAAGTTGCCGAGGCCGCCGCAGACGTTGAGGGCCTGCGAGGTGATGGAGGCGGCGCTGTCGGAGGCGAGGTAACCGACGAGGCCCGCGACCTCCTCCGGGGTGGAGTAGCGGCCGAGGGGGATCTTGGCCTGGAACTTCTCCAGGATGGCGTCCTCGGTGCTGTCGTAGGCCGCCGCGTAGCCCTGCCGGACGCGCTGCGCCATGGGCGTCTCGACATAGCCGGGGCACACCGCGTTGACGGTGATGCCGGTCGGGGCCAGCTCGTTGCCGAGTGCCTTGGTGAAGCCGACGACGCCGTGCTTGGAGGCGGAGTAGGGCGCGCCGAGGACGACACCCTGCTTGCCCGCCGTGGAGGCGATGTTGATGATGCGGCCACGGCTCTTGTGGCGCATGCCGCCCGCGTTCAGCACCTCGCGGCTGAGCCGGAAGACGCTGTTGAGGTTGGTGTCGATGACGTCGTGCCACAGCTCGTCGGCGATGTCGGCTGTGACACCGCCGCCGCTGCGTCCGGCGTTGTTGACGAGCACGTCGATGGTGCCGAAGGCGTCGACGGCGGCCCGTACGAAGTCCTTCACGTCCTCGTCGGAACGCACGTCCACCGCCGCACCCTCGGCCTCGAAGCCCTCCTCGCGGAGCTGCTTGACGGTGGAGGTCACACTCTCGGCCGTGCGCGCGCCGATGAAGACGCGGTGGTTCTGCCCGGCCAGGAGGCGGGCGGTGGCGAGCCCGATCCCGCTGGTGGCACCGGTGATCAGCGCGGTCGGCTTCTCCTGCTGCGTCAGCTGCGTCTGCTGCGTCTGCTGCGGCATGTGTGCTCCTCTTTCGTACGGGGTGGTGACGGTGGGGGTGTGCGGGTGCGTGGTGGTGCGACGTGCGGGGGTGCGAGGGGGTGGCGGGCCGCCGGGTGCGGCGCGGGCCCCGGCGGCCCGCCACGTCAGGCGGCGCGCTCGGCCCCGGCCAGGTCCGCGTTGACGACCTCGATGAGGGCGCGCGGGGTGACGGCGTCGGTCAGCGCGGCGTCGTCGAGCGTGATGCCGTACTCGCGCTCGATGCGGCCCCCGGTCTCCAGGAGCGCCAGCGACTCGTAGCCCAGCTCCTCGAAGCCGGTGTCGAGGATGTCGCCGTCGAGGTCCACGGTCTCGCCCGCGCCCTCGCGGAGGATGCGGCGCAGGTCGTCGAGGGTGAATTCCTTGGTGGACACGTGAGTTCCTTTCGTCGTCGGTGAGGTGGTGCGCGATGACACATGGCGCGGTGGCACATGGCGCGGAGTCGCATGGCGGTGTGCGGTCCGCACCGGCCCGTTCCTAGGCGTCGCCCGCCGCGCTCCCCGCGCGGGCGACGACGGCCGAGTTGAAGCCGCCCTGGCCCCTGGCCAGGACGACGGCCGTACGCACCCGCGCCGCGCGCGGCCGGGACGTCACGAGGTCGAGCCCGTACTCCGGCAGGGCCTCGACGTTCGTCGTCGGCGGGATCTCGTCCTCCTCCATGGCCAGGAAGGCGGTGGCGAGGTCGAGCGGTGCGGCGCCCGAGTAGAGGCGCCCCGTCATCGTCTTCGGCGCGGTGACCGGGACCCCTCGGCGCCCGAACACGGCGCTGACGGCCTCGGCCTCCGTACGGTCCAGCTCGGGCACGGCGGCGGCGTCGGCGAACACCACGTCGACGTCACCGGGCACCACCTTCGCGTCCTCCAGGGCGAGTTCGACGGCCCGGCGCAGCGCGGGACCCCGCGCCGACCCAGGGCGGGGGTCGAAGGTGGCACCGTAGCCCGCGATCTCGCCGTAGATCCGCGCCCCGCGCTCCCGCGCCGCGGTCGCGTCCTCCATGACGAGGATGGCGCCCCCCTCGCCGGGCACATGTCCGCGCGCCCCGGCGTCGAAGGGCAGATACGCGCGCTCGGGCTCGTCGCTGGTGCTCATCCGCCCGCCGGTCATCTGCGCGACCCAGCCCCACGGGCAGATGGAGGCGTCGACGGCGCCGGAGAGGATCAGCGGTGTGCCCTTGCGGATCTGACGGCGTGCCTGAGCCACCGCGTCGAGGCCGCCCGCCTGGTCGCTGACGACGACGCCGCTGGGGCCCTTCAGCCCGTTGCGGATGGAGATCTGACCGCTGTTGACGGCGTAGAACCAGGCGAAGGACTGGTACGCGCTGACGTACTGGCTGCCCTGGCTCCACAGCTTGCGCAGCTCGTTCTGGCCGAACTCGAAGCCGCCGGCCGAACTCGCGGTGACCACACCCATGTCGAAGGCGGGCAGCTCGCCGGGGACGACCTTCGCGTCCTCCAGCGCCCAGTCGGCCGCCGTCAGCGCGAGCCGGGTCATCCGGTCGGTCTGCGGCAGCAGCCTGCTGGGCAGGTGGTCCTCCGCGACGAACCCGGGAATCTCCCCCGCCAGCCGCGAGGGGTAAGGGGTGGGGTCGAAGCGAGTGACACGGCCGATGCCGCTACGGCCCTCCTGAACGGCCGTCCAGTAGTCCCGCGCGCCGAGCCCGTTGGGTGACATCACACCCAAGCCGGTCACCACCACGGAGGCGGTCATGCCTTGCTCCTCTCGGGCCTGGCGAGCACCACGGCGCTCTGGAATCCGCCGAACCCGCTGCCCACGCTGAGTACGGCGTCGGTGATCTGGTCGCGCGCGGTGAGCGGCACGTAGTCCAGGTCGCACTCGGGGTCCGGTGTGTGCAGGTTCGCCGTCGGCGGCACCACGTGGTGTTCCATGGCGAGCGCGGAGGCCGCGATCTCGATGGATCCGATGGCACCCAGCGAGTGGCCGACCATCGACTTGATGGAGCTGACAGGGGTGCGGCGTGCGTGCTCGCCCAGGCTCTTCTTGAACGCGGCCGTCTCGTGCCGGTCGTTCTGCTTGGTGCCCGAGCCGTGCGCGTTGATGTAGTCGATGTCCTCGGGATTCATCCGGGCCTCGCCGAGCGCGGCGTCGATGGCCTCGGCCATCTCAAGACCGTCGGGGCGCAGTCCGGTCATGTGGTACGCGTTGCTGCGGGTGGCGTAGCCCGCGACCTCGGCGTAGATGTGTGCGCCGCGACGCTTCGCGCTCTCCAGCTCCTCCAGGACGAAGACGGCGGAGCCCTCGCCGAGGACGAAGCCGTTGCGTGTCGCGTCGAACGGGCGCGAGGCGCGCTCGGGCTCGTCGTGGCGCGGTGTGGTCGCCTTGATGGCGTCGAAGCACGCCATCGTGATCGGCGAGATGGGTGCGTCGGAGGAGCCCGCGATCATGATGTCGGCGCTGCCCTCGCGGATGACGTCGGCGGCGTAGCCGACGGAGTCGATGCCGGAGGTGCAGCCCGTGGACACCACGGTGTTGGGGCCCTCTGCGCCGACGGCCCAGGCCACCTCGGCCGAGAAGGAGCTGGGCACCAGGTAGTTGTAGAGGTGCGGCACGGCATAGGCGTGGTCGACGAGGTCGAGGCGCCCGCCGTCGCTGACGACGCGGTACTCCTCGTCGAGCCCCATGGTGGCGCCGACGGCGCTGCCGACGGTGACACCGACGCGGTACGGGTCGGTCTCCGACAGCTCGATGCCGCTGTCGGCGACCGCGCCGCGCGCCGCGACGACGGCGAACTGCGCCGCCCTGTCCATGCGCCGCACCTCTTGCGGGGTGAGGCCGTGCTCCTCGGGGTCGAAGTCGATCTCGGCGGCCACCTGCGAGCGGAAGGGCGAGGGGTCGAAGAAAGAGATCCTTCTGGTGGCCGTCGCACCCTCGGTGAGCAGGCTCCAGAAGCTCTTGACGCCGACGCCGCCCGGAGCGAGCACCTCGATGCCCGTGATGGCCACGCGACGCGCGGTCACGCGGACGCCTCCCAGTTGTAGAACCGGGTGGCCATGGCGTCGGCGGGCGAGCGCCATGTGGCCGGGTCGTACGCCTCGATGTAGGGCTTCAGGTCCTCGCTGATCCGCACGAAGCGGGGGTCGGTCTTCGCCTCCTCGATCAGCTCGCCGCCGTTGTCGGAGTCGAAGTCCTGAAGGTGGAAGTAGAGACCCCGGTAAGCGAAGAGCTGACGGCGCCTGGTGCCCATGAGGTGCGGCATCTCTGTGGCGTCGAACTCGGTGAACAGCTTGGCGACATCGCCGCTGGCGGCGGGAGTCATGCGGGCCACGATCAACGTACTGTGCATGCGTTCTCTCTCCTCCATGACCGAAGTGCTCCGGGAGTGACACGTGCAGGCGGGCAGGCCCGCTCCGCGGCGGGCGCCGGACGGCGCCACCGGAAGCCGGACGTGAACACACTGCGCGGGCGGTACGGCGGCCTGATGTGCCCGTCGGCCGCGCGGAGACGGCGGTGAGACACATCGCGCGGAGCGGTCACGCTCCTCCGCACGCACCTGCGGCGGATACCGCAGGCCCCCGGCCGTCTCGCCTCGCTGACCACTGCCCCGGGAGCTGGTCAACAGCTTGTTCGCTCCCCGGACACACCTCAAGTCAACTCAGGTCAGACCTTGGTGAAGTTGGGTCATCGCTTTGTCCGAGGAATGAACGTGTCACTGCGCATACGCTGCGTAGCCGGTGCGCACCCGATGCGCACCCGGTGCGGGAAAGGGCGGCGCGGGGTGCGGAAAGAGTTCACACAAAGAGAGTTGACGCGGCGCGGCCCAATTACCCAAGCTGTGCGGTGAGTTCACGGGGCGGTTCACCGCGACGGGGTGCGTGTGGCGGTGCCCCGTGAAAGTGCGACCGCCGCGCGTGAGGCGTCCGCGGAATGTCACGGAACGTGGCGGGGCGCATGCGTTTCCCGAACGGGCCCGGACGGGCTCGGACGACCGGACGGGCTCAGACGAGAAGCGTGGACGGCGGCGTCTCCGCACCTTCCAGGGCTGTGGATTCCGCGTCGTCCAGAACGGCGGAGGCGTCATCGGGAAGGCCGCAGGAACCGTCCTCGCCGAGGACACAGGAGTCCTTCTCGGGCGCGCCGTCGAGAGCGTCCAGGCGGTCGGGCGACAGATCGAGCGCGGCGAGGATCGCGGGCACGGCGATGCTGGGCAGGAGGTGGTGCAGGAGGACGGACAGCCGTCGCGGCAGGTCCTCGTCCTCGTGCGGCGCCCGCGTGGTGAGCTGGAGTCCGGCGAAGGCGCTGACGCACAGGTCCGCCGTCTCAGCGGGCTTGACGTGCGGCAGCAGCTCGCCCTGCGCCTCGGCCGCGCGCAGGGACCGCAGCACGCAGGCCGTCCACTCCTTGAACGGGCTCCGGTCGGCCAGCCCTTGGCGGGTGCGCGAGTCGAGGGAGATGCGGACGCTGGCCCGGATGAGGGATTCCGTCGCGAGGCGGCGCGCGAAGATATAGGTGCCGTCGACGAGTTCCTGGAGCTTCACGGGCTGGGGACGCACCAGCACATCGAGATCCTGCGCGTCGAAGATTCCCTGGACCAGGTCCTCCTTCGACGGGAAGTGGAAATACAGCGCGCCTTTGGTGACATTCGCCACCTCGACAATCTCGGTGACGGTGGCCGCCTGATAGCCTTCTTTTTCGAAAACTTCTGCCGCGGCCTCAAGAATTCGCCGCCGGGTGATGATCCCCCGATCCCGCTTAGCCAACGTCGCTCCTCAGTCACACGGGCTGCGCCGCACCGTCCCGGTGTGGACGCGGTGCTTCGGCCGGCTGCCGCACCGGGCCGGCCTGAGAGGGGGGTGGGGTTTTCGGCCTTTACGGTAACAAGCCCTTAGTGGCCCTTCGGTCTCCCCGTCATGAGACCGACCAGAGTTTGACCACCCTTACCCCCCACTTGACCCGCGCTTTACAACGTTGTAGTCGCGGGCACACGGACAACACGCGCTTCCTCTCACGCCTTTCTCATGCCGCTCTCATGCCGCGGCCCCGCACGGATCCAGCCGGTCCGCGAAATCCGCCCCGGCGAGCTGGGGAAGAACGAGCCGCCAGAAGCCGGTGACCGAACTCCCCGAAAGCCACTCGGTGTCACTCCGGCCCAGCGCCATGAGCCCGACGGTCGCGAGGGTGACGGTGGCGGCCACCTCGGCGACGGAGACCCCGGGGGCGAGCGAACCGTCCTCCTTCGCCTCCTCCAGGAGCGCGCGCACCCGCGCCTGCCACTCCTGCCGGAAGGCGGGCCCGCCCTGGCGCGCGATGTCGTGGCTCAGCCGCACTCCGGAGCGGACGATGAGGTCGTCGCGCAACTGCGCCACCAGCACGTGCGAGGTGTCGATCAGCTCCTGTAACGCACCCGCTCTGCGCGGGCGCTGACGGGACACGGTGTGGCGCAGCGTGCTGGACGCCTTCTCCTCGATGGCGTTGGCGATGGCGGCCTTGTTCTCGAAGTGGAAGTGCAGCGCTCCGCTGCTCACCCCCACTTCACGGCAGATCCCGTTGAGCGTTGTCTGGGCGAATCCCTGCTGCTCGAACAGCACCGCCGCGGCGTGAACCAGCTCGCACCGTGTGCGCGCGGCCCGCTCCTGTCTGGTCACCGACCGGCCCCTCCCCTTCCGTCCCACCCCGCCGGCTCGGCGGCGGTATGCCGCGTCAGCCGAGAGCTTCCGTACCGACTTCCTGGTTTTAACGGGCGGCCCCTCGTCCCGACAAGGGGCCTTTCAGCTACCTGGACCGCACCGGAAGGGCAGACAACGTTGACATCCCAGGAGCGGCTTCCGCCAGATGTATGCCACCTGGACACAGCAAACAAACCAGGCTGCCGGTATGTTTCCTTTTTTACGGAAAGCGAATACCTCAGGCCGCGCGGCCCCGCGGAACGTTCCACGGAACGGCCCCGCGGAACGACCATGGAACAGGCCACCGGACGGCACCCGCGACACCCCGGTCACGGCGCACCCCCCGGACGGGATATACATGCGTCCCGGGCGGTTCCACATCGCCAGGCTACAATGTATATTGTAATCAATACAGTGCACGTCGTACCCCATTGAGCGGCGTCGCACAGAGCAACGAGAAAGAGGTGCGCCGTGGGAGGCAGGCTGGCGGAGAAGCGCGAGGCCATCACACGGGGAGCCCGTACGGTCTTCGGCCGCGACGGATACACGCGGACCAGCATCGACGCCATCGCCAAGGAGGCGGGCGTCTCCACCCGGACCATCTACAACCACTTCGAGGGCGGCAAGGCCGAGCTGTTCCGCCTCATCGTGGAGGAGGGCGCCACCCAGATCCACGATGTGCAGCTCGACGTCATCGACCGCTGGCTGCGCAAGGTGACCGATCTGGAGGCCGATCTCATCGACTTCGGCCGCGCCTGGGTCGAGCCGCTGGGCACCTTCCCCGACCACTTCGCGCTGGTACGCCAGTTGCGCGCCGAGGTCGGACACCTTCCGTCCGAGCTGCTGCGCGCGTGGGAGGAGGCGGGGCCCGTCCGTGTGGAGTACGCGCTCGCCGACCGGTTCCGCAGCTTCGCCGACGAGGGGCTGCTCCAGACCGACGACCCGCGCCAGGCGGCCAGCCACTTCATCCAGCTCATCTCGGGCGAGATCATCGACCGCTCGTACTACGGCGCGCTGCCGCTCCCGGCCGACGAGGTCACCCGTCTCATCACGTCCGGCGTCCACGCGTTCCTGAACGGATATCTGCCGCGCTAGACCCCGCCGGGCGCAGTTGCCTCGTGAAGGGATTCCCCCATGTCCCCGTGCACGGACCGCCCCGGATCCGCCTTGCCCCCGGGTTCCGCTTTCCTCCGCCGCGCCAACCGTGCCGACCGCGTCGGCCCCGTCGACGGTATCGGCGGGGCCGGCCGCGCCGTCGGCCGGACCACCGGCCGCGTGCGTCGCATCCGTCACGCGCGTCGCGTGCGTCGCTCGCCGGTGGCCGCGGCGGACAGGACCGGCCCCGCCTTCGCGGGGCCGGGGGGCTCAGCGCCGGGGGGCTCAGCCCTGTCCGAGCCGGAAGCCCACACCGCGCACGGTGATGATCCAGCCGCTGGCGCCGAGCTTGTTGCGCAGGCTGCTCACGTGCGTGTCGACGGTGCGCCGGGACCAGGAGTCGCCCCACACCTGCTGCATGAGCCGTTTCCGCGGAATCACCGTGTCCGGGTGCGAGGCCAGCAGGAAGAGCAGATCGAACTCCTTGCGCGTCACCTCGACCTGACGCCCGTGCAGGCTGACCTCACGGGTGCTCGCGTCGATACGGAGCGGGCCGTGGCACACCACGACGCCCGTCGGCGCCTTGGCCCGCGCGCGCCGCATCACGGCTTCCATACGGGCCATCAGTTCCCGGAAGCCGTACGGCTTCACCAGATAGTCGTCCGCGCCGGCCTGGAGGCCGAGCACGCAGTCCAGTTCGCTTCCGCGACCGGTCATGGCGATCACGGGAACATCGCTCATCGAGCGGATACCCCGGCACACCCCGAGACCGTCGAGATCCGGCAGTTCGAGGCCCAGGAGGATCACGTCGGCGTCACCGCACCTGGCGATGGCCTCGCTGCCCGTACCCACACAGCGCACTTCGTGTCCGTGCCGGCGGAGTCCACCGGCCAGATCCTCGGCCTCGACCCCGTCACTCTCGACCACCAGTACGCGCCACACGCTTTCCCGCTCCGGCCAACTCGCCGGCGTGCTGCCCTCGATCATCCGAGGTCCCGCTATGTGCGGCTCCAATACGTCCGCCGAACGCTGGTTCACAGGCTCCCCCTAGCTCACCCAGCTCACGATCCGATCCGGACCGTGATCCAGGACGTTACAAACCGCGCTCCCGGTTTGTCAAAGGTTCCACGTCCTCGGCACGTGCACCAGAAAACAGGACAAATCCTGACCAAATCACGGAATGAAATCCTCCGTACGCGGAGCAAAGCCGCGAGCGAACGCATTCTTCCCAATTGCCCATCAAGTCCACTCGATTAACCGACCGTTCATACCAACGAAGCAGACTTCCGCCTCACGGGACGTCACGCTTTGGGCAAGGGTGAGGCGATGGGTGAGTGCGCTTCGACCTGTCTCCCGCGCCTAGCAGAAGAGGAGTGGGGCGCGGGAGGAAAGCGGAGAAGGAGGGGAGAAGAGTGGCGCGATCTCGACCAGGCCCTGCCCGCGGGGAGCTGACGGCGCGTCCGGTGAGGGGCCGGAGGGGCGGCGGCTCTTGTCAGTACACGCTCCTCCTGTTTGTCTCTGCGGGCACCGGAGCCGACAGAGGGGTGTGGTGTGTGTGCGCTCAGGGAGACCGGTTCTCGTCGCGGCCGTCTGCGCCGCCGTGCTCGCGATGCTCGCGGTCCTGGGAGGCGTCACTCCGGCGTCCGGGACGACGCCGCTGCTGCCGGGGGCCCGTACGGAGACCGACCCCGGAACCGGCGCGGAGGGCGAGCCGCCCCGGGCGCCTCGGGCGCCCCGGGTGACGGACTCGCGGGGGCGCGCCCTGGCACTGCGCGGCTGGAACGTGGAGGACAAGACGCACCGCGGCGAAGCCGCCCTCTCCTCCATCACCGAGAAGCACTTCCGCGACATGCGCGGGCACGGCTTCAACTTCGCCCGGCTGCTGGTCTTCTGGGACGATCTGGAGCCCCGGCGCGGGCACTACAGCGCGGGCTACCTCCGTAAGATCGAGCGGATCCTGGACTGGGCCGCGAAGTACCGCGTGCACGTCCTCCTCGACGCCCATCAGGACGTCTTCGGCCCGGCGTTCGGCCACCGCGGCATCCCGGAGTGGGCGACCCGCACCGACGGGCTGCCCTTCACACCCCAGCCCGACGACTGGTTCTCCGAGTACTTCCAGCCCGCCGTGCAGCGTGCCTTCACCCATCTCTACGAGGACGCCGACCTCCGGCGCGCCCAGGCGTCGATGTGGCGCGTGCTCGCCGAGCGCTTCGGCGGGCATCCGGCGCTGCTCGGCTACGACCCCCTCAACGAGCCGATGGGCGAACTACGGGAGGGCGAGGACCTGCCGACGGCGGCCCGGCGCATCGAGGCCGAGCAGATCACCCCGATGCACCGCCGCGCAGCCCGCGCGATCCGCTCGGCCGACCGCGACGGCTGGCTGTTCGTCGAGCCCACCCCCATCGTGGGCGAGGGCGTGCCGACGGGGCTCGGGAGGATCGAGGACCCGAGGGTGGTGTACGCGCCGCACTTCTACAACACCGCGATGGAGGCGGGCGCCGACTACGACCCCTCGGCGGGCTGGATCGAGTCCTACGAGGCGGCCGTCACCGCCTACCCCCGGCGCCACGGCCTCCCCGTGGTGATCGGCGAGTGGGGGCCGCTCAACAACGGCCTCCCGCACATGCGTGAGTTCTACGAGGACGCGCTCGCCTCCTTCGGCCGGTACAGCGCGGGCTGGGCGGGATACGTGTGGTGCTACGGCGGTGGCTACTGCGCCGCCGACGAATCGGGCGCGCTGCGGCCGAACAAGGAGCTGACCGCCACTCCGTACGCCGCGGCCGTCGCGGGGAGGGTACGCGCCGACACCTACGACCCCGACGGGCGCGTGCACCGGCTCTCCTACACGGCGGGACCCTGGCGCCAGGGCACGACCGAACTCTCCCTGCCGCCCTCGCCCGACGGCTGGCGGATCTCGGTGGCCGGCCGGGCAGTGAGCGACAGGCGGACCGTCGCTCCGGGCACCTCGGCGCTCGTGCGCGTGCGGGCGCTGCCGGGGGCACGGGTGACGGTCACCGTGACGCCGTAGGGCTGTGACGTGATGCGGCTGTGGTGCGGGAGTGGAGCGGGATCAGAGCGGGAGTGGAGCGAGCGGGCGGGGGATCACACCTCCAGGAGGTGGCCCGGGGCCGCCTGTCTCCAGGAGTCCTGGATGATGTCCCGCAGCTCGTCCCCGTCCTCCAGCGCGGCCAGCCGCGCCCGCACCCACGACGAACTGGCCTCGTGCGGCGGCACCCAGAACTTCTCGGGCTCCGCCGCTATCAGCTCGCCCCGCTCCAGGACGGGGCAGCGCACGGCGAACGAGGATTCGTCGTCAGGCATCGTGACGAACATCTTCCCCGCCACGCGGAAGGTGGGCATGCCCCAGGCCAGCACCTCTGTGGTCTCCGGGAGGGAGAGGGCGATACGGCGTACGTCATCCGGACCGATCATGTGTGCCACCCTAGCGAGCGGGTCTGACAACGCGGCCCTGGTTCTCCTCGCTTCTCCGCTCCTCCGCCCTCTTCCGTTCCCTTCTGTTCCGTTCCGCTTGGGAGCGTGCGCGGTGCATGCCTCTCACCCCGTCGCTGCCGGGCCCCTTCCGCACGGGCCCGGCAGCGGCGCGAACACGACCGCCGCCACCTCGTCAGGGCCCCAACGGCCCTGTCCCGCATGCCACTTCTCCACTCGGTTCCACTCTCGGTTCACGCCACGCCGATGCACCACATACTGAGACGCGGATTCCACAACGTGGCAATACGCACGGACGATAGCCCGCCCCCGCACACCGGAACAAGAGGTTCCACGCAGGTCGGCGGCGTTTACGTGCCGCTGTGATGCCTGTGCGGTACCCGTGCGGTCCCCGCCTGGTGCCCGCCCGGACGCTGCCGCGTACCCCCGTGTTGGCGATTCCCACGCGACGACGTAACGTGCTCGCCCTCACCCCGTAACGCGACACACGACGCTCAGGGCGCGCACGCCGCGCCGGACGCCCCACCCCCTTCCGCGCCCGCACGCACGACCCGGAACGGGGAGAGGGAAGCGATGGGAAACGCGGCACCCCTGGTGCACACGGCGATCGCGATCGCCGGAGTGGTCCTGCTCATTCTGAGAGCGAAGGTCAATCCTGCCCTCGCCCTCGTCCTCGGCGCCGTCTACCTCGGGCTGGCGGGCGGGCTCGGCCCCGAGCGCACGGTGGCCACCATCAGCAAGGGTTTCGGCGACCTGATGGCCGAGGTCGGACTGCTCATCGTCTTCGGAGTGCTGCTGGGGACGCTGCTCTCCTCCCTGGGCGCCATCGAGAAACTCGTGGCCGTGCTGCTGCGGCTCCTCGGTCCGAAGCGGCTGCCGTACTCCTTCGCCGTGACGATGGGGACGGTGCTCCAGTCGATCTTCGCCGATGTGCTGCTGGTGATGACGGCGCCGATCGCCCGCTCGCTGGGCCGGAAGATCGGGCCCTACGGCACAGCCCGCATGGCAGCCGCCATGGCGCTGGGCGTGGAGGTCGGCATCGCCCTGTCCGTACCCGGCATCGGAGCGCTCGCGCTGGCCGGGCTGCTGGACATACCGCTGGGTGTGATGCTCGTGTACGGGTTCCCCGTCGCGGCCGTGACCATAGTGCTCGCGTTGTTCCTGTTCAGCGCCCTCAGCAAGCGTGGCCTGTGGAACGCCGAGCGCGACGAGGTCGACGAGGCGGTGGCCGACGTTCCCGAGCCCGTCCCGGCTACGGCCGCTGCGTCGACGTCGACGGGAGCCGGGACGCCGACGCAGGCGGCGGCAACGGAGACGGAAGCGGAGGCCAAGACGGAGGCGGGGACGCCAGCGGGAAGCACTCCCCCACCCGCCCCCGCCTCCCCTCCCCTCGCCCTGTCGCTCGCTCCCCTGCTGCTCGCCCTCGTGATGATCGCGACCGGCGCCTTCGCGGAGATCGCCGGCTGGACCTCGCCCGTCGTCGGCTTCCTCGGCGATCCTGTGATCGGGCTGCTGACGGGCCTCGTCGGCGCCTGCCTCGTCGCACGCAAGTGCCTGCCGCAGGGCGCGGTGGGCGAGTCCTTCAACCAGGGGTTCCGTACGAGCGGCCAGATCCTGGTGCTGACCGGCGTGGGCGGCTCGCTGGCCGCCGTGGTGGAGAAGGCGGGGCTCGGGGACATCGTCAAGGACTCCTTCTCCGCGAGCACGTGGGCGCCGCTGGCGCTCGTCTGGGTCATCGCGGCCGTCCTCCACATGGCGATCGGCTCGGTGACCACCTCGGCGATCACGGCGGCGGGCATCCTGGCGCCTGTGGCGCCAGGTCTCGACGTACCGCCCGTCCTCATCGCGCTGGCCGCGGGTGCCGGGTCCCTGTTCGCCATCCACGCCACCAGCAACACCTTCTGGCTGCTCCAGACCCTCATGGGCCAGACCACCCGCGGCACCCTCAAGACCTGCACCCTCACGGTCTCCGGTGCCTCGGTGATCGCGTTGCTGCTGGTCCAGGCGTTGAGCTTCGTGATGTGAGCGAGGTGTATACGGGGCGGGGAGGCCGCCCCGGCCCTCGTCCGGCTCAGCCCGTGACGGCCGTGACCGCCTCGACGAGGGACCAGACGGCGAGCCCGAGCATGCACACTCCGCCGATGCGCTGCACGGTCTTGAGGGGCACGCGCTTGGCGATGAAGCGCCCGGCGAGCAGTGCCAGCGCGGAGACGGACATGAGCGCGGCGGCGGAGCCGATGGCCGTGGACCAGGTGCCGTTGGAGGCGGCGAGGTTGGCGGTGGTGATCTGGGTCAGGTCGCCCCACTCGCTGATGAAGACGGCCATGAACGCGGTGGAGTAGACGGGCAGGAAGCCGGTCACGGTCTTGCCGCCGCTGTCGTCCGACTCGTCGTCGCCGTCGCCGCCGCGCAGGAGCATGAACGCGCCGAAGCCGAAGAGGGCGGCGGAGACGAGCTTGACGATCCAGTCGGGCAGCAGTCCGATCAGGCTGCCCGCGCCCACGGCGATGGCGACGTGCACGACGAAGGCGCTCGACGTGCCGAGCCACACGTACAGGGGGCGCATGCGGGTGCCCATGGCCAGGGAGGCGAACATCGTCTTGTCGGGCAGTTCCGCGAGGAAGATCAGGCCGAAGGCGGTGAGGATCGCCAGGAGGTCGAGGTGCATTCCGGGGGCTTTCTGTAAGGGCCGGGCCCGGGTCTTCGCGAGGCGCCGCAGAGGGGCGACGGGAGGACCGCTCGGCCCGGCACGACGGGTGTGCCCGCGCGAGCGGGCACGTCAGTGCCTGGCCGAAGGTCTCGTCCACCGCCACGCCGGTCCGGCGCCACGGCCCGGCGGCCGGGCCGTCCGCCATGCGGACGTCCAGTATGTCGACCAGCCGGTGTTTCGGGACTACTCCCCTTCGCTGCGTGTCAGGGTACCCCCCACGTGGTCGGAAGGTCGATCGAGGGCGTGGCCACGCGCGGAACCACCCGCCCCCGCTCGGCCCGGCCCCGCTTGTCGGGCACCCCCGTACCTGTTTGACTGCGCACCGTCAGGCTCGCTCCGCTGCGTTCATTCGCTCCCGGTGAGGAGGGCCAGGGCCCATGGAGATCACGCGCAGACACGTGCTGTCCCTCCTGGCGGCGGCCGGGCTGTCCGGGGTGCTTCCGGCGCACGGCGCGAGCGCCGCCGACAGAGCGGGCCCGGCGGCCCGGAGCACCGGCACCGGCACCGGCACCGGCACCGGCACCGGCACCGAGCGCCTGCTCGCCAACGCGCTGGCCGTCCTCGCCGGTACGCCCGAGTCCAACGCGCGGGCCGAGACCGCAGCCAAGCTGGCCGCCGTCGAGAAGGCAGCGCGCACACACCTCGCGGCCATGGAAGCGGCGGGTGCTGACGAACTGTTCGCCGGGCTGCCGCTCGGCACCAGTGACGGGAACCTCAACACCACCTTCCGGCAGCTCTACGAGATCGCGCTCGCCGCCCGTACGCCCGGTGGCACGCTGGACGGCGATGCCGCGGTGCGGCGCCGCGTCGTCGACGGGCTCGCGCTGCTCCACTCGCGCTACTACGGCGACCAGGACCGTGGCTATTACGGCAACTGGTACCACTGGGAGATCGGCATCTCCACCAGCGTCACCGCCACGCTCGCCCTCCTCGCCGACGAACTCGCCGTGCAGCGGCCCGAGTTGACGTCCGCCTACCTCGCCTCCATGGACGCGTACCTGCGCAACGGCAAGGACGGTGACGTCGACCTCGACTCGCGCTTCCACACCGGCGCCAACCTCGCCGACATCACCACCAACCGCCTGCTCCAGGGCGCCCTGATCGGCGGCGACTCCGGCGAGGCCCGCATCCGCAAGGCGCTGGAGGACCAGCTCACCGTCTACGCCACCATCGACCCGTACGCGCTGCGGCACGGGGTCACGGACGGGTACTACGCGGACGGCTCCTTCGTCCAGCACCACTCGGTGGCCTACACGGGGTCGTACGGAAAGGCGCTGCTCACGCGCGTCACGCAGACGCTCAAGCTCCTCGACGGCACGGGTTACGCCGACACCTCGGCGCTCGTCCCCGTCGTCCACCGCTGGGTGGCCGACGGCTTCGCGCCGCTGATCTTCGAGGGCTGGATGATGGAGTCCGTCAAAGGCCGCGCGGTCTCCCGTACGGGCACGGGGTACGCGGACACCGCCGTGGTCGCCGAGGCCGTCACCGATCTGTCCGGCTACGCGACGGGCGAGCGTGCCACCGCGCTCAAGAGCTATGTGAAACACCTGCACACCGCCTCGCGCACCAAGCCGGACCCGGCCCGCTTCGCCTCCCCGCTGACAGTCGTGCGCTACGCCGACGTGCTCGCCGACACCTCCGTACCGGCCGCCGACCTCAACCCGGCGGCGCGCAGCACCGCGTTCAACGCCATGGACCGGACGGTGCACCGCCGCCCCGGCTACGCCTTCTCGCTCGCGCGCAGCTCGGAGCGGATCAGCAAGTACGAGTACATGAGCGGCGAGAACCTGATGCCCTGGTTCCAGGGCGACGGCGCGCACCACCTGTACCTGGCGGGGCAGGACCAGAGCCACGCGTACGGTGTCGACTACTACACCACCGTCTCGCCATACGGGCTCGCCGGTGTCACGGCG
Source organism: Streptomyces daliensis (assembly GCF_054782395.1). Lineage (NCBI taxonomy): Bacteria > Bacillati > Actinomycetota > Actinomycetes > Kitasatosporales > Streptomycetaceae > Streptomyces > Streptomyces daliensis. Next base: position 142,094 of record NZ_BAAGSO010000043.1, on the reverse strand, counting down.
CCCGTGGAGCGGCGCCGGACGGTGCCCGAGCTGTACGGCACCCCGTACTACGACAACCCGGACCACCCGCTGCACTTCACCGCGTCGTCGGAGTCGCAGAACACCTATGTGTACTTCCCGCGCGGCACCAACAGGCACTCGGGCGGCGCCGTGCTCGACGCCTACGGTGTGGCGGGGATGACGCAGTCCGACGATGTGGCGTACGCCCAACGCGACCTGCTCCCCGAGGACTTCACCGTCTACCGCAACGCGACGGCGACGAAGTCGTGGTTCCTGCTGGACGACGAGATCGTGGTGCTCGCCGCCGGGGTGGGCGACCAGGCGGGCCGCGCGGTGACCACCACCGTCGACGCACGCATCGCCGCACCGGACGACCGGCTCGCCCTCACCGGGGCACACACCGATGGCACCCCCTGGGCAGGGCCCGGCAACGGGGACCGCACCGCCCGACTGCGGTGGCTGCGCTACGCGAACGTCACCGAGGGCACGGCCGTCGGCTATGTCTTCCTCGACGCCCGGCACCCGGTCACGGTCGGCCTGGAGAAGGTGACGCGCAGCCGTCGCGCCGTACGCACGGCGAACCCCGACACCCCCGTGACGCGTCAGGTGTTCGACGCCGCGTTCCGGCAGGCACCCGGCGCGGAGCCGCTGGCCCTCGCCTACGCGCTCGTCCCGCACGCGAGCGAGCGGGCACTGCGTGCGTACGGCGGGGGCGGCGAAGACGGGGGCGGGCCGCTCGCCGTCCTCGCCAACACCACACGGCTCCAGGCCGTCCGCCACACCGGCCTCGGACTGACCGCGGCCAACTCCTTCGCGGACGGCCGTCACGAGGCCGGCGGACTGCTGCGGCTCGACGGTCAGGCCAGCGTCCTCGTCCGCCGCGCGGACGGCCGTGACCAGGGCCGAGACCGTGACCGTGAGCGAGGCCGCACCCGCGGAGAGGTCACGGTCGCCGCGAGCGACCCGACCATGCGCCGTGACACACTCACCGTGCTGGTGCGCGGGCGCCCGCTGCGCGTGGTGTCCGGCGACCCTGGTGTGCGCGCGAGCGCGGTGCGCGGCGGCACGCTGCTGCGCTTCCCCACCCGCCACGCCTACGGGCGCACCTTCACCGTCACCCTGCGGGAGGGATGAGGCGCCGGTGCGTACGCCGGTGCCGGTTCCGGTGCCGACGCGAGGGCTGGAAGGTGGCGAAAACAGCCTTCCACGATAAGTTTTCGGTCATTTCCCTTCACGACCTATATAGCCGTATCCCCCGACGGCGAACACGCGCGGTACCGCTCCCACGCGCTCCGCCGACGCCCGTACACGCAGTTCAGATGCCCTGCGCACTCACTCGGACGCCGACAGTCACCACCCGTACCGCACGACCAAGCGTTACTTGAACACACAACCGAAAAGGGGAAAACGGGAGATACTCCCCCGCATCAGAAATCAGCCGCGCCTCAGAACGCCTTATACGTTTCATGCGTTGATGCGGAGCTTCGCCCCGCCGCCGTTCCTCTGGGGGGAGGTACGTTGCCCGCTGCGCCCGCCGCCATGGCCCCGTCGTCCGCCGTCGCGCCGCCCGCTCCGCCATCCGCCGCGCGGTCCGCCGCTCCGCCGCCCCGCGCACCGTCGGCCTTATCGGCGGATGTCGCTCAGGATGCCCGTCACGTTGACCACCTCGTTGCACTCGGAGGCGCGGTCACCGGACGCGGGTGTGCCGGTCTTCTCACAGGTCACGCTCGCCCTGACGGTCTGGCCCTCGGTGACCTCGATCGGGGTCACCCAGTGGTAGTCCTGGTTGCGGAACGTCTCCAGGGCGATGGTGGTGATCTTCCGCTCGCCGAAGGTGACGGTCAACAGCCCCTCGTCGCCCTGGTAGTTGGCGACCACCATGTCGGTCACGCCGAAGACCTTGCCCTCTGGGACACGGTAGGTGCCGTCGTTCTCGGCGCCGCCGCCGGTGCGGATGTCGATGGTCTCGGAGGTCTGGCTGCCGGTGCCGGGGACGCCGGAGCTGGTCGCGGCGTTGCCCGATCCGCCGCCACCGCCGCCGTTCTGGCCCGCGCCCTCCTGCCCCTGCTGCCCCTGGCCGCCGCCCTTCTCCTGCGCGTCCGGCACACCGTCGCCGTCGGAGTCGCCCGCCTCCCGCGCGGCGGCGGCGTTCTCCTTCGCCCGGTCGTCGGCGGCCTCCTTGGCCGCGCTCCGCACCGCGGGCCGCACCAGCGCGAACCACGCGAGCAGCAGCGCGAGGAGTGCCGCGAGCACGATGAGCAGCCACTTCGGGAAGATGACGAGCTGAACGAACTCGCCTTCCAGCGTGGTGCGTTGCTCCGTCTGCTTCCGGTCGGCGAGAACGCTCTCCTCGCCCCGGTCGACGGCGACCTCGAAGGGCCATGTCACGGGCTGCCCGAACCACACGGGCTTGCCCGCACGTGCCCGGAGCCGCACCTCCGTGGACTCGCCGGGGGCGAGGTGCGGGTTGCTCGGGGCGAAGTCGAAGGTCAGGTCCTCGCCCGCCTGGTCGGCGGCGAACACGATGCCGACGGGTGTGTTGCCCAGATTCTGCACCGAGGTGCGGTAGCGGGCGCGCAGCAGTCCCCGGCGGCGCCGGGGCGTCAGCTCGGCCCGCAGCTCGTGGAACGGCGTCACGGTAACGGTGGTCTCCGGGACCCGCACCGCCTCGGGGCGCTCCGCAGGCAGCACACGTACCCCGAGCGGGACCTCGCCCGCGCGCACGTCGGAGGACCTCGGGGGTGCGAGCCGGATCGTCACCGTCTCGGACGTGCCGGGGTACAGGGAGACGCGGGCGGGCTCGACGGTGCTCCATGGGGCGCAGTCACCGACCACCTCGAAGGTGTAAGCCTCGACGATGTCGGTGTCGTTGCGCACGGTGAGGGTCGTCGTCGCTTCACCGCCCGGCGACACCGTAACCGTCGGGATCTCGAGTTCGGCAGATGTGGTCACAACGGGACGGTAGGACGCCGGGCCACCCCCGCGAGAGAGGTACGAGGGCAACGCGCGGGCACGGGCGCTGCCCTGACGGCACATCACGAGACGGACCCGGTGGAGCAGTCCCGTCCCGCTCCCCCACGCGCACCCCGTTCCTGTCCACGCCCCCATGTTCCCCTGCCCGCGCGGCCCGAGCGGTCCGTGCGGGCCACGGGGTCCGCGTGCGGCAGTCGCCTCCCGTAGGTCCGCCGCGCCCCGCGGGGGCACCGCACACCGCACCGCACACCCCGCGCCTAGCCCCCGTCCCGCAGGGACACCGCCCCCACACCCCCACACCCCCACACACCGCACCCCACACTCCGCACCGCGTGGTCAGCGTCGCCCGCGCGGACTCCCCCACCCGCAGACCAGGCAGACCAGGCACCTCGAAGAGGAACGGATCGGCTCATGACGTCGGTTGAGAAGCACCAGGTCGACAGCGCCCACCGGACGGAGCACACGGGACGGCGCGAGATCGCCGGGCAGGCAGGCCAGTCCGGGCAGTACCGCGAGGCACGGCACCGCTGGGTGGCCGTGCGCGAGGGCGGGGCCGCCGTTGCCACGCGCTCGTCGGTCGCCGTGTACGCCGAGGACCACGTCCTGCACTCCGGGATCACCCATCTGCTGCGGCAGCGGCCCGAGGTGGAGCTGCTCCGGGACGCGGAGACCGACCGCGCACAGATATCCCTGGTGGTCGTGGATCAACTGGACGATCAGACGGTGCAGTTATTGCGCCGTCTTCAGCGCAACACCGGGACCCGCACGGGCCTGGTCGTCGGGCGGTTCGAGACGGGGGCGCTCCAGACGATGATCGAGTGCGGTGCCGCGGCCGTGCTGCGCCGCTCCGAGGCCGACGAGGAGCGGCTCGTGCACCTGATCACCGCGCTGGCACGCGGCGAGGGTGTGCTGCCCGGCGACCTGCTCGGCCAGCTCCTCGACCACGTCGGCAGCCTCCAGCGCACCGTGCTCGACCCGCGCGGCCTCACCCTCTCGCCCCTGACGGCCCGCGAGGCGGACATGCTGCGGCTGGTCGCCGAGGGGTACGACACGGCCGAGATCGCGGCGAAGACCTCGTACTCGGAGCGGACCGTCAAGAACGTGCTGCACGAGGTCGCCAGCAGGCTCGGGCTGCGCAACCGGGCGCACGCGGTGGGCTACGCCATGCGGCACGGGCTGATCTGACCGACCGACGCGACGGCCTGTGCGCCGACGTGTGCGCCGACGCGCGCACATAGGTGAGCACGTATGCGCGTGCGGCTCGGGTACGGGCCGGGGGCCGGGCGGCCCGGGGGCGGTTGCCCTCGGGGTCACCGCCCTTTACCCCCGGCACGGGTACTCCGGCCCTGTGCCCGCGCCCCCGCAGCCCCGAGACTGCGGCGGGGAACCGTGCGAAGACGTGAACGTACGGAAACGCGAACGTGGGCGCCCGTGCACGCAGGCGCGCCGGCACGTGGCGCACGGCCCGGAAAACCCTTCGGAACAGGGGAGTTGGCGGACGTGGCGGGGATGGCCGAAGCAACTGGAGTGGCCGCACTGTGAAGTGGAGAGCGCGCGGCACCAACGGCACCAACGCCCCCACCGGGCATGCCCGGTGGGCGAGGAGCGCCGTCGCCGGGGTGGTGCTGCTGGCCTCGATGACGGCCGCTTCGGCGCAACCGGCCACCGGGCGGGGCAGCCAGGAGGCCCCGGCGGTGACCGCGGCGGCCGACTCCGTACGGATCACGTACGCGGGCACCGACCACCGCAGCCTGGGCCGGGTCACCGGCACCGCCACCAGCGAGCCCTTCTTCGGCCCCGGGCCCGCCCACTTCGACAAGCATCCGTTCTCCCGCAACGGCGCCACCGTCTTCATCAGCCTGCGCGACAGCAGACAGCCACAGGTGTACCTGCGCACCGCGTCGGGCGAGATCCGCAAGCTCACGGACGGACGCAACGCGGCGCACCCGCAACTGACCCCGGACGGACGGTCCGTGGTCTTCGACTCGTCCGAGCCGGGTGGCCCCGACGGGCAGAGCCAGCGCGACCTGTGGATCGTGGGCACCGACGGCACGGGCATGCGCAAGCTGACGGACTCCCCCGACGACGAACAGTGGCCGACGGTCTCGCCCGACGGCACCCGGATCGCCTACGTCAGCGACGACGTGTGCGCCTGCGGCCAGGTCTACGTCCGCGATCTGGCGGGCGGCGAGGCCACCCAGGTCACCCAGGTGGGCAGGGGCGACGCCCTCGACCCCGTATGGAACCCGGTGAACGACGCAGAACACCGCGATCTGATCGCCTACACCCTCGACGCGGGCGGCGACACCGGCCCACGGCTGCGCGTCACCACCCCGGCCGGAGAGGAGGGGCCGCTGCTCGCCGGCGCCCAGGCCGACTGGCGCACCAGCGCGGCGGACTGGCTCCCGGACGGGGACGGCCTGCTCTTCCTCGGCGAGAGCGGGTACGTCGGCGAGGGGAACCACGAGCGCGCCTACCGGTCCGCCGCGGGCTCGTCCGCCGAACCCCAGTTGCTGCTCGACGAGGACCGCAACGTCAACGACCCGACCCTGCTGACCTCCGGCTCGGACCCGGGCTCCGGCGGGGACGTGCTCGTCTCTCGTACGAGCGCGGCGGCACCCAACATCGCCACGCTCCAGGACGTCAGGCCGGACGGCGCCGACCCGCGGGACCTCGGGGTCACCGTCCTGGAGGAGGACCCGTCGGCGCTCACCAACACCGACCCGGCCGCGGATCCCCTGTTCAACCCGGCCGAGGGCTACGACCCGTGGACCGAGCGGCAGAGCTACACACCGGACGGCCGGGAGATCGTGGTGACCCGGTTCGAGGACTCGGCGGCCGGACGTGTCGAGCGGATCTGGCTCACCGGCGCCGACGGCTCGAACCCCCGCCCCATGGAGCTGGCCGACCGCGAACCCGGCGACTGGGACACCGACCCCGCCTTCTCACCCGACGGCAAGTACCTCGCCTTCACCAGGACCTCGCCCGGCGGTGTCGGCGGGGCATCGGGTCCGGGGCGCATCCTCGTCGCCGAGGTGGCGACGGGTGAGATCGTCGGCACCGTCGAACCGCCCGAGGGGCAGGGCGACGCCAGCGACGCGCAGCCCACCTGGTCCTCGGACGGCAAGCTGCTCGCGTTCACCAGGACGGCGGTCATCAACGGCAACGGCGGCAACAAGCACATCTGGACCGCGCCCGCCGACGCGCTCGGCGAACAGACCGACCTGAGCGCGAAGATGTGTCCCGGTGCCTGCGAAGTCATCGACGACAGCCCCGCGTTCTCGCCCGACGGCAACTCCCTCGCCTTCAACCGCAAGGACGGCGGCGGCCGGGTCAACGAGCGCAACGGTGTGCTGCTCGCCCAGCTCGGCGGCGGCACCTGCCAGGTCGTCCTGCCCGAGGGACTGCGCGACACGCCGAACGCGTGCGCACAGGACCTGCCCGACACCTCGGCGTCCGGGCCCTTCCAGCCCCGCGACGTGGCCTGGTCGCCCGACGCTTCGCAACTGGTGCTGTCCTCGCGCCGCTCGGCCGCGCCGAACTCGCCTGAGGCACTGTCGGTGCTGAACCTCGGGAGCGGCGAACTGACGCGTATCACCGGCTATATGCCGGGCCGTCAGAAGGAGCCCGCCTTCCAGCAGTCGGTCGATCTGGCGCTCACCGCGCCGGGCACCTCGGACACGGTGCGGACAGGTGGCAGCACCTCGGTCACCGTCACCGTGACCAACAACGGCCCCTCGCCCTCGCCCGGCACCACCTTCACGGTGGCACCGCCCGCCGGGGTACGCCTCGACGAGCTGACCACGTCCACGGGACAGTGCGAGGCGGAGACCCTCCAGTGCGACCTGGGCACACTCGCGCCCGGCGCTTCGGTCCAGGTCACCGCGCGGATCGTCGGTGTGACGGAGGGCGAACACCGCGTCGGGTGGTCGGTCACGGGCACCGTGCTCGATCCCAACCCGAGCGACAACGCCGGGGAGACGGTCGTGCCCGTCGAGGCCGAGGAGCCCACACCCACTCCGACGCCCACGCCCACCGACGAACCGACGCCGACACCCACCCCCACACCGACCGACGAGCCGACACCCACGCCCACACCCACCCCGGGACCTGGCGAACCCTCCCCGACACCACCCCCGCCGGACGCCACCGAGGCCGGTCCTGGAGTGTCGCTGAACGCGCAGCCCAACCCGGGCTACGTCGGCGGCCGGGTGACCCTCAGCTACACCGTGCGCAACCGTGGCGACGCGCTGGCCACCGGGCTGCGGCTGCGGCTCGGGCTGCCCGAGGGTGTGCCCACGGAGCGGCTTCCCGGCGGCTGCACCCGTACCGCGTGCGAGCTGGGCGATCTGAAGCCGGGTGCCTCGTCGGTGATACGGGTCGTACTGGCGCCGAAGAAGGCGCTGAAGACCACGGTCACCGGACGCCTGACGACCACCGGCACGGACGCGGACCGCTCGGACAACACCGCGAAGGAGCCGCTGCGCATCCTCCAGCCGCGCATCGTGGCCGTGCCTGACATCGGCAAGCCGGGCTTCGTCACCTCCGTACGCGGCAAGGACTTCCCGCCGGGCGCGCCGGTGAAGCTGCGCTGGAAGCCGGGCATCACCGCCTCGGCGGCTCCCACCCGCCCTGCCGGGAGCGGGAAGTTCACGGCGCAGTTGCTGATCCTCGCCAAGGACCAGACGGGTCCGCGCACCATCACCGCGAGGGGCCCCGGCTTCAGCGCGGTGAAGACGGACTTCCTCGTCGTCAACGGCAGCGTCCAGCCGCCGGACGAGGTGGCCCGCCGATGATCCACGAGGTGGACGAGGCACTGCGGCTGCTCCTGACGGAGGGCGGACTGACGGGCGGCGGCGTGGAGTTGGCCTTCGACGCGCCCACGTCGGACTGGGCTGCGCGCCGCAACGCGCCCACGATCAGCGTCTTCCTGCACGGCATCCGCGAAGACGTGGCGCGGCGTCAGACGGGCACGGCCGAGGAGTACGACGAGGACGGCACCGTCACCGGATGGCGCACCCCGCCGCGCTGGTTCGAGCTCGCCTACCTCGTCACGACGTGGACCAGCCGCCCGCAGGACGAGCACCGGCTGCTGTCCGAGACTCTGCGCTGCCTGGTCGCCGTCGACGTGCTGCCCCAGCGGCTGCTGACCGGCACGCTCGCCGAGCTGGGCCTCGCCGTCTCCCTGGACGCGGGTGGCCAGAGCGAACGCGGGCCTTCGGTGCCGGATGTGTGGTCGGCGCTCGGGGGCGAGCTGAAGCCGTCGCTGGACGTGCGCGTCCTGGCGCCGCTCTCCGGCCCGCGCATACCGGCGGGGCCGCCGGTCACCGAGGGCATGGTGGTGCGGACCGGTCCCCACGGGGGGTCGGAAGAAAGCGGCGGGAACGGTCCGGACGGTGGCGGGGGCCCGGTGGAGGCTCCCGGCCGACGGCTGCGCTACGACGGCGCGACGGACCCGGGCTCCGACGGCTTCGCGGCCCCCCGCGAACGCCCGCTCCCCTCTGGCCGACGGCGACGGGGCGGTGCCCGCCGGTGAGCCTCGACGTCACGGCGGCGACGGACGGTACGAACGGTACGGACGGTACGGACGAGGTGACGGGGCCCCAGGGCGGCGCGCCCTCGAACGGCACGCCGGGCCCGACGGACTCAGCGCCCGCAGCCTCGGCAGGCACCGGCAGGGGCGCGCGCGGCACACCGACGCACGGCACGGCGCACATACCGGACCCAGCGCACACCGAACCCACGACGAACGGAACGGCACACACACCGGGCACTAACGGCACGGCGCCCGCGCCGGGTGCCGCCCGCACAGCCCCGGCGGCCTCGACAGGTCCCGTCGCCTCCGGACCCGGATCCGTGTCGGACCCGTTCTGGGCGCTGCTGCGGCGCGTCGAGCAGCGGGTGCGGGACGCGGTGGCCATGCGCAGGGAGGGTGACCCGGACCCGGACGACCCGTACCGTGGCCAGTATCTGAGCGCGGAGGCCGTCGAGCGCATCCTGCGCACCCCCACGGCGGCACCGGCAGCGCCCGCCGCCCCCGCCGAGTCCGTCGCACCCGGCGCGGCGGAACGACCGTCGCCGGGCACCAGGACCGGGCGGCTGGCCGATGCCTTCGCGCTGCCGCCGCTCGACCTCGACCTGCTGTTCGTCGCGCTGGCCCCGGACATCGACGCACGGTTCGAGCAGCTCTACGGCTATCTCAACGACGACCTGACCCGGCGCAGGCCGACCATCGGGCTGGCCCTGGAGCTGTGCGGGCTGCACGGCGCCTCCGCAGGACGGTTCCGGTTCGGCACGGACGCGCCGCTGGTCGCGGGCGGGCTCCTGGAGGTCACGGAGCCGGAACGGCCGCTCCTGTCCAGGGGGTTGCGGGTGCCCGACCGGGTGACCGCGCATCTGCTCGGCGACGACGCGCCCGACGGCAGGCTGCGCGGGCTCGCCACCCTGGCCGCCCCCGACGACGGCACCGCCCGCTCCGGCACGGACCCCCGCACCGCGCTCGCCCACCGCATCGGCGCGGCGGCGACGACCGGCAGCGGCACCGTCCACCTGCTCGACGGCGGCGGCGACGCGGAACGGCTCGCCGTGACAGCGCTGGTGGCGGCCGGCCGTCGCCCCCTCGTGCTCGATCCGACGGCGTTCACCGCCGACCACTCGCCGCTCCGCTCGGCCCGCGCCCTGGCACTGGAGGCCCGGCTGAGCGGCGGCGGCGTCGTCCTGGGGCCGCTGGAGCGCTGCGCGCCGGAGCGCCCCGAGCACGCGCGGCTGCTGCGCGAGCTGTGCGCGGCGCTCGCCGGTGTCCCGCTCGTCACGTACGGGGCGAAGGTGTGGGACCCGTGGTGGGCGGCGGAGAGCCCGGTGGCGTTCGCCGTTCCGCCGCTGGACGCGGTCCAACGCACCGCGCGCTGGGAGCGGGAACTCGTCGCCGCCGCACGGCGCAACGGCGTCCCCGGCCACGAGGGCACCGGTACCGATACCGGAGCGGCCCGTGAACTGGCCGCCGCCGTCGCCTCGTACCGGCTCGACGCGTCGCAGGTGCGCCGAGCGGCCACCGTCGCCGTGCGTACGGCGGCGAGCGAGCGTCGCCCTGTGGACGGCGCCGACCTGCGGGCCGCCGTACGGGCGCAGAACGGCGCCGGACTGGCCAGGCTGGCGCGGCGCTTCGAACCCGCCGTCACCTGGGACGACCTCGTGCTCCCTCCGGAGACCCGGCGTCAGCTCGGCGAACTCGCGCTGCGCGCCAAGCACCGTGACCAGGTGCTGGGCCAGTGGGGGATGCGCCCCGGCGGCGGGCGCGGGCGCGGCGTGATCGCGCTGTTCGCCGGCGAGTCGGGCACCGGCAAGACGATGTCGGCCGAGGTGGTCGCCGCCGAGCTGGGCATGGAGCTGTACGTGGTGGAGCTGTCCACCGTCGTCGACAAGTACATCGGCGAGACGGAGAAGAACCTGGAGCGCATCTTCACCGAGGCGTCGGAGGTGAACGGGGTGCTGCTCTTCGACGAGGCGGACGCGATCTTCGGCAAGCGCTCCGAGGTGAAGGACGCGCACGACCGGCACGCGAACGTCGAGTCGGCCTATCTGCTCCAGCGCATGGAGTCCTTCGACGGGATCGCCATCCTCACCACCAACCTGCGCGCCAACCTGGACGAGGCGTTCACGCGTCGGCTCGACGTCATCGCGGAGTTCCCCGTGCCCGACGCGCGTCAGCGGCTCGCGCTGTGGGACCGGTGCCTCGGCGGCGGGCTGCCGCGCGCCGACGACCTCGACCTGGAGTTCTGCGCCGAACGCTTCGAGCTGGCGGGCGGGTCGATCCGGGCCTGCGCGGTGACGGCCGCGTATCTGGCGGCGGAGGCGGGCACGCCGCTGCGCATGGAGCAGCTCGTCTCGGCGATCCTCCAGGAGTACCGCAAGCTCGGGCGCCTGGCGCTGGCGGGCGAGTTCGGGCCCTGGCTCCAGTCGGCGCTGAACGACGGACCGGGATCGGGTATGTCCGCGTAGGCGCGGGCGCACCGGACGTAGACGTGCCGAATGCGGCCGTAGACGCGGACGTAGCCGCCGTGCGGAGGCGGCGCCGCTGGTTCGCGGACGGCCCGTCCGTGCCGCACCCCGTGCCCGGGGCGCCGAAGCGCGCTGCACGCGCGCACGCCCGTACGGGCCCGGGAGGGCAGGCGCTGCGGAGCGCGAAACCGCAGGCCGGGACGCGACGGCGCGGCGGCGGGCTCCTCGCGGCGCCCCCGCCCTCGGCGTGACGGGCGGACGGCGGGGCCCGGACGGGACCCGGCCAGGATCCGGACGGGTCCGCGCGGCGCACGCGTGTGCCCGGGAAGGCAGCTTCGTTGCCCCTGTCCCGGGGCGAACAGACCTGCTGCCGGGTGGGGTCCCCGCGCGACACTCGTCGTCGCCGACCGACCGTCCACCCGAAGGAGCCAGCATGCCGACGTACCTCACCCCGGGCGTCTACGTGGAGGAGGTGCAGTCCGGAGCCCGGCCGATCGAGGGTGTGGGCACCGCCGTCGCCGCGTTCGTCGGCTTCGCCGAGACTGGCCCCTTCCACCAGCCCACTCTGGTGACCAACTGGGACCAGTACGTGCAGGGCTTCGGTGGCTTCACCGAGGGCACCTTCCTCGCGCACGCCGTCTACGGCTACTTCGCGAACGGCGGTGGCAGCGCGTACGTGGTGCGCGTCGGCGGCCCGGCCGCGAGCGAGGCCCCGGCAGCCGAGCAGTTGCCCCCGCCGGTGGCGACGGGCGGCTTCCTGTTCTCCGCGCTGCCCGGCGCCGGGCAGGACCTCTCCGTCGAGATCACCGACCCCGAGGGGGAGAACGCGCCGGACGACCGCTTCCGGGTGCTCATCCGCAAGGGCACCAAGGTGGTCGAGACCCTCGATGTGACGACCCGTAAGAACGCGAAGGGGTATCTGGTCACCCAGGCGCGGGAGTCGACGCTCGTCGAGGTGACCGAGCAGCCCGGCACCGCCCAGCGCCGCCCGGAGAACCAGACCCTCACCCTCGCCGCCGCGCCCGCGCAGGTCGCGGTGCCAGGGCGTCCCGCGGCCACTCCCGCCGAGTACGTCGGCGACGCGTCGGCCCGTACCGGGTTCGCGGGGCTGGAGGCCATCGACGAGGTCACGATGGTCGCGGTGCCCGACCTGATGAGCGCCTACCAGCGCGGCGACATCGACGCCGAGGGTGTGAAGACGGTGCAGCTCGCCGTGCTCTCGCACTGCGAGCAGATGGGCGACCGGGTCGCCGTCCTCGACGCCCCGCCCGGCCTGAACGCGCAGCAGGCCAGGACGTGGCGCAACGAGGAGGCCGGGTTCGACTCCCGCTACGGCACCGCCTACTACCCGTGGATCAAGGTGTTCGACCCGGCGACGGGCCGCAACTCCATGGTCCCGCCGAGCGGCCACGTAGCGGGCGTGTGGGCGCGCAGCGACGGTGAGCGCGGTGTGCACAAGGCCCCGGCGAACGAGGTGCTGCGCGGCGCCGTCGACCTGGAGATCCGCCTCAGCCGTGGCGAGCAGGACCTGCTCAACCCGATCGGGCTGAACTGCATCCGCGCCTTCCCTGGACGCGGCGTCCGCATCTGGGGAGCGCGCACCCTCTCCTCCGACCCGGCCTGGCGCTATCTGAACGTGCGCCGCCTGTTCAACTACCTGGAGGAGTCCATCCTCCTGGGCACCCAGTGGGTGGTGTTCGAGCCGAACGACGACCGGCTGTGGTCGAGCATCCGCCGCAACGTCACCGCGTTCCTCACCGAGGAGTGGCGCAGGGGCGCGCTGTTCGGGCGGACGGCGGCCGAGGCGTTCTACGTGAAGTGCGACCGGGAGAACAACCCGCAGGAGTCCATCGACCTCGGGCAGGTGGTGTGCGAGATCGGGGTCGCGCCCGTCAAGCCCGCCGAGTTCGTGGTCTTCCGGCTGTCGCAGTTCTCGGACAGCACCAGCCTCGTCGACGAGTGACCACCGCTCCTCCCCCTCCCCCCGGCCCCCCAGCCGACTCTCCCACTCCACGCGCCACGCGTTCATTACCGGAAGGTGACCAGCAGTCATGGCAGAAGGCGACGCTCTCTCCACACACGTCTTCGGCGTGCAACTCGGCGGCTATCTCGTGGAGTCCATCCAGGAGATCAGCGGCCTGACCGTCGAGGAGGAAGTGGTCGAGGTCCGCCAGGTGACCGCCGAGGGCAAGCAGATCATCCGCAAGCAGCCCGGCGCGCGCCAGGCGGGCGAGGTGACGATCACTCGGGGCCTGGACCAGAGCAGCGAGTTCACGACCTGGATCAAGGAGACGCTGAACAACGGCGCCGTCGACACCGCGCGGCAGAACCTCACCATCGAGATCAAGGACTCGACGGGCGAGACGGTCCGCCGCATCCAGCTCATGCAGGGCTGGGCCAGCAAGTGGGAGGGTCCCTCCCTGAAGGCGGGCGAGTCGAGCGCGGCGACCGAGTCGGTGACCATCACGTTCGAGGAGATCGTCGTCGAATGAGACGCCGTACGGTCACCACCGGCATCGACGTCGGGGAACTCCTCGACAAGCCAGGGCCTGGTGCCGCCGGGGCCACGGCGGCACCGGCTCCGGCTCCGGCTTCGGCTCCCGCGCCACAGACCGTGGCGCGGGACGGGGGACGCGATACGCGGGAGCTGCGTACCGAGTTCGAGTTCGAGCTGCCGCGCGGATACGTGGACGACGAGGGCACGGTGCACCGCCGCGGGTCGATGCGGCTGGCGACGGCGCGCGACGAGCTGCGTCCGCAGATCGATCTGCGCGTCAAGGAGAACCCGGCGTATCTGAGCGTGGTGCTGCTGAGCCAGGTGATCACCCAGCTCGGCAGCATCACGGACGTGCACGCGGGTGTCGTCGAGCGGATGTACGCCACCGACGTCGCCTTCCTCCAGGACTTCTACCAGCGCATCAACAGCGAGGGTCACACACACGCCTCGGTGACCTGCCCGATGTGCAACGGGTCGTTCGAGGTCGACCTCTCCGGGGGGCGCCTGGGGGAATCGTGACGTACGCGCTCCCCCGGCTACGGGAGGAGATCGCGTACGTCGCCTATCACTTCCACTGGCAACGGGACGACATTCTCGACCTCACCCACGGCGAACGGCAGCAGTGGGTGCGGGAGATAGCGCGGATCAACACCCGCGTGAACGAAGGCGGGTGAGCGCATGGGATTCCTGGAGAGGGTTCGCGAGGGGGTACGGCGCGTGCCCCGTGCCGGATCCCGTGAACAGGTTCGTTCCGGGGCGGACACGGGTGCGGGTGCGGGTTCCGGTACCGGTTCCGGTACGGAGTCCGGGGCTGTTTCGGGCGCGGGTGCTGTTTCGGGCGCGGGTGCGGGTGTGGGTTCGAGTGCGGGCGGTGGGGCCGACGCGTCGTGGGACGGCGGGTGGCGCGCCGTCGCACCTCCGACGGTGACCGTGGCGCGCGCTTCGATCGGCGTCAGCGACGGGCTGCGGTTCCGCTCGCGGCTCGCCGCGTGGCAGAACCCCTCCTTCGGTACCGGGCTCGGTCACGCGGTGCTGCCGAGCGCCCCAGCGGGGCTCGTGCGCGGGGTGGCCCGCGCGGCCACTCCGACGACCCGCGCGAGCGGTGCGCCGCTGCTGCTGCGCGTCGCCGCGCCGGAGGCGCAGCCCGGTCCCGACGGGGAGGGCGAGGCGTCCCGGGAGGCGGAGGCGGGCCCCGTGACGGTGCGCCCGTCCGCTGCCACGGCCAAGTCCACGTCCACAGCCATGCCCACAGCCACGGCCAAGTCCGTGCCTTCCCCTGCGTCCTCCGCTTCTCCGGTGCCTGCCGCGTCCTCCGGGAGCGGGGCGCCCGTGCGGTCCAGCGGTACGGCGCCGGACGTCGTACGGGCCACGCCTCCGGAACGCGTAAGGGCGCGTCCGGCCGGGCCGCCACTGACGGTGGCCCGGCGCACCGTGCTGCCCGCGCGCCCTGTGACGGCGGTCCCCTCCACGGCACGCCCCGCCCCCGGGGCGACCCGTGCGGCGCCGGGCGCCTCACCTGCCCGCAGCAGCGGGGGGACCGGTGCCCCCGGTGCGGGTTCCGCTTCAGAGGGCGCGGGGCCCACGCACGAGGCGGACCCCGGCAGAGGCGGTGCACCGGAGAAGGGTGCGGAGCGGCACGGGGTCACGTCTGGTCCGCGCGGTGGACGGGGTGCGCATGGCGTGGAGGTCCAGCGCCGTGCGGAGGGCGGGGACGGGAACGGGGGCGGGGAGGATGCGCCGTCGCCGTCGAGGGCGACCGGTGCGCCGGGGGCCGGCACGTCCGCGCCCTCGACCCCGTCACGTCCGACGCTCGGGGAAGCCCTGCACGCCCTCCCCGCGAGCGCGGTACCGCTGACCACTGCTGACGGGCCCACCACGTCGCCGGGCTCCCCGACGACGCACCCTGCCACCGACTCCGCCCCGCTCCCCGTGGTACAGCGCCAGACGGACACCCCGCACGACACGACGGCCCAGCACGAGGCCATGGGTACGGGTACGGGAGCGGGCACCCCGAGTGCACCAACTCCGCCTGCTACGGGGCGAGTTGTACGGTCCGGGACCACTCCGTCACGCCCGGCCCGCGAGGAAGGAACGGGCCGCCCCAGCGACGCCGTACCGTCGTCAGGGGAAGCACCGCGTGCCGTCTCCCGCCCGCGTACGGGGCTGGGCGCACCCCTCCCCGCACTGCCGGGCACGGCGGCGGCGACGCCGGAGACCGCACCGTTGACGGGCGGGATGCGCCCGGTGCTGCGGGCACCGGAGCCCGACCGGCGCGACCCGGCACAGACACCGGCAACGCCCCCCGTCACCGGATCGCAGCCCCTCCCCGTGCGCACGAGCGGCGAGGCCGCGACGTCGCACCCCGGCACCGAAGCGCCGCAGCCCGCCCCCACCGGAGAAGCCCCGCACGTACAACGCACCCTGACGACGCATCAGCCAGCGCCGCACAGCGGAACGACAGGTGACACGGCGCGCCCCGCACCCGTCCAGCGAGCCATTGCCGGACCGAGCGACACAGGGGCCACCGGCACCCGCACCGGCACCCATGCGGTCACCACGGCGCACACACCCACACCCACCCCCGCCACCGCATCCGCACCCGCATCCGCACCCGCACCCGCACCGCAGGCAGGAGTCGTGCGGCGGACACGGGCCCTGCTCGCCGAGCGCCAGCTCCCGGTGCGGACCGGCGCACGCGAGGGCTTCTCCGCACCGGTACAGAAGGCGGGGGCGACAGGGACGGCCGGGGCGTCGAAGCCCGTCGTCCGGGCCGTGTGGCCCCGCGACGCGGCCACGTCGGCGCCGGACCCGTCGGCACCCTCGACCACAGCACCCCACTCACCCCACTCGCCCCGCTCATCCCCCTCATCGAGCCCTCCCCGTACGGGCTCCGGACACACCACGGGCCGCCCACCCGTGCAGCGCGCCCCGTCACACATAGCGGCGGCAGCGCTGCCCGGTGTACGGCAAGGGAACACCACCGCACCCTCGGCCGCGTCGGACACCCACGCGCGCACGGTGGGCCGGGCCGACGGCCACGCACCCGAGACCCGCGCCACCCCCACCGCGTCCCCCGCACCCGCCAGGCCCACCGTGCCCGCCGTGCGGCCGAGCCGTCCCGCGTCTGCCTGGCCGGAGGCCGGGACACCCACGGTGCAACGTCTGACGCCCGAGGTCTCCCCCGCGCCGTCCGCCCCGCCCCTGCCCTCCACAGCATCCGCGCCGTCCACGCCCTCCGCGCCGCCCCAGGGCAACCTCCCCGTGCTGCCCGTGCGCGTGGCCCAGCCCGCACCCGGGTCAGGGCCCACGCCGGGCCACGCACCGCGCGGGACGGCGCACCACGGCACGCGCCCGTCGTCGGCCGCCGTGCAGCGCGCGCTCGACCACGCGGGCCTGTCCGGCGTGCCGGTGACCGCGGTGACCACCCCGGTCCAGACGTACCGGCGTCCGCACACGGGCGGCGGCGCGGAGACACCGTCGGCCACCGGCCGTTCCCCGCAGCCCGCACCACCCGGCGCACCGGACACCGCCACCGGCACCACCACAGGAACCGGCAGCCGTGCCGCCGAACCCCCCGACCACAAGGGCGGCGACACCAGCGGTATCGGCAACCTCGACATCGAAGAACTGGCCCGGCGGCTGATCGAACCCGTCGGACGGCTGCTGCGCGCCGATCTGCGCCGCGGCAGGGAACGCGCGGGCCGACTGTACGACGGCCGCCGGTGACCACGCACGGATCAACCGCCCCGCACAGACACAGGCACACGCACACGGCAGGGAGAGACGGGGAGACAAGGGAATGACGGACGACATCTTCGCGACGAGCGTGTTCTTCAAGCTCACGATCGGCGGCAACGACCTCGGCGCGTTCCACACCTGCACGGGCCTGGGCGCTCAGGTGGAGATCGAGCAGTACGCCGAGGGCGGCAACAACGGCTTCGCCTGGCAGCTTCCCGGTCGTATCACGTGGTCGAACATCACCCTGTCCCGCCCCGTCACCTCGGACACCACCAAGATCGCGCAGTGGCTGGACGAGATCGTCCGGCGTGTGGAGCCCAAGGACGGCGAGATCGTCGCCCTGAAGCCGGACCTGAGCCCCATCGTGAGCTGGCAGGTGCTCGGCATCGTGCCGGTGCGGTGGCAGGGTCCCTCGTTCGATCCGGCGAACTCCCAGGCCGCCACGGAGACGCTGGAGATCGCGCACGAGGGCCTGCGCCCGTCGTGACCCCGCCCGTCCGCCCGCCCGCACACCACAGCCGCCATCCACGGAGAGGAGGAACAGGGTGTCATCCGCTTCCCGCACGAGCCGTGCCCGCGCACAGTTGACGATCATGGAGCCGCCCTCGTCCGTCGGCGCCAAGCCCGGCGGCACCCTCGCCCGCCTTCCGCTCCAGTTCAATCCGGCGCAACTGTCGCTGAGCAAGACCACCGAGTGGCGCCGCACCCCGTCCCGTATGGCGGGGCAGTCCGCGCTGCCTGAGTTCGTGGGCAGCGGACCACGCTCGCTCTCCCTGGACGTGTTCCTCGACGCGACGGCCACCCACGACAACTCCGTCGAGAAGGCGGTGGAGAAGCTGATGCAGGCGTGTGTCCCCACCCCGAGCAGCATCGCCAAGAAGACCCCGGCCAGCCCGTGGGTGCGCTTCGACTGGGGCACCTCGCGCACGACGTCGTTCGACGGGGTGCTCTCCAGCCTCTCGGTGTCGTACACGCTCTTCGACGTCGACGGGAAGCCGCTGCGCGCCACGTGCTCGCTCTCCATCGAGGAGGCGAGCACCGACCCGCCGGGCCAGAACCCCACGTCGGGCGCACGGGAGGCCCACAGCACACACCGGGTCGTCGCGGGCGACAGCCTGCCCCTGCTGGCCTGGCGGGAGTACGGGGACCCCACGGTGTGGCGCACCATCGCGGAGGCCAACGGCATCGACGACCCCATGGTCCTCGCACCCGGCACGGAACTGGTCCTGCCGGCCGCCGACGCGTCGGCGGCCAGCGGACCGGCACGGGAGGACCCACTGCTGAACGGCGCATCACCGAACGGCGCATCACTGAACGGCCTGGCACAGGGCGGCCCGAGACCGAACGGGCCGGCGCGGAACGGTAGCGGTGAGGACACATGAGTACATCGGAACCGCAGGGCGGACGCTCGTTCGCCGCCGACCCCATCGTGGAGGCGCCGGGCGAGCTGGCCCCCGTCTGGGCGACGCAGCTCGTGGGCTGCGAGGTGGACGAGAGCGTCGGCCTGCCCGACTCGGCCGTGCTGAGCTACCGCGACCCGCACCACGAGTTCCTCGCCAAGACGGGCATCACCATCGGCACCCCGCTGAAGATCTCGGTGGTCACCGTGCAGGGCCGCGCGAAGCAGCGGCTGTTCACCGGCGAGGTGACGGCGCTGGAGCTGGACACGGACACCACCGGCGCCTTCACGGTGGTGCGTGCCGCCGCGAAGACGCACCGGCTGATGCGCGGGCGCAAGGTGGCCGCCTTCCGCAACATGACGACGGCCGACATCGTCCGCAAGGTGGCCAGGGGCGCGGGCCTGACCTGCGGACGTATCGACCCCGTGCCCGTCACCCACCAGCATCTGTCGCAGGCCAACGTCTCCGACTGGGAGTTCCTCCAGTATCTGGCCCAGGAGAGCGGCGCCCAGCTCAGCGTCGACGACAACGGAATGCTCCAGTTCGTACGCCCCAAACCGGCGTCCTCGGCGCCTCCCCCCAGCACCCCCGCCACCCGCAACCCGCTGGTCCTGGAGTACGGCCGCAACCTGCTGGCGCTGCGCGCCGTGCTGACGGGCGCGGACGGGGCCGGGACGGTGGAGGTGCGGGGCTGGAACGTCACCACCAAGAAGCCCCTGATCGCGCGGAAGCCGTCGGTGCGCAGCACCACCGTGCTGCCGGGGCTCAGCCCCTCGGTGGCCGCCAAGTTCGGCGCGTCGGCGCGGATGACCGTCGCGGACACCCCGTACCGCACCCAGGCGGCGACGAAGGCCGTCGCCGACTCCGTTGCCGACTCGGTGAGTTCGGGATTCGGGGAGCTGGAGGCCGTCGCCGAGGGGAGCCCGAAGCTGCGCGCGGGTGTGCCCGTGGCACTCGGGAACGTCGGCCAGGCGTTCTCTGGGCGCTACACCACCACCTCGGTGCGGCATGTGCTGGAGCCGCAGGGTGGCTACCGGACACATGTGTCGGTGAGCGCGGCCCCGGACCGCTCGCTGGCCGGGCTCGTCACCGGCGGCAACGCGCCGCCGCGCGGCCCGCGCATGCCGGGCCTGGCCATCGGCGTGGTGACCGACATCCGCGAGCAGGGCGGCGCGCAGCGCGGCTGGGTGCGGCTGAAGTTCCCGTGGCTGGACGACACCTACGTGTCCGACTGGGTCCGCACCGTCCAGTGGGGCGGCCAGGGCGGGGGCGGGGTGTTCAGCCCGGAGGTCAACGACGAGGTGCTCGTCGGCTTCGAGCAGGGTTCACTGGACAGCCCGTATGTGCTGGGCGGCCTCTACAACGGCGTGGACAAGCCCTCACCGCACGACGTACCCCTCGTCGATCCGACCAGCGGCAAGGTCAACCGCCGTTCCCTGGTGTCCCGTTCGGGCAACCGGATGGAGCTGCTCGACGCGCCCAGGGGCCCCTCGGGCGTGCGGCTGGCCAGCGGCGACAAGCAACTGGAGGTGAAACTGGACGAGCGCGCCGGGCTCATCGAGCTGACCGTGTTCGCGCCCGGCGGGCGACGGGCGCTCAGCACCGTGTCGCTCTCCCGCACCGGCATCACGCTCGACGCGGGCACCGGGAAGATCGACCTGCGCGGACGCTCGGTGAGCGTCAACGGCACCGCTGACGTGAGCATCGACGGCGGTCTGCTCGCGGTGCTGAAGGGCAGGTTCGTCCGCATCAACTGACGGCACCATCCGACGCACCACCCGACGGCGCCACCAAGGATTTCCGGATTCCCGAACGAGGAGAGAACGCGATGCCCCCCGCAGCCCGTACGGGCGACAGCACCGTCCACGGCGGCGCCCTCACCACCCCGCCGCCCGCTGCCGCCGCCAAGGTGGCCACCGTGCTGATCGGCGGCAAGCCCGCGGCCGTCGTCGGGAGCCTGCACGTGTGCGTCATACCCCCGCACGCGCTGCTCGGCCCGGCGAACGTCGTGCTGCCCAACCCGGCGGGCGCCGTCTCGGGGCAGGTCCTCATCGGCGGACTGCCCGCCGCGCGAGTGGGCGACAAGACGGCCTGCGGTGCCGTGATCCTCACGGGTGCGCCGAACGTGCTGATCGGGGGCCCGCTGTGACCGAGCAGTTCATCGGCCGCGGCTGGGCCTTCCCGCTGCGGGTGAGCGCCACGGGCGGCATCGGCATGGTCGAGCGCGACCGGGAGATCGAGGAGGCCATCCGGCTGGTACTCGGCACGGCTCCGGGCGAACGCCCGATGCGTCCCGAGTTCGGCTGCGGCATCCACGACTACGTGTTCGCGCCGGGCGACGGCGCCACGGCCGGACGCATCGCGCACGAGGTCCGCGGCTCGCTGGAGCGCTGGGAGCCGCGCATCGAGGTGGACGACGTGGTGATCGCCTTCGACACCGTGGACGAGGGCGTCCTCTACATCGACGTGCACTACACCGTCAGGTCAACCAACGACCGCCGCAACCTGGTCTTCCCCTTCTACACGATCCCGTCGGCCGAGGGCGCCGCCGAAGAAGGAGTGAGCTGATGGCGCTTCCCTCACCGCATCTCGACGACCGGCGCTTCCAGCAACTGGTGGACGAGGCCAAGCGGTACGTGCAGCAGAAGGCCCCGGAGTGGACGGATCACAACGTGTCCGACCCCGGGGTCACGCTCATCGAGACGTTCGCCTACATGGTCGACCAGTTGCTGTACCGGCTGAACCGTGTGCCCGACAAGAACTACGCGGCCTTCCTCGACCTGCTGGGCATCCGCCTCTTCCCCCCGGCAGCCGCCACCACCGAGGTCGACTTCCGGCTCTCGGCGCCGCAGCCGGAGACGGTTCTGCTGCGCGCTGGCACCCAGGTGGCCACGCCGCGCAGCGACACCGAGGAGGCGGTGGTGTTCGCCACCACCGAGGACCTGCCCATCGTGCCCAGTTCGCTGGAGAAGCTGGTGACGGCACCGGTCGGAGGCACCCAGACCGATGTGACGGGGCGGCTCGCCGACGGGGCCGACGTGCCGTGCTTCCAGACCAGACCGGCCCCCGGCGACGCGCTGCTGTTCGGGCTGCCGGTGGCCGTGCCGCGCTGCATCGTCGCCGTGCGGCTGGACAGCCGCGTGGAGGGTGTCGGCGTGGACCCCCGACAGCCACCGCTGGTGTGGGAGGCGTGGGACGGCTCGCGGTGGGTGACGTGCGAGACCGCTTCCGACACCACGGGCGGCCTCAACCGTCCCGGCGAGATCGTCGTGTACGTGCCGCCGGGACACACCGCCTCCGTGGTCGCGGGCACCCGCGCGGGGTGGCTGCGCTGCCGGGTCACCGAGGCGGAGCCGGGGCAGCCCTTCTACTCCGAGTCGCCGACCGTCCGCGAGGCGGAGGTGTTCACCATCGGCGGCACCGCCGTGGCCGAGCACGCGGAGGCGGTGCTCGATGTGCCGCTGGGTGTGTCCGAGGGTGTGGCGGGCCAGCGGTTCACGGTGGGCAGGGCGCCGATCCTGCTCGACGGGGAACCCCCGGTCGTCGAGGTGTCCTCCGGTGAGGGCTGGGAGACATGGACGGCGGTCGAGCACTTCGGCGACTCGTCGCCCGGCGACCAGCACGTCCTCATCGACGCGACGGCCGGGGAGTTCGCGTTCCCTCCCGCCGTGCGCGAACCCGACGGGACACTGCGCGTGTACGGCGGCGTACCGCCCAAGGGCGCCCGTCTGCGGGTGCCGCGATACCGCACAGGTGGCGGCACGGCGGGCAACGTCGCGCGCGGCGCGGTGTCGGTGCTCCAGAGTTCGGTGCCGTACATCGCCGCCGTGCACAACAGGGAGGCGGCGCGGGGCGGGGTGGACGGCGAGACCGTCGAGAACGCGAAGGTGCGCGCGCCACACCTGCTGCGCCTCCAGGAGCGCGCGGTCACGGCCGGGGACCACGAGGTGGTGGCCCGGCAGGCGGCGCCGTCGGCGGCGCGGGTGAAGTGCCTGCCCGCGGTGGCCGGTGAACCGGGCGCCGTGCGGGTGCTGGTGGTGCCGGACGCGGTGGCCGACGAGGGCGACCGGCTGCGGTTCGAGCAGCTCATCCCGCCGGACACGATGCTGGCCGCCATCGCGGGGCGCCTCGACGAACGGCGGCTGATCGGCACCCGGCTCGTCGTGGAACCACCCGCCTACCAGGGTGTGACGGTCGTCGCCAGGCTCCAGGCACCGGCCGCCGAGGCCGACCGGGTGCGCGAGGACGCGCTCGCCGCGCTGTTCCGGCACCTCAACCCCCTGCGGGGCGGCGCCGACGGCACGGGCTGGGGGTTCGGCAGACCGGTGCAGTACGGGGAGGTCTTCGCCGTGCTCCAGCGCATCTCAGGGGCCACGCTGGTGGAGGAGGTGCGGCTGTTCCCCGCCGACCCCATCACCGGGCGCAGGGGGGCACCGGCCGACCGCATCGACGTGGCACCCGACGCGCTGGTCTTCTCGTACCAGCACCAGGTCGTCGTCAGCCCCGCGCCCTCCGGGGAGCCGACGTGAGCCGGGGCGCGGTGCCTGGGCTGCCGTCGCGGCACCCGATCGGCGCGCTGCTGCCCGCGCTCTACGCCGAGGACGACTTCGCGCAGCGCTTCACCGGGGGCCTCGACACGCTCCTCGCGCCCGTGTTCTCGACGCTGGACAACCTGCCCGCCTACTTCGATCCCCGGCTCGCGCCCGAGGACTTCCTTACGTGGGTGGCGAGTTGGGTGGGCATCCGGGCCGAGGGTCCGGAGCGCCCTGACGGCTCCGCCGTGGCCGGAGGAGGGGTGGGCCCTTCCGGACGGGCCGGTGGGCTGAGCCGCGAGGCGGTCGCGCACGCCGTGGAACTGCACCGCTGGCGCGGCACGCGCAGGGGGCTGGTGGAGCTGCTGCGGCTGAGTCTGGGCGTGGAGACGGAGATCGAGGACGGCGGCGGAGTGTCCTGGTCGTCGGAGACCCGCTCGGAGCTGCCGCCAGCGCCCGCGACGGATGTGCTGGTGCGCGTGCGGGCGCCCGACGGCGGAGGCGTGGACGAGGCCCGCGTGCGGGCGCTCGTCGAGGCGGTGTGCCCGGTGCATCTCACCTGCCGGGTGGAGATCCTGTCAGGCCCGTCCGGCTCGTCCGGCGGAGAGGGGAGCTGAACGCCATGCGCGCATGTCCCGAGTGCGGAACGGCCAACGGCGACGCGGACGACTTCTGTGGGAACTGCGGTACGTATCTGGGCTGGTCGCGGGAGCCGAAGCCAACGGCGCCTGCGCCCGCGCCGGGGGTGGGAGCGAGTCCGGGCACGGGCACGGGCTCGGGTACGGTTCCCGTTCCTGGGGCCGGTGCGTCCAGCCCGTCCGGGGCGGCTGACGGTTCCGGTGCGCCCGGCCCGTCCACGGCGCACGGTGCGGAGGGGCGCGCACCCTCCCCCGCCACGGCACCGTCCGAGGCCGCGCCGGAGACGAGCGGTGCGGGCCGCACGGACAGCACGCACGGCACGGACGGCACGCACGGCGCGGGCCGGAACGGCACCGCACCGGACTCGGCCCCGGACACGGACCCCGGCGCGCCCACGCGGGACACCGGCACACCGCACACCACCGCACCGGCGCCAGGCGGCCCCCCGGTCTCGGCCACGGGCCCGCGCCGCCCCGCACCGGTGCAGCCCGCGAGCACACCGGCCCGGCCGGACCCGGCGCCCATCGCCCCCGTACGGCCCGCGAAGCCCGTCACCGCGAGGCCCGTCGTGCGGCGTTCGGCGGACGAGGAGGCGCTGGACGGGCCCCCGTGCCCCAAGTGCGGCACGCCGAACCCGCCCGGCAGGCGCTTCTGCCGCCGCTGCGCCGCACCGCTGGACCCGGCGGCGACGGTGGAGGAGCTGCCGTGGTGGCGCAAGAGGTGGCCGTTCCGGCGCCGGGTGCGGGCCGGCTCTGGCGACGCGCTGCGCCGCACCCTCCTGCTGCTCCTGGTGGTGGCACTGCTGGCCGCCGGTTTCTATCTTCTGCCGTTCGGCCGTACCGCCGTCGAGGACGTACGCGACAAGCTCAGCGGCGCGTCCGCGATCAGCCCGACGGACGTCTCGGCGAGCGCGGCCGTGAAGGGCCACCCCGCGTCCGCCGCCACGGACGGCCTCACCAACAGGTACTGGGGCGCGCCCCGCACCGGTGAGTCGGTGACGTTCACCTTCCGTGCCCCGTTCCGGCTCGTGAACCTCGTCGTGCACACCGGCGCCTCGAAGTCGGCGCAGGACTTCAGGAAGCAGGCGCGGCCCACGGAGCTGGACCTTGTGGCCACCGACGCGGACGGAAAGACGCACCGGCAGAAGGTGACCCTCAACGACAAGCCGGGGCCGCAGACCGTGACCACGAGGCTCAGCGACGTGGTCAAGGTCCGGCTCGTGCCGCGCGTCGCCGCCGGGGAGGGTACGGGGCGCCATCTCGCCCTGGGAGAGGTCGAGTTCTTCAAGCGCGGCTGACGTACCGTCAACCACTCGCCGGTCCGGCTGTTCGCGGTCGCCGGACCGGCGACCGCGTCGCTCGGCCGCCGCCGTCCGCCGCGCCCGCGTGCAGGTCGAGGGTCCAGTTCTGGCCGACGAGATCATGGCCGTAGCTGTGATGGCGCTCCTCGTCGGCGAGGGTGAAGCCGAAGCTCTGGTAGATCTTGCGCGCCGCAGCCAGCACGTCGTTGGTCCACAGCGTCACCTGCTCGTAGCCCGCCTCGCGGGCGAAGGCGAGGCACTCCCGGACCAGGCGCGTCCCGAGACGAAGGCCCCTGCCCTCCGGGGTGACGAGCAGGATGCGCAGCTTGGCCACCTGCGGCTGGTCACCCGCGACGAGGAAGACACAGCCCACGCGCCGCCCGTCGGCCTCGGCGATCCAGCCCGCCTCACGGGCCGGATCGTGCTTGCCGCCGTAGTCGGCGACGATCTTGGCGACCAGGACCTCGAAGTCCGTGTTCCAGCCGAACTCCCGCTCGTACGCCTCGCCGTGGGCCATCACCACCCATCCCAGGTCACCGGGACGGTCGGCGCGGCGTACGACGACGCGCTCCTGCTCCTGCTCCTGCTCCTGCTCCTGCTCCTGCTGCGACATGAGCTGCTCTCCTGGCCCCGTGGCCGTTCCGTCCACACCACTGAAACAGTCGTTTCAGTTAGGCTAGCGGCATGTCCCAGGAGGCGCCATCCCCCTCAGCCCGGCAGCACGAACTGCTGGAGGCGGCCTACCAGTACGCGCTCGCCCACGGCCTCACCGACCTGTCGCTGCGCCCGTTGGCCGAGGCCATCGGGTCCAGCCCGCGCGTCCTGCTCTTCCTCTTCGGCAGCAAGGACGGCCTGCTGCGGGCGCTGCTGGCGCGCGCCCGCGCCGACGAGCTGGCGCTCCTGGACCGGGCCAGGCTGTCCGGCCGCCCCGCCGGGCTGGTCCCGGCCGCCGAACGGGTCTGGACATGGCTCGCCGCGAAGGAGCACCGGCCGCTGCTGCGGCTGTGGGCCGAGGCGTACGCGCGCTCCCTCGTCCAGCCCGACGGGGCCTGGGCCGGGTTCGCCCGTGCGACGGTGGAGGACTGGCTCGGCGTGCTGGCCGGCTGCCAGCCGCCGTCCGAACGCGACAGCGAGGACGGCGCCGTCCGCCGCACCCTCGCCCTGGCCGTACTGCGGGGCGCCCTGCTCGACCTCCTCGCCACCGACGACGAGAAGCGGCTCACGGAGGCCGTCGAGTACCAGCTCGCCCTGCTGCACGACAGAAGCGGGGACGACGGCTGACGGCCTGGCGCGCCCGGCGAAGCGCCAGTAGCCCCTCGGCCGCCCCCTCGGCCGCGCGGCCGTCAGTGCCAGACGACGAGCGCGTCGAGCGCCTCGACGCGCGACCCCCGCACCAGCAGCGGATTCACCTCCAGCTCCCCGAGCCCCGTGCCCAGCGATACCGCCATGTCCCCGATGCGCGCGATCACCTCGCTGAGCCTGTCGAGGTCGGCGGGCTCCGTACCGCGTGCCCCCGCGAGCAGCCCGGCGCCGCGCAGTTCGCCCAGCGCGTCGCGGACCTCGGCGGCGTCGGCGGGCAGCAGCCGCAGCACCGAGTCCCCCAGCACCTCCACCCACACACCGCCGAGGCCGATGTCCAGTACGGGCCCCCACGACGGGTCACGCAGGACGCCGACGAGCAGTTCCACACCGCCCTCGCGCTGCGGCTGCACGAGCGTGCCCGCGCCGGGCAGCGCACGGGAGCGCAGTTCGGCGGCGATCTCGCGGTGCGCGCGGCGCACCGCATCCGCCGCGTACAGTCCGAGGCGCACCCCGCCGATGTCGCTCTTGTGCCCGAGCCCGTCGGCCGTCGCCTTGAGCACGACGGGGTACCCGAACCGCTCTGCGGCGGCCACCGCCTCGTCCTCCGTCAGGGCGCGGGCCGAGGGCACGACGGGTATGCCGTGGTCGTCGAGCAGCCGCGCTGCCCGGTGTTCGGTCCACACCCCCGCACGCTGCTCCGCCGGCACCGGATCGTCCGCCGGGGACGTGTCGGGTGCGCGGCGTACGCGCCGCTCGGGGCGTGCGGCAGCGGCGGCACGGGCGCTCGACCACCGTACGGCCGCGCCCAGCGCCGACATCGCGTGGTCGATGCCGCCCGAGGGACTGGGGAAGCCGGTGTTCTCGCGCACCTCGCGGCCGACCTCGGTGACATCGGTGAGCACGTTCCCCGAGACCACCACGGGGACGGGTGCCTCGTCGATGCGCTGCGCGAGGGAGGCGAAGTGCATGTGCACCAACTCCGGCTCGGCCACGTAACGTTGGGGCAGGTCGCACAGCAGCAGGACCGCGTCGATGCCGGGGTCGGCGGCCACCGCCTCCAGCGCACGGCCGAGCAGGGTGCGGTCCACGACGACATAGCCGGTGACGTCCAGCGGGTTGCTCACCGTGGCGAACTCGGGCAGGTCCTTCTTCAGCCTGGCCACCGTCTCCGGTGCGAACGGGGGCAGTTGGACGCCCTCGTGCTCGGCGCGGTCGGCGATGAGTTCGCAGGCACCGCCGGAGGGTGTGACGACGCCGACGCGCGGTCCGCCGATGCCTCCGGTGCGCGCCAGCAGCCCGGCGGTGATGATCAGGTCCTCCAGCGAGCGCACCCGGACCACCCCGAGCTGCCGGAACGCCGCGTCCACGACGTCGTCGTCGCCCACCAGCGCACCCGTGTGGGCCCGCGCGGTGCGCGAGGCCAGGTCGCTGGAGCCGATCTTCAGCGCGACGATGGGCTTGCCCACCACGGCGGCGCGGCGCGCGACGCGCGCGAACTCGTCCGGCCGCCGCACCGACTCCAGGAACAGCGCGATCACCTTGGTGTCCGGGTCGTCCACCAGGTACTCGATGACATCGGTGACCGACACCATCATCTCGTTGCCCATCGCGGTGAGCAGGCTCAGGCCCACGTCGCGCGACTGCGCGAAGGCGAGCACCGAGCTGGCCAGCGCGCCGCTCTGGAGGACGACGCCGACGGGGCCGCCGCGCGGCGGTCCCGGGATGGGCAGGCCGTACGGGGTGGTGGAGGCGGCGGCGTTGATGTAGCCGTTGCCGTTGGGGCCGAGGACGGTGAGGCCCTCCTCGCGGGCGAGGGCGAGCAGTTCCTCCTCCCTGCGCCGCCCCTCGGGCCCCGTCTCGCCGAAGCCGGAGCTGAGCACCACGTAGCTGCGGATGCCCTGCGCGGCGCCCTCGCGCAGGACCGATGCGACGGCGTTGGTCGGCACCATGACGTAGGCCATGTCCACCGGCTCGCCGATGTCGGCGAGACTGCGGTGTGCGCGCCGGCCGTGCACCACGTCGGTGTGCGGGTTGACGAGGTGGACGGGGCCCGGGAAGCCGTTGTCGCGCAGGTTCTCGTAGGTGGCGCGGGACCAGCCGGACTTGTCGGTGGCGCCGACGAGCGCGACGGACCGGGGCGCGAACAGCGCGCGCATGGCCTCGGCGCGGGCGGGGTCGGGGGTGTCGCGGTCGGGGGTGCTGGGGCCGTGGTGGGTGTGGGGGTCGCTGCCCGGGGTGCCGCTCACTCGCCGATACCACCGAGCCGTACGTGCCCCTTGAGGAGGTTGCGCGCGATGGTGCGGCGCTGGATCTCGTCCGTCCCCTCGAAGATGCGCAGCAACCGCAGCTCGCGGTACCAGCGCTCGATGGGCAGTTCCTTGGTGTAGCCCATGCCGCCGTGTATCTGGAGCACGCGGTCCACGACCTGATTGGCCATCAGGGCGCCGTTCAGCTTGGCGATGGAGGAGGCGTGCCGCGCGTCCATGCCCTGCTGGACGCGCCACGCGGCGTACAGCGTCAGCCACTTGCTGGCCTCGATCTCCACCTGGGAGTCGGCGATCTGCCACTGGATCGCCTGGTACTCGCCGATCAGATGGCCCATGGACCGGCGGATCCCCGCGTAGTCCACCGCCATCTGAAGCATCCGCTCGGCGGCCCCCAGCGCACCGGCCGGGATCAGATAGCGGCCCCGGCCGATCCAGCGCATCGCGAGCGGATAGCCCTGCCCCACCTCGCCCAGTACGTTGCGCGCGGGCACCCGTACGTCGTCGAAGACCAGCGAGGCGGGCCCCCACTGGCCCATCGTCGGGATGGGTTCGGACTTCCAGCCCATGTCGCGGTCGGCGAGGAAGCAGGTGACACCACCGTCGGCGCCCTTCTCCGGGTCGGTGACGGCGAAGACCATGACGAAGTCGGCCTCGTTGCCGCCGGTGATGAAGGTCTTCTCGCCGTTGATGACCCAGTCGTCGCCGTCCCGTACGGCGCGGGTGCGGATGTTGCGCGCGTCGGATCCGGCACCCGGCTCGGTGATGGCGAAGCAGGAGCGGCGGCGGCCCTCGATGGTGGGGACGAGGTACTCCCGCTTCTGCTCCTCGTCGCAGTGGTAGAGGATGTTGTCCGCAGCGCCGCCGAAGGTGAAGGGCACGAAGGTGCGGCCGGTCTCCATCGTCAGGATCGCGGTCATCACGGCGCCGAGGTTCATCCCGCCGTACTCCTCGGGGGTGCTGACTCCCCAGAAGCCCGACTTGCGTGCCTTGGCGCGCAGTTCGGCGAGCACATCGCGATCGATGGCGGGCGCCCCGGCCCGCTCGTTGCGCAGGACCTCCGCCTCAAGCGGCATCACCTCTTTGGTGATGAACGCGCGGACGGTGTCGCGGATCTGCCTTTCCTCGGTGCTGAGGGAGAAGTCCACCATGGGCGGCTTTCCTTTCTGTCCAGGCTCTCAGGCTCGCGAGACGGTCCGGCCGCGCCGGGTTCACTCACACGATTTTCTAGAACAGAACTCTAGGAATAGAAGCAGCCTGATCCCGTGGGTGCGGGCCCGTCAAGGGTGCTACGGGCGGGTGATTCCAGGATCCGGTTCGGTACGGTGGGCGGCGACGACGGGGAGGGGAACCGATGGCACGCAGGACGGCACGGCCCGCGTCGGGCGGCAGCGCCTGGCAGTGGAGCCGTACGGCCGAGACCCGGCGGACCCTGCTCACCGCCGCACGCGAGGTCTTCGGCGAACAGGGCTTCGCCGAGGCGAGCGTCGCGGCCGTCGTCAAGCGGGCCGGATCCAGCGTCGGCAGCCTCTACCACCACTTCGGCGGCAAGTCCGAACTCTTCCTCGCCCTGTGGGAGGACCACCAGACCACCCACGAGCGCTCGGCGGCGAGCGCGGTCGCCAAGGCCAGGGAGTCGGGCGTCCACACGCCGCTCGGCCTCTTCACCGTCGGCGCCCGCGCCTTCCTGGACTGCTCCTGGCAACGGCGCGATCTGGTCCGGCTGTTCATGGACGGCGACGGCCCGCCCGGTTTCGAGCTGGTGCGGCGCACCCGCAACCGGGAGTGGATACGGCAGAACGCCGTGCTGCTGGGCATCGGCACCGACTCCGTCGACCGGCTCACGGCAGCGGCGCTGACCGCCGTCATGGGCGAGGCCGGACGCGAGATCGCGATGTGCGCGACACGGCGGCAGGCCGACGAGATCACCGAGGCGGCCCTCGTCCTGATCCAGCGCCTGGACCCGGCCTCGCCGGGACCGGCGCAGGACGGCGACACACCTTGACGAGCTGACGAGCTGACGAGCGTGACACCGGAGACGAAGGGAGAGTCCGTGGCCGGGACGACGGACCAGCGGGAGGCGTTCTTCACCGTGGCGGAATCCGCGGCGGGAGAGGAGTTCCTGCCCGCTCCCCACGCGCGAAGCTGGTGGGCGCCCGGCATGCTGCACGGCAGACTGCTCGGCGGCCTCGCGGCACGGGCCCTGGACCGCGACCACGGGGACGACGGGCTGCACCTGTCGCGGCTGACCGTCGACCTCTTCCGCAACGCGCCGATGGCCCCGGTCCGGGTGGAGACCACGCGGGTGCGGGACGGGCGGCGCATCAGGGTCGCCGACGCCGTCGTCCACGGCGAGGGCGGGCCCGTCGCCCGCGCGAGCGCGGTCCTGCTGCGCCGCGCCGAACAGCCCTCGGGCAACGTCCCGGCGACCCCCGCCTGGGACGCGCCCGCTCCCGAGGCGTTCACCGCAGCGCGCGACGAGCCGTGGACGATCTGGATGTTCGACGAGGAGAACCGGCCGATCCGGCGGTGGGAGGAGGGCGTCGGCAGGCGCCGCGCCTGGCTGCGCGACGGGTGCGAACTGGTGGCGGACGAACCGCTCTCGCCCCTCATCCGCACGGCACTCGCTGCGGACGCGGCGAGCCCCCTCTCGCACGCGGGAGACGCCGGGCTCCAGTTCATCAACGCCGACTACACGGTGTGCCTCAGCAGGCTCCCCCTCAGCGAGGCGATCGGCCTTGAGTCGGCGGCCCACTCCAGCGACGAGGGCATAGCCGTCGGCCACGTCACCCTGCACGACACCTCGGGCCCGATCGGGTACTGCATGACGACGGCGGTGGCGAACGTCAGGAACGCCTGACCCCCGCCGTCGCGCTCAACGGGCGGAACCGGCACGGCCTGAGCCGGACCCTGAGCCCGTCGACGGGAGGTAGCGCGGCGCCCGCCAGGCGTCCAGCCGGTGTTCGACGGCGGCGCCCAGCGACAGCAGCTTCGCGTCCTGCCCCGCGCCCGCCATCAGCAGTACGCCGACGGGCAGTTCGCCCACGGACCCGGCGGGCACCGAGAGCGACGGGTAGCCCGCCACGGCCGCTGGCGTGGAGGACGGGATCACGTCGTTGTCGCCCCGCGCGCAGTCGGTCGTCCAGGCGGGCGGGTTCGTCGGCGAGGCGATGGCGTCGAGCCGGTGCGCGGCCATGGTCTCGTCGAGGGAGCGCCGGGAGAGGTCCTTCAGCTCGGCGCGCATGGCCTTGTACTCGGGGTCTGTGGTCGGCGGCGCTGCCAGCGCCTGCTCGAACAGTTCCTGCCCCGCGAAGCACGTCCGCTCCTCGGGGTGGGCGCGGTTGAACTCGATCAGCCCGGCGAGGTCCCTGGGGCCCTCGCGGGTGGCGAGGTAGGCGTCGATGTCCCGGTGGAACTCGCTGAGCAGCGCCGGGAATTCCAGCTCGGCCAGCCGGTCCTGGTACGGGGGTGTCACCTCGACGACCTCGGCCCCCGCGGCGCGCAGCTTCTTCGCCGTACGGGTCATGACGGCGTCCACGTCGGGGCCGAGCGAGGGCAGCCGCCACAGGCCGATGCGCTTGCCCCGCAGGTCCCCGCGCGGCTCCCCGTGCCGGTCGTCGGGCGAGCCGCCGGGCACGCTGCCGGACCCGGTGGGTGCCGGGGACGCGGCGGGGCGCGGGGTGTCGCCGCCGCTGAGGACCGCGAGGGTGAGCGCGGCGTCGGTCACGTTGCGTGCCATGGGCCCCGCGGTGTCCTGCTCGGCGGAGATCGGCACCACACCTTCCTGGCTGACGAGCCCGAGGGTGGGCTTGGCGCCGACCACCCCGTTCATCCCGGCCGGGCACACGATGGAGCCGTCCGTCTCGGTGCCGATCGCCACCTGCGCGAGCGAGGCGGCGAGCGCGGCGCCGGATCCCGAGGAGGACCCGCACGGGTTCCGGTCCAGTACGTACGGGTTACGGGTCTGGCCGCCCACCGCCGACCAGCCCGACGTCGGCTTCGCCGCGCGGAAGTTCGCCCACTCGGAGAGGTTGGTCTTGCCGAGGATCACCGCGCCCGCGTCCCGCAGCCGGGTCACCAGCGCGGCGTCGGTGTCCGGCGGGCTCCCGGCCAGCGCCAGCGAACCGGCCGTGGTCGGCATGTCGCGGGTGTTCACGTTGTCCTTGAGCAGGACGGGTATGCCGTCGAGCGGGCCACGGGTGTGGCCGCTCCGGTGCCGGGCGTCGCTGGCGGCGGCCTGGCGCAGAGCGGTCGGGTCGGTGCGCAGCACGGCGTTGATCCTGGGATCGATTGCCTTGATGCGCCGCAGATAGGCGGTGGTCAGCTCGGCGGAGGTGAGGGTGCGGTTCGCCATGTGTTTCTGCAATCGCGGGATCGTCACCGTGTCGAGGTCGATGCCCCGGCCCAGGTCCCTGGACGGGCCATCGCCAGGACCTGGCTCGGCGGCTTGCGCGCGCGGGCCCGGCGCGCCCGTCAGAAGGGACCCCGCGACCAGCGCGGCGAGCAGTGCGGCAACGCTTCTCTTCCCCATGGGTGTCAGCGGACTACACGCGGACGCCACGCGCAAGGGTGCCTCACATGTCCGCACGGGTGCGCGTGAGTCCCGGTGAGCCCCACGTCGAGGAGCCCGTACGAGGCTCGTACGACGCTCGCATGACGCCCGTATGACGTCTGTCATGAACAGCGGTGACAGATCGCCCTGCTTCCGGTGCCCTCACCGGACTAGCGTGAACGGCGGGCCGCGCGCTCCTGACGGCCCCTTCCGATTCCGGTACCGACGGTGGGAAACGAGACCATGCAGACCATGCGCGACGAGACACTCATCGTCGAGGATCTGACGCTGCTGATGATGGACGACAAGTCGGGAGCGATCGCGGGCGAGGGGACGCTGTACTACACCCTGGGCGGGGCCGTGCTCGTCGAGCTGGGCCTTGGCGGACATGTCACGGTCGACGAGAACGACTCCGGGCTGAACGGTGTGAAGGTGCGCTCCGTCGAGGGCGACCCGCTGCCGGATCCCGTGCTCCGGGCGGCGCAGGACAAGGTCGCCGAGCGTGTACGGGGTGTCCAGACCCTCCTCATCCAGATCGGCACCGGACTGCGCGAGACGGTGCTCGACCGCCTCGTCGAGCGGGGCATGCTGCGCCGGGAGAGCAGGAAGACGCTGGGTGTCTTCCGTTCCACCGCGACGACGGCGGCGGACACCAGCCACAAGAAAGCCCTCGTGGCCAGGGTGCGCGCCGTGCTGATCGACGGCGAGGAGCCGGACGACCGTACAGCGGCGCTGATCGGCCTGCTCCTCGCGAGCGGCACCCTGCCGAGCCTGTACCGCTCCGTTCCGTGGTCGGGCGAGGTCTACAAGCGGGCGAAGGCGCTGGAGCGGGAGAGCTGGGCCGCGGCGGCGGTGAACACCGCTGTGCTGCGCACCATGGCGGCGGTCTCCGCGGGAACCGCCGTCGCCGTCACCAGCGTCAGTTAGGGGGCGGGACACAGGGCGGTGCGGCTCTTGTGAGGGTCGCGGTGGCGAGGGTGCACCCGGCCCGGGAAGCGCCGTCGGGGGCGGCCTGGGTACCGTGTTCTGGGAGCACCGGCGTCAGTGAACTGGGCGAGGTTCCCATCCGTTGTGCCGACACACGCTGTTCCCGAGGTGACAGCGCCAGCCGCCACCAAGGGGGAGGACCGCATCCGATGAACCACTCGGACACGCAGAGCCACGATCTCAGTCCTGGGCCTTCCCTGGACGGAGCGGGGACGGACCACGGCGTCGCGACGGCCGTGCCGGCCGCAACGTCCGCGCAGGGCCCCGACCCCGTCTCCAGCCCCGACCCCGCCCCCGCCACGGACGAGAAACCACTGGGCTCCCGCGCCCCCGCGTTCGTGAAGAGCAACCGCACCCTGCACCTGAGCTGGCAGGTCGGTGTGTTCGTGATCGGTCTGGCGGTCGTCGTGACCGGCGTGATCATGCTGCCGCTGCCCGGCCCAGGATGGCTGGTGATCTTCGCCGGGATGGCGATCTGGGGCACCGAGTTCGTCTGGGCCCAGTTGGTGCTGCGGTGGACGAAGCGCAAGGTCACGGAGGCCGCGCAGCGCGCCCTCGATCCGAAGGTGCGCCGTCGCAACATCATCCTGACCTCGGTCGGCGTCGTGATCTGCGCCGTGCTGCTGTCGGTGTACCTGTGGAAGTTCGGCCTCGTCATGCCCTGGACCATCAGCGACTGACCAGCCGGACCACAGCGCGCTACCGCGACGTGCCCCCTCCCCCGGGGCCCCCGGGGGCCCTCAGTCCTCCGCGTCGCGCACCAGGAGCGCGATCTGCACCCGGTTCTCGGCCGCCAGCTTGGCGAACAGGTTGCTCGTGTGCGCCTTGACCGTCGCGACGCTGATGCGCAGCCGCTCGGCGATCTCCGGGTTGCCCAGCCCGTCCGCGATGGCCCGGGCGGTGTCGAGTTCCCGTTCACTCAGCGTGGCCAGTTGTCGACGCGCGGCCTCGCGGGACGAGTCGCGCACCGCCGAGGACTGCGGACCGGTCGCCGCGGCGATCACCCGTGCCGTGGCCGCCGGGGACAGCACGGGGTTCCCGTCCGCGACGGTCCGCACCGCGTCGATGATCCGCGACGGCGGGGTGTCCTTGAGGACGAACCCGAGTGCTCCGGCGCGCAGTGCGCCGAGCACTAGGTCGTCGGAGTCGAACGTGGTCAGCATGAGCACCCGTGGCGGCGACGCGCGGGCGAGGAGTTCCCGTGTCGTGCTGAGGCCGTCCCGGCCCGGCATCCGTACGTCCATCAGCACGACGTCGGGGCGCTGCTCGTCCACCACGGTGAGCGCGGTGTCACCGTCGGCCGCCTCCGCGACGATGGTCAGGTCCGGTTCGCCGTCGATGACGAGCCGCAGCGCCATCCGCACCAGTTGTTCGTCGTCGACGATGACGACACGTACCGGCTCCCGCTCACTGTCCACTCATGCGCTCTTTTCATGGTGCTGGTGGTGCTGGTCGTCCGGCCAGGGTAGTCGCGCGGTGAGGAGGTATCCGTTGTCGGGTGTCGGGTGGTGGTCCAGCCTGCCGCCGGTGAGGGCGAGGCGTTCGGCGAGGCCGAGCAGGCCGTATCCCGATGCGGGCGTCCGTGCGGTGGCCACGGCCGGGGAGTTGCGGACGCTGATGCGCAGTTGGTCCCCGGCCGCTCCTTCGAGGGTGATGTGTACGTGTGCGCCCGGCGCGTGCTTGGCGGCGTTGGTCAGCCCCTCTTGGACGATCCGGTAGCAGGTGCGTCCGAGGGCGTCGGAGGGTGTGCCCGTCACGGTGGTGGTGAGCGCGACGTCCAGCCCGGAGGCGCGGGCATCGGCCACCAGCTCGGGGAGGCGGTCGAGGGAGGGTGGTGGTGCCTCCGGGCGGCTCTGGTCGGCGCGGAGCACACCGAGGACGTCGCGCAGTTCCTCCAGCGCCTGGTGCGAGCCGTCGACGATGCCGCGGACCAGCACACGGTTCTCGTCGGCCGTGAGGTTGCCGCGGTGGTCGAGCACTCCCGCCTGCATGGCGACCAGCGAGATGCGGTGCGCGAGCACGTCGTGCATCTCGCGCGCGATCCGGTTCCGCTCCAGTGCCCGTGCCTGCGCCGCACGTGCGGCCTGTTCCCGTTCCGCGCTCTCCGCCCGCTCCCGCAGGGACCGCACTTCGACGCGTCGCGCACCGATGGCCATGCCCATGGCCACCGCGATGCCCGCGCTCAGCGCCGGGAGGGCGAGCTGGACCCACAGCGGGGTGGGCTGGCTCGGGAGCGGGTAGAGCCCGAGGCCGAGCTGTGCCGCGATCACGTAGACCAGGACGACGATCCCGATCTCCACCGGACGGCGACGGGTGGCGAGCGAGCACAGGGCCAGCAGCGCCACGCCAGTGGCGAGCGTCGACACGGTCGAGGCGACCGCGACGGTCGTGGCGACGGTGAGCGGGAGGCGGCGTCGCCACAGCAGCGCCGCCAGGCAGACGAGGGCCACCAGCGGATCGCCGGTGAAGAACCAGGACCATCTGTCGACCTCGTGTTCCTGCGCCAGCACGACACCGGTGGAGAGCCAGAGAGGTATGCCCACTGCCACGGCCGCCAACAGCCGCCAGGTCTGCTGCCACCCTCCGAGTCGTGGCGGGCATGGCGCGACGTCCGTGTTCATCGGGCCATTATCGCCGGGACGGTGCCTCCCCGGCAGTGGTCCCAGGGGGGATGGTGCCCCCGACCGAGGTCGGAGCGGCGCTTCGACTCTGGTCGAAGGCGGGGCGGGCCGCGCGGCCGATGTGCGGGTGGCGCCGAGTGGACAGACTCGTCGGGAGTTCGCCCCCCACAGCTCCCTGAAGGACATCAGATGCGCAGAACCCTGCCCCTGGCCCTCGCCCTTCCCCTCGTCGCCACCGCCGTGGCGTCGACCACGCTTCCCGGAGCGTCGGCGGCGGCGACACCGGACACCGTGCAGTGGGGCCCGTGCTCGAAGAAGGCCACCTCGGACGCCTCGGACGACGCACCCGACTTGCCCCAACTTGAGTGCGCGACGCTCGACGTCCCGCTGGACTACCGCAAGCCGGAAGGGCGTCAAATCGAGATCGCGATCTCCCGGCTGGTGCGCGAGGAACCGTCGTCGCAGCGCCGTGGTGTGCTGCTGACCAACCCGGGAGGGCCCGGCGTCTCGGGACTCGGCTACCCGGCTGTCCTCGCCGCGTCGGGGCTGCCGAAGAAGGTCCAGGACTCCTACGACGTGATCGGCTTCGACACGCGCGGTGTCGGCCGCAGCGCGCCCGTGACCTGCGATCTGACGCCGGAGCAGCAGGCACGCGGCAACGTCGCGCCGTACGCGCACACCGCGGCCGACGTCGCCAAGGAGGCGAAGAACGCACGGGCCGTCGCCGAGCAGTGCGCCACCTCGAAGACGGCGTCGATGCTGCCGCACACCACCACGGCGAACATCGCGCGCGACATGGACCGGATACGTGCGGCGCTGGGCGAACCGAAGCTCTCATACCTCGGTGCCTCCTACGGTTCCTACCTCGGCTCGGTGTACGCGACGCTGTTCCCGGGGCGCGGCGACCGGATCGTGATCGACAGCAACCTCGGCCCCGGCGGCTACGACTACACGGCCATGCGGGCGCTCGCCCGTGGCCTGGAGGACCGGTTCCCCGACTTCGCCGCGTTCGCCGCCGCGCACCCCGAGTACGGGCTGGGCAGCACGCCCGGGCAGGTGAGGGCGAAGTACTTCGAGCTGGCGAAGCGGCTGGAGACGAAACCGGTCCATGGCATGAACGGAACGCTGTTCCGCGGGATCACGTTCGATCGCCTCTACAGCGACGCGAACATGACCGTGCTGGCCGAGATGTGGCAGGCCCTCGACACGGGTCAGAAGCCGCCGCCCAACCCGCCGATACCGAACATGGAGAACATGATGGCCGCGCGCTTCGCCGTGATCTGCGGTGATTCACGCTGGCCGGAGACGGTCCGGGAGTATCAGCGGAACGTCGCGGTCGACCGGCAGAGGTACCCGATGCTGGGCGGGGCCACGGCCAGCATAGGACCGTGCGCGTTCTGGCCGGAGGAGCGGGTCGAGCCGCCGGTGCGCATCGGTGACCGTGGCCCGTCGAACGTGCTCATGGTGCAGAACACCCGCGACCCGGGGACGCCGCTGTCCGGTGCCCGGAAGCTGCGGAAGGCGCTCGGGAAGCGGGCCACGATGGTGACGGCCGATCAGGGCGGGCACGGTGTCTACCCGTTCGGCGGCAACACATGCGCGAAGGACGCGGTGACGACATATCTGACCACCGGTCAGCGCCCGTCGCAGGACCGCGCCTGCGCGGCCGAGCCGGGCAAGTAGCCGGAGGGGGAGGACGGAGACATGTTGAAGGAGTGGCAGCACCGTCGGGCCGTGCAGCGGGTCAAGCCGGGGGACGGCCGAGAGTTGAAGCGTTTCCGCTGGTGGCAGTCGTTTTCCCGCGCACTGTTCCATCTTCGGCTGACGAGCGAAGACGGACGGCAGACGGTCTACGCCGTCGACGTCAAGCACCAGGGGGATTCGTCAGGGCACGTCAGGGCCCATCTGTACCTCGACGGCAGGCATCACGCCGAGTCCAAAGTCCCCGCCGCCTTCCCCGTCCCAGGCGGTACCGTCGAAGTGAGGGCGAGCGGCTTCGGCCTCAAGCGCTGCCACTACGTCACCGCCGACGGGGCTGAGTACCAGCTCGTTCCGGACCCCGCCTCCGCCGCGGGGCACCGCGCGCGCCTCGACCGCGCACACCCCGCGCTGAGCCGCTGGATCGGTTTCGTCTCGCTGGCCGTGCTGACCATCGGCCTGGTTGTGCTGGTGCTTCAGCTCGCCGAACAGGTCACCCGGAGTCCGGAGGGCGTCGCCCAGTACATCGGGACCTTCACCTCGCCCGTCGACCTGCCGGCGTGGGGCAACACCGTGCTCGGTCTCTGCACGGGGGTGGCCAGCACGGAGCGGGCGCTGCGACTGCGCTACAACTGGCTGCTGGACGGCGGGGTGGGGTGAGTGTGTCGCGTGGCCGTGTCACGTGGCGGCATCGCGCGGCCGTGTCACGTGGCGGCATCGCGTGAACGTGTCACGTGAGCGCGTCGCCCACGGCTCCGCCCGTCGCCCTGCGGACGGCGCGCGCGACACGTTCCGGGGCGTCCGCAAGTTCGCGCGCTTCGGCACCCCCCAGGAGCGCGTTGCCGATGTCCTCGCTGATGATCCGCAGGGCAGCCGCTGCGGCTCCGGCGTGCAGCCGCACCTGGAGGTCGTCGGCCGGGAGGTTCAGCCGCTTCCCGAAGATCCCGGCCATCTCACGTTCCACCTGGTCACAGGCCATCAACCACGCGGTGCGGAGGGCCGGTTCCTGGTCGGCCAGGTGGATCATCTGGAGCGCGAGCTTCTGGTCGAGGTGCTCGACGGTGCTGGCCTCACGGCCGAACCTGACGGTCTCCGCCGAGAAGTGCTCTTCGAGGGAGAGCTCCGGGGGCCAGCTCCGCAACGTGGCCATCTCCCATTCGACGCCTTGCATGACGACGGGCTCGGCGCAGCTCTCCTTGCTGCGGAAGTGGCGCCAGATCGTGCGCGTCGACAGGCCGACGGCCTCGGCGATCTGGTCGCCACTGGTGGCGTCCACGCCCTGCTCCCAGAACAGGCGGGCCGCCTCCCGTGAGATCTCCAGTCGCACGCGATGGCGCCGCTGGTCGCTCATGCCGCCCCCGGCGCTCCTGGCCGCTGCCATGCCGTCACCCACCTCCGTTTCCCCCGCTCCCACTGCCACGTCAAGTGTCATATTGACATTAAGTGACGCCCGGAGCCAGCACGGCACACCCCCGCACCTCCGCACCGGAGCCGGGGTGCGCCGTCGTCCTCACCTTCGCCCACCAGATTCGCCAACGGTGTCGGCGGGCTGCGGGCCCTGCTGGACCTGGTAGCGGCCCTGGGCGGTGCGGAGTTGGCGCCGGGTGACGTGCCGGAGGCGCAGGAAGACCTCCTCGCCCGTCTCGGTGCGACGCCGGACAACGGGGACGCACCCACCTTCCGGCCCGCAGGACGCCGAGGCGATGATGACCGCCGCCACGGCGGCCGACATCCAGATCACCAACCTCGGCGCCGTCGACCCGTCGCAGCGGAACCTGGGCGCACTCTCCGCGCTGTGGGGTCCCGCGCAGATCACTCAACTGCGGGGCGAGCACGTCCTCGGCGTCGTCACCGTCGGCGGTCGGCTCCGGATGACGGAACTCACCCACGATCCCGTCCGCCGGGCTCGTCCCGGAGATGGGCGCCGTACTCGCCGCAGCGTGCGCCGACACCCACACCCACACCGGGGCCGGAACCGGGACCGGCACCGGGACACGGTGAGGCACGGGTGCCCCGCAGATGTCACCGGCGCGCGACA
This sequence comes from Streptomyces daliensis, assembly GCF_054782395.1. Taxonomy (NCBI): domain Bacteria; kingdom Bacillati; phylum Actinomycetota; class Actinomycetes; order Kitasatosporales; family Streptomycetaceae; genus Streptomyces; species Streptomyces daliensis. The sequence goes on along the minus strand of NZ_BAAGSO010000043.1, from coordinate 101,555 downwards.
CCGCCGCGTGCGGGCCCCGCCACCGCGTACAGCGCGGTACCGCCCACGAGCAGGGTCAGCGCGGTCCAGGTGGCCACCGCCGTGCCGGGCGGCAGCAGCAGCCACCCCGCCACCTGGCCAGGCCCTGGGACGCCGGTCTGCTGCGGGGCGAAGAGGGTGAACGCGAGCCAGCCGGCCGGCAGGGTCCACGCGTACGGCGCCCCGCACACCGTCGCCCCGAGCGCGGCCAGACCGGCCAGTCCCGCACTGTCCCGTACGACGAACGCGACGGGCGCGAGCGCAGGGCCCACCGCCCGCAGCGCCAGCAGCAGCGCGCCGACGACCGCACCGGCCAGCAGTACGTGTGCCGCCCGACGGGGCACCCACCGGATGGCGGCCGTCCTGTCCAGCGCCACGTCCTGCCCGCCGAACCCGACGGAGGCGATCGTCACCCCGGTGGTGAGGACCAGGGCCACGAGCCGGGGGTCCGCCGGGCCCGTCGGGCCCCCTCCGTCTCCACCGTCTGCGCCATGCCCGCCGAAGGCCCACACCCCCAGTGCGACGAGGACGATCGCGGCGGCCGAAGCGGGCACCTGCCGTGAACGCGCGTACAGCGCCAGCCATCTCACGACGACGTGCTCCCCTCCAGCGTTTCGAGCTGCTCCCGCGAGCAGGAGAGCGCGGCGGCATGTGCCGCGGCGACCCGCGCGCGCTGCTCGGCCGGTGACAGCGCCGTCAGCTTCTTCCAGACCGGTTCGGCGGCGGCGCGGTGGTCGCGCTCGCCGAACACCGCGCCTTCCAGCAGGGTGAGGTCGCGCTCGCCGAGGGCCCAGCTCGCGGCGACGCTCTGCGCGGCGAGTTCGTCCAGTCCGCCGCTCTCGCTGTCGCTGCGCCCGGCGCAGTGCGGCGCCAGCCCCTCGCCGAGCAGGGCGCGGGTGAGTTCCGTGCCCCGCGCGCGGGCGATCACCGGGTCGTCGAAGTCGACCATCAGCACGCCCTCGGACAGGTCCCGCTCCTCCATGATTCCGCGCGGCGCGCTCTCCTCCCGCACCGTGTCCGGTGCCTTGTCGCCCAGGGCCGCGCGCAGCAGGCGCAGTGCCTTCTCGCCGCGCGGCGCGAGTGCGGACAGACGGTCCTCGTGTGCCTCCGTCACACACACCGGTCCTTCGCACACCAGGGTCGCGGCGGCCTTGTCGGTGACGTAGGTGTCGCGCGGGGCGGTGGGGAGGACGAGCAGGGCGAGCACCGCACCGGCCACGACGGGGGCGACGGCGAGCAGCCGGGCCCGCGCGGTGGCGGCAACCAGCAGCGCGAAACCGGTGCCGAGCAGACCCAGCAGCCACAGTGTCTGGCCGACGTGTACGGAACCGGCGAGGGTCAGCACCGAGTCCCGCGCCTCCGCCGTCACGGGCGAGAGCAGGGACAGTTGGTTCGGCGCCATGCCCGACGGCAGCCGCCCGTCCACGTTCTGGCGCAGGAGGACGCCGGCCACCAGCGCGAGCAACGCCAGCACCGGCGGGGTGAGCACGGAGGGCAGCGCCCGCGCGGTCCCCATGCCGAACAGCGCGCCCGCGACCAGGGCCAGGGCGCCCACCAGCGAGATCGGCAGCCATCCGAGGTGGGTGTAGGTGGTGGTGCCCAAGGCCACCTGCGCCCCGCCGCAGAGGACGAGGAGGCCGAAGCCGCCCACCAGTGTGAGCGCCGTCGCGCTCGCGGGCAGCGCCGCGCGTCGCCAGGCGGGCCGCGGGGTGGTCGTCAGCAGCTCGGTCATGCCCGAGCGGGAGTCGCGCAGCCCCTGCAACGCGCCGATGCCCACCGCGACCGGCCACAGATAGGCCAGCAGCGTGCGTGTCCACAGTGCCATGGACGTCCACTGGGCCGTCCACCCCGCGGTGCCCCGCCACCACGGCCCGTCGATCAGATACAGGAACGCCAGGGCGCCGCCCAGTACGGCGAGTCCGGCCCACGGCGCCGCTGAGCGCTTCAGTTCTGTGCGCAGCACACGGGCGTTCACCAAGTCCCCCTATCCTGCGGGGTGTTGACGGACGACGCGGCACCGTGCGGCGAGTCGCCGTCGGGTGAGCCGCTGAGGAGCGCCGAGTAGCCGCGCTCCAGTGGGCTGTCGCCTGGGTGCTCGGGGCCGCCCGCGGCGGCCAGGTCCTGTGGTGTGCCCTGGAAGAGGAGGCGTCCTTCGGCGAAGAGCACCACGTCGGAGCAGGCCGCCGCGACGTCCTCGACGAGGTGGGTGGAGACGATCACACACGAGTCGCGGCCCAGCTCCTGCAACAGCTCGCGGAACCGCATGCGTTGCGCCGGATCGAGGCCGACGGTCGGCTCGTCCAGCAGCAGCACGGCGGGGTCGTTGACGATGGCCTGGGCGATACCGGCCCGTCGCACCATGCCCCCGGACAGTGCCTTCATCCGCTCGTCGGCGCGGTCCGCCAGCCCCACACGTTCCACGGCCCGCTGGACGGCCCCGGGGATGTCCGGCTTCGGCACCTCCTTGAGCCAGGCCATGTACTCGACGAACTCGCGCACCGTGAACCGCTTGTAGTAGCCGAACTCCTGCGGCAGGTAGCCGATGCGGCGGCGCAGGTCCCGGTGCTCGCGCGTCCCGCGCACGGAGACACCGAACAGCTCCAGCTCGCCTCCGGCCGGGGGCAGCACGGTGGCCAGGGCCCTGATCAGGGTGGTCTTGCCGGCGCCATTGGGCCCGAGGAGGCCGTGGGTGCCGGTGCCCAGCGAGAGGGTGAGCCCGTCGACGGCCATCCTCTTGCGGCCCGCGCGCACTCTCAGCCCGGTGGCCCGCACCTCCCAGGCGTAGGTCTTCGGCGCGAGATCGGCCGCGCTCGTCGCGCGCTTCATACGGTGGTCCTTTCCTGCGGTGCGGTGTGTGCTGTCAGGGATCGGTGAGGCGGTCAACGGGGGTGCCCCAGCGCCGAGTACGCGTTCCTGCGGACGGTCACGACGCCGACGCCGAGCGCCAACAGCAGCCCCCACACGGGCAGTTGGTCCGACTCCAATGCGAGGGGGACACGTCGCGTGGCCAGCGCTGGCGCCAGGATCACGGCCACCCATACGACGCCCAGCGCGACGACGGCACGGCTCACGCCGATGACACCGCCCAGCGCCAGAGCGGCGGCGGTGAAGGCGGCGGCGGGCAGCAGCCACTGCGCCACCGACACGCCCGTCAGCCATCCGCCCACCAGCAGCGTGGGGACGAGGACGGCGAGGACGGACGCGGTACGGCGCAGCAGCAGGTGCAGCCCCGCACGTGGCGCGCAGACCGTCAGCTCGTACGCGGGGTCCAGCGCCCGCGACCAGGACGCGGCGACCCCGGCCAGCGGCAGCACGGGTGCCAGCAGCAGCACCGGAGACACAGTGCCGAGGTCCGCGAGGTCCGGGTCGGCCATGTCCAGCAGCAGCGCGATCAGGGTCAGTCCGACGGTCATCGCCAGCCACGGGGCCATCGCCGGTGTCACCCATGCCGACAGCCTCGTCCAGCGGTGGCGACGCCACGGTGTCGGCGCGATCGCGTCCAGCCGGGGTCCGAGCCCGGAGCGCACGGTGTCGAGGAGGGCTGCGACGGTGGGTGCCTCGCCGGGGAGCGCGGCGGCCAGTCGTTCGCGGCACACCGCACATGTCTCCATGTGTGCTTCCAGTGCCCACACCTCGTCGGCCGGGATGCCGGTGTCACCGCGCGCGTACCGGTGGAGGAGCCACGTCGACACGTGTTCCCCGCCCCTGTCACTCCTGTCCTTCATACCGCTCATGTCAGTGCCTTCCGCATCGCGATCCGGGCCCGGCGGGCGCGGGTCTTGACCGTGCCTTCGGGCAGCCCGAGCAGGACGGCGGTCTCCCGCACGGAGAGCCCGTCGAGCACCATGGCCTGGAGTACCTGCCGCAGTTCGGGCGCGAGACGCCGCAGCGCGTCCCCGACATCGCCGCCCACGGTCCCGGCCAACGCCTCTTCCTCCGCCGCTGGCACCACTGTCTTCTCGGCGGCCGCTGGCGGCGGTTCGGCGTGGTGGGCGCGGCGCCGGAACGCGTCGACGAGGCGGCGCGCCGCGATCGTCCACAGCCACCCGACGGCGGTCCCGCCCACCGCACTCCCGGCGAACGCGCCCGCCGCGCGCCACACCGCCAGATACGTCTCCTGCATGACCTCGGCGACGATCTGCTCGTCGGCACAACGGCGGCGCAGCCGCACCGCCATCCACGGCGAGGTGCGCCGGTAGAACTCGTCGAACGCGCCACGATCGCCCTTGGCGACGAGCCGGAGAAGACGCTCCTCGTCCAGCTCGCGCAACTCGTGCGGCGCCGCGCTGCTTCGTGATCTCACACCTGCCAGACGGCGCGACCGGCACGCGGGTTCTCGGGGCGGGGTGATACACGTCACATGTCACCGTGCACCGCTCACGCGAGATGCCGTTTCCTCAGCTCACAGGGCAGTCGGGTGAACATCACCCGAACCACCGCCCTCCCCCGCCCGAACGGCGGACCCGGCGACATGAACCGTCACACCCTGGTCCGCGTAGTGCCGTCTGAATCAATGGTCATGGGCAAAAGGAGGAATCAGAAACATGCCTTTGAATGACCTGAACCAGGACCCGGTGCCGGAGGGTGGTCGCCGTCCGCGCGCGGAAACCCAGCGGTACCTTCAGCAGCAGATCGACGCGTCCGGCAACACCCACAACGCGACCGTGGCGCACGGCGCGGGGTTTGCCACCGGTGTCATCCAGGCCGGCTACGGGGAACGCGGCGCCCGCGACGTCGACAGGGCGTTCATGGACCCGCGCTTGACTCAGGCCTACAACACACCCTCGAACAGCTCGGCCGCATGGGACGCGAATCTCGATGTCGCCACGCAGGACCACGGCTACTGGACCGACCAGAACGCGGCGCACAGCACACCGGGCAGCCGGGCCGCCGTCGCGTACGACCCGGTCACGCGGACCTACATTCAGACGGCCACCGCCCTGCCTCAGCAGTTCAACGTGCACTACCGCAACGAGCTCGACCCGCATGGGCGCCACCAGACAGCCACCTACGGCCAAACGTACAACCCTCCGCCGCAGGGCCAGTCATACGGCTCGCAGGGCCAGTCGTACGGCAACGGCAACTCGGCCACCCAGCCGGCGTACGGGTCGGGTCACCACAGCAGCCACAGCAGCCACCACCGCAGCAGCCACCACCACGGCAGCAGCGGCAGTCGCCGGAAGTAGCGGCGGCAGCGGCGGAGCCGGCCAACGGCCACCCCGCGAAGGCTCAGGCATCTATGGGTGACGCGTAGCCCTCAGATGCCCTGAGAGAAAACCCAGCCGCGCCCTGGAGACGGGCCACGGACGGCGGCCCGCCTGCGCGAGCCATCTGTTCGCGCCCCACAGCCTTGACGGGTTCGGCGACAGCAAGAGGATTCGGGGGGCGGGTACCAGCCCCCCGAATCCATGCCGCGCGGCCGGTCCCCCGGAACTCCCGCGGGCGGGAGCGATCCAAGGATTCACGCACAGACCACGAGGTAATACACGCGAACACGACAGTACCTTTGCTACTTGCCAGGCCCACTGCGCTTCTGAGCCTGGTTGTTACCACCAGAAAGGTCCGTGCGCGGTGTGGTCGCGGAGGGAGCAGACGGTCGGCTGGCGTGGTTGAAGCTACCGGCGTTGTGCCCCACCGGGTTCATCTCACGCTGGAGGTACGCCTGGAGCGTCGACGGCGCGGCGGCGGCATTCTGCAACTGGAGACGCGTTGGCACGCCGACCGAGGCTCCGGCTGCGGTACCCACAGACCGTGTCCTGGGGTCGTTGTTCAGCGCGTTCCAGTGACTGTCTTCCACCTGGGCGACGTACGTCTGCGCCCTCTGATCAGAGGCGGGCCGCATAAGGTACGGCGCCAAATCAGGCCGCTTGAACAATTGGTCGATGTCGTGGGCACCCTTCTCCCCGACTCCGGGCGTGTGACGAATGGCGGAAATGGAAGCCGCGACGCAGTGAGCTACGGTCGGCTCGCCATGTTCTTTACCATTGGCTCTAATCATGTTCATGAGGTACGACTCCGCGTCCCGACGGGGAGTGCGTCCGGGAGGAGGCTCTGGCGCGTCGCGCAGTGACCAGATCTTGTTGATTGTGTCCATGCGATGTGCCCTTTCCGCTGGAATCCAGGTATCGGACATCACTACGTACAACGAGGCGTAGCGGTTCACACTGCACCGCCGGTGCGTCGGGTGTGTCAGCCAGGGGCCCCGACACACCCGACCTCTTCCGCCCCGGTGACGCCCCTACCCCCGCCCCCGGCACCCACCGCCACACGGCGGCGCGCAGCGCCTCGGCGCGCGAGGATTCGGGGGGCGGGTGCCAGCCCCCCGAATCCATGCCGCGCGGCCGGTCCCGCGGAACTCCCGCAGGCGGGAGCGTTGCAGGGGTTCGCGCACGCCCTGCGAGGCACATGCACGCGAACACGACAGTGCCTTTACTACCTCGCGGGCCCGCCACGCCTGTTGGACCGGCCCTGGCCACTGGAATGGTCCGTACGCGGCGTGCTCGCGGACGGACCAGCCGATCGCCCAGCGTAGTTGAAGCTACCAACGTTGCGCCCCGCCGGATTCAACTCACGCTGGAAATACGCCTGGAACTGCGACGACGTGGCGGCGAGATTCAGCAAGCGGACACGCATTGACACGCCGATCGAGGCACCGGCCGCGGTACCCACAGACGCTGTCCTGGGGTTGCTGTTCAGCGCGTTCCAGTGACTGTCTTCCACCTGGGCGACGTACGTCTGCGCCCTCTGATCGGAGGCGGGCCGCATAAGGTACGGCGCCAAATCAGGCCGCTTGAACAATTGGTCGACGTCGTGGGCACCCTTCTCCCCGACTCCGGGCGTGTTACGAATGGCGAAGATGGAAGCCGCGACGCAGTGGGCTACGGTCGGCTCGCCATGCTCTCTACCATTTTCCTTGATCATGTTCATGAGGTACGACTCCGCGTCCCGACGGGGAGTGCGTCCGGGAGGAGGTTCTGGCGCGTCGCGCAGTGACCAGATATTGCGCGTTGTGTCCATGCCGATATGCCCTTTCCGCTGGAATCCAGACACCTGACGTCACCACGTACAACGAGGCGTAGCGGTTCACCTGCACCGACGGTCCATCGGGTGTGTCAGCGAGGGGTCCCGACGCACTCGGCCTCTCCCACCCCTGGCGACACCCCCGCCCCCGGCACCCACCGCCACGCGGCGGCGTGCAGCGCCTCGGCCCGGTCGATGGCGACCTCCTGGCGCAGGCGTGTCTCCTCCGCGTCGAGGAAGGCCGCGGTGGCCGTGTGCTGGTCCGGGTGCTTGCGGTAGACCGCGCCGGGGGCGGCCAGCATCCACCCGCGGCTGACCGCCTCGCAGCACAGCACCAGCGCCCCGTCCTCGAAGGCGGGCACGGCGGGCCACCCGCCCACCAGCCGCACCAGGTCCGTGCGGGCCGTCAGCGTCGTGCCCACGACCGGGAACGCGCCGCGCTTCGCACCGTCCAGCAGGGCACGCTCGGGCAGTGGTCCGGGGCTGGGGTCATAGGGGCCCGGCACCAGGCGGCCGTCGACGTGGAGGTCCAGGCACGGCGCGACGGTCCAGCCGTAGGAGGGGTTGGCCTCCAGGACGCGGATGGCGTCGGCGAGGGTGTCCTGGCCGGGCAGCAGATCGTCCGCGTCCACACAGCGCAGCAGCCCCCCCGTCGCACGTGACAGCCCCATCGTGCGGGCCTGGGCCGCTCCCCCGCGCCGCCCGCCGCCCTTGGAGATCCAGGGCGCGTCCGGGACGGACTCCAGCGCCCTGCCCGTCTGCCCGTCCTCCTGGAGCACCCATTCGAGCCGCCAGCCGACGGGGAGCCGCTGCGCGGAGAGACACTCGTGCAGCTCGGGAAGGTAGTGGTACCCGTCCTCGCGCACGGGGGTCAGAACGGTGATCGTCGGCATCGGGGCTCGCTTCGCTTCTCTTCGGCAGGATGCGGGGCACACATCCTGCCCCCTCTACGTGCGGTTCTACGTGTGGTGTTGATCACCGGTTCATCCCTGAATGGGCGTCAGTTTCTGAATTGGCGGGTGAACTGACGCGCGTGCCCCTTCGCACGGTGTCCGTCCCCCGAGCGAGCTACGCGCGAGTGTCCACCGTGCGGTGACGATTCCGGCGCCCCCGCTCCGTAGCGTTCCCGGCGGTCGTGGCACTCCGGCCGCGCGGAACGACAAGGAAGTGTCCTCATGAGAGTGGTGTGGCAGTTGGTGGCCGTCGCGGCGGTCGCCCTCATCGGTGGCCAGGGGGTCGCCGCCGCGCACGGGAGCAACCCGTGGCTCACGCTCGTGATCGGCCTGGTGACGGCCGTGCTCGCGCTGCTCGCCTACGGGTGGGTGGTGCGCAGGACCGAGCGCCGCACGGTCACGGAGCTGGCTCGGGAGGGTGCCGCCGCAGGGCTCGGCGTGGGCACGCTGATCGGCATCGCGGTGTTCGGGCTCGTCGTCCTGCAACTGGCCACCAACGGGTGGTACGAGATCGACGGGCGGGGCTCGGCCACGGGAGCAATCGGCATCGTCGGCTACATGGCCGCTGCCGCCGTCACAGAGGAACTGCTCTTCCGCGGCGTCCTGTTCCGCGTCATCGAGGAACGCACCGGCACCTGGCTGGCGATGGCCTCCACGGGCCTGCTGTTCGGCGCGTACCACCTGGCCAACCCGGACGCGACGCTGTGGGGCGCCTTCGCCATCGCGATCGAGGCCGGGGGCATGCTCACCGCCGCGTACATCGCCACCCGCAACCTGTGGGTGCCGATCGGTGTGCACTTCGGCTGGAACTTCGCCGCTGCGGGCATCTTCAGCAGCGTCGTCTCCGGCAACGGTGACACACAAGGACTGCTGGAGACCACGGCGACGGGCCCGACGCTCGTCACCGGAGGTGACTTCGGCCCCGAGGGAAGCGTGTTCTCGGTGCTGTTCTGCGTGCTGGCGACCCTCGTGTTCCTCTGGGTGGCCCGCCGTCGCGGAAACCTGAAGCCCCGGCGCCAACGCACCGAGCGGATCGCGGCCACGGCTACACTGCCCCGGTGATCAGTCCTCGGCGCGTCCCTGAGCTGTGGCGCAGGCTGGAGGCCACCGTCCCGCGTCTCTCGCACGGGTACCTCTCCGCCGGGTATCTCGCCCTCGGACTGCTGCTCTTCGCCGGATCGCTCGTACCGGCGCTGCACAGCCACGGGACGCAGCTCGGCGGCCTTCCGGCCCGCCCCTTCGACGCGCTGGCCATCGTGGCCGTCGCCCTCCAGTGCCTGCCGCTCGCCGTGTGCCGACGGTGGCCCCTGGTGTGTCTCACCCTGGTGTCGGCCGGGTTCGTCCTCGACCAACTGCGCGGCTACCACACCTTCGCCGGCACCGGGCTGGCCGTCGCGCTGGTGGGTGCGGGGTCCTGGCTGGAGCGGTACCGGCGTGCCACCGTGCTCGTGCTCTCCGCCGCCTACGTGCCACTGTCGGTCGCTTTCCACCTGCTCGGCGGGGGCGAGGTGTTGAGCGAGATCGTCACCTTCTACCTGGTCCTGGCGCTCCCGTGGGGCATCGGCGCATGGATGCGCGCCAACCGGGCCGCAGAGGCGGAGCGTCGGCGGCGGGTCGCCGAGGACACCCTCGTCGCCGAACGCACCCGCATCGCGAGCGAGTTGCACGACGTGGTGACCCACCATGTGACGGCGATGGTCGTGCAGGCGGAGGCGGCACGCTATCTGACGGCGGCGCCGGGCCGGCTGGACCAGGCACTGACCGCCGTCACCGACACGGGCCGCCGGGCCATCACCGACCTCCGCCACCTGCTCGATCTGCTCGATCCAGGGCACGGCACCCCCGCCGGTGCCGGGGCCGGGGCTGGGGTCGGCGGGGCCACCGTGCCGCCCGTCGGCAGGCTGCTCACCCTCGTGGAGCAGACACGACGGGCGGGGCAACCGGTGGAGTTCACCGAGGAAGGCACCCCCGCCGAGTCGACGGGCAGCGCCGACCTGGTGGCCTACCGGCTGGTTCAGGAGGCGCTGACGAACGCACTCAAGCACGCGCACGGCAGCCGCACTTCGGTCCGGGTGCGCCATGGCGCGAAGGAGATCTCCGTGGAGGTCGGCACGGAGGCGCCCGGCACCGGCGCACATCGCACTCGCGACGCCGACGGCCCCGGCTCGGTCGGCCCCCGCGCACGGGCCGGGTTCCTCGCGGGCAGCGGCCGTGGTCTCGCCGGTGTCCGCGAGCGCGTCGACGTCCTGGGCGGCGAGTTCAGCGCGGGCCCCACGGACGACGGCGGCTGGCTCGTGCGGGCACACATCCCCTCGGGGAGCCCGTCGTGACCGAGCCGATCCGGGTGCTGGTCTGCGACGACCAGGTACTGGTCCGCACCGGACTGGTGACGATCATCGACGCACAGCCCGATCTCGAAGTGGCGGGCGCGTGCGAGAACGGCCGGGCCGCCGTCGATCTCGCCGCGCGGCTGCGCCCGGACGTCGTGGTGATGGACGTCCGCATGCCCGTACTCGACGGCATCGAGGCCACCCGGCTGCTGGCCGGTGCCGGGGTACCGCACCCCGTCAAGGTGCTCGTGGTGACCACGTTCAACCTGGACACATATGTCTACGAGGCGCTGCGCGCCGGGGCGAGCGGATTCCTCCTCAAGGACGCGCCGCCCGCGCAGTTGCTGCACGGCATCCGGACCGTGGCCATGGGTGCCGCGCTGCTGGACCCCGAGGTGACACGTCGGCTCGTGGGCACCTACGCGGCGCGGATCCGGCCCGACGAGGGCACGGCGGAGGACATCCCGCTGACGCCCAGGGAACTGGAGGTACTGCGCCTCATCGCCGACGGGCTCTCCAACAGTGAGATCGCCACGGCACTGCTGATCAGCCCGGAGACCGTCAAGACCTTCGTTTCGCGCATCCTCAGCAAGCTGGGGCTCCGCGACCGCGTCCAGGCGGTCATCTACGCCTACCGCCGGGGCCTGGTGACCTGACCCCGGCCGAACCGGCCGAACCGGCCGACTGAACCGTCAGCGGGTGTTTCCCGTCGTGACCTGCTGAGCCGCGACCGGTGCCACGGTGTCCGTCCTACGCCGGGGTGCCGGTCGCACCCCCGCTGTTCCGTCCCGTCGTCGCTCCCCTCCCGGAGGCCGCGCAGTGCGCATCCCGTCCCGTATCCGGCCTGGCCCCGGCACCGCTCCGGCACCAGGAACGGCACCGGGACCGGGGCCGGGCCGGGTACAGGACGTGGACGTCCTGCGCGGCTTCGCGCTGCTGGGCATCCTGCTGGTCAACGCGCAGAACATGGCGGGGCCCCACATGGGCGAGGGCGGTGCGCCTGTGGCGTCATGGGCGGACGACACCGTCGCCTGGCTGGTCACGGCGCTGGCCAGCGGCAAGTTCTATCTGCTCTTCTCGTTCCTGTTCGGCTACAGCTTCACCCTCCAGCGGGCCTCTGCGGAACGCGCGGGCGCTTCGTTCGCGCCCCGGCATCTGCGGCGGCTGGGCTGTCTGTTCCTGCTGGGCCTCGCACACGCCGTCCTCCTGTACCCCGGCGACGTGCTGACCATCTACGCGGTGCTGAGCCTCGTCCTCTTCGCGCTCCGGGACATCACCCCGCGCACCGCGGTCCGGATCGCGGCCTGTCTCGTCGTCGGCGTCGCTGTGTGTCTGCTGGTCTGGGGCCTGCTCATGGTCACACTCGCTGAGCCCCCGCGCCCGGGAGCCGCCTCGGCCGCGCTGCGCGACCTGGTGTCGGCCTACCGGGGCGACCCCGGCTCGGTCGTGGCGGCCAACCTGCGGCAGTTGCACTCCACGCTGAGCTGGAACGCGCTGTACGGCGTCGACATGCTGGCCGCGTTCCTGGCGGGACTCGCCGCGGGACGGCGGGGACTGCTCACCGGCACCGGAGCGCACCGCGCGCGGATGGTGCGGATTCTCGCCGTCACCCTGCCCGTCGGCCTCGTGGGCGGCGTGGTCATGGCGGTGTGCCGCAAGGGACCGCTGGACGCGCGCTGGTACGACGTCGGCTCTGCGGTCGGTGTGCTCACCGCACCCGCGCTGACGGCCGCGTACGTCTGCGGCCTGCTGCTCCTGGTGCACACCGGGCCCGGCACACGCGTCGCGGACGTGCTGTCCGGGTCAGGACGCCTGGCGCTCACCCACTACCTCTCCCAGTCCCTGGTGATGGCGCTGGTCTTCACCGGTTACGGACTGGGGCTGTACGGACGGTACGGCGCTGCGGTGGTGGTGGCGGGGTGCTTCGTGCTGTACGGGGCACAGCTCGCCCTCGGCACCTGGATGTCGCGCCGCTTCCGGTACGGGCCCGTCGAGTGGCTGCTGCGCGCGGCGACACTCGCGCGCAGGCCCTGACCCCTGAGAGATCCTGAGAAACCAGCGGACCGCCTGACCGGTCACCCCGGTCAGGCGGTCCGCGCCGTGCTTGTCCGGCCTCTGCCGGCCCCTGCTAACTCGTCTTGCCGAAGGACACCGCGCCCCGCTGCCACTTGTTCACGCCGGCGTCGGCCTCGACGCCCGCCCCCTCGGGATGGCTTCCCGCGCCGGGGTGGGCACCCGGCTCGGGGTAAGCGCCCGGCCCGGGGTAACCACCCGCACCGTCGGGGTAACCACCCGCACCGTCGGGGTAACCACCCGCACCGGGCTGACCGCCCGGGCCGGGATAGCCGCCCGGCTCAGGGGGAACGCCCGGGTCGGCTTCGACAGCCGCGTCGGGGTGGAGGCCCGCCCAGGCGCGTGCCGCGCGGTCCGTGATGGCCGCCGTCTCCGCCTTGGCCGCGGCAGAGATGGCACCCGCGTTGGGCTCCTTGTACCAGGGCCGCAGCCGGATCAGCGCGGGCCGCACACCGGTGGCGAGCAGCAGCGCCGTGCCCTTGGGCAGCGCCCTGATGCGGTCGGCGGGCAGCACCGGGTCCAGCCGGTAGGAGTAGGAGCGCGATGTGCCGTCCTTGCTCTTGGAGATCGACGGTGTGCGCACGTCCTGGTTGCCGACGAGCTTGGACACCTTCTCCACGAAGTCGGCGTCGTCCAGACCAGCGCCGAGCAGCTTGATCGTGGCCGCGCTCCACAGCGCGTCCATGCCCGCCTCGCCCCACACGCGGCTGCCCTGCCGGTAGCTCTGCAACAGGGTGACGACGTTGATGCCCCGCGAGCCGAAGTGGCTGTAGAGGTCGGGCAGGTCGGAGATGCGGCAGACGTTGGCGGCCTCGTCGAGCACCGCCGTCATCGGCGGGTCGAGCCTGCCGCCCATGCGCTCGGCCGCGATCACGCCCGCGCGCATCGTCGAGTCGGCGAGGCCCGCGATCACACCGGCGGCCGAGCCGCCACCGTCCTTCGACAGCAGGTAGAGCGTGTCCTTGCCCAGCACGTGCTCGTGCGGCTTGAACTCAGGACGGTTCGGGTCGGGCGTCACCCAGGCCACGATCTCCGGGTCGAGCAGACAGGCCACGCACTGCCTGGCGGTCTCGTAGATGCCGTCGCGGGTCTCCACCGCACCCCGCACCGTGCCCTGCAACTGCTCTGCCATGGCGTGCAGTTCGACGTCGCGCAGCAGGTCGACCGGTGTGCGGTCGGCGGGGTCGGCGAGCCAGCCCAGCAGTTCGGTCACGGACGCACCGCCGCGCGCCGCCGCGAGGAAGAGACACGTGATGGTGTTCTGGGCAGCGGAGATCCAGAAGTCCTTCTTCGACGCGTCGTCGTTGACGGACGCGACGAAGTGCCCTGCGAGGCGCCGCGCGCCCTCGATGGTGTGGCAGTCGGAGAGGATGTCCCACCACATCTCGCGGGGGGTGTGCGCGATGCCCTGCGGGTCGAACGTCCACACCTTCCCGGCCTGCTCGCGTGCGGCGCGGGTGACGGCGTAGACGTCGGACTTGTTCGACGTGAGCAGCACAGGGCCCTGCGCGCGCAGCACGCGCGGGACGGCGATACCCGTGGACTTGCCCGCGCGGGGTGCCATCAGGTCCAGTTCCACGTCCTCGAAGGAGGAGCGCAGTTCGGGCCCGTCGGGGTCGAGGTCGCCGAGGAGGTTGCCCGTCTCGTCGGGGTGGAGGTGCTGCTTGCCCTTGATCGAGGGGCGCAGGTCACGGGCGCGTGCCGCGATGCCCTCCGGCGCCATGCTCGCCAGTTCCTTCTTGCCCGCCAGCCCCTTGGTCCTGCCGAGCATCCGCAGCACCCGCCGTACGACCAGCACGCAGAGCCCGATGGCCACGACGAAGACGAGGACGATGCCCACGACGACGGCGATCGGCGACGTGCCGGGCCACAGCGTCCCCGGGCCCCGGGTGAGCAGGGTGCCGAACGTCGCCAGGCCGAACGGCGGCGGGCTCCAGCCCCCGCCCGTCAGCAGGGCGCCCAGAGTGCCCCCGATCCAGGCGGCGCCGAACAGCACCAGCGCCAGAGCGGCCACCAGGACGATCGCCCACGGGGCGAGCTCGTTGCCCACACTTCGCCCGGCGGCCGGATTCTTGCTCATCCGGCTCTCCTCTCGTTCGTCTGCGGGTGCTTCGAGAAGTCGGGGCCGTACTGCTTGACCATCTCGACCGCTTCTTCGTTCTGCTGCCAGCGCTTGTTGGTGTCGTGCAGATGGCGCTCGGTGTCGGTGATGGACACCTGGATCGGGATACCGGGACGGCCACCGACCTTGATGAGGAACCGGCCCCGGCCCGGCGGCTCCTCGCGGTCCCCCGTCCCGGCCCAGCCGGGGGGCGAGGACCAGGAGGAGACCAGTTCGACCTCTCTGCGGGACAGGCCGACGACCTGGCCCAGCTCCTCCATCTCCGCGCGCGGCAGCCCGGCGCACACCACCATGCCCGCACGCTCGACGAAGCCGCGCGCCTTGACCCGGTCGGACGAACTGCCCAGTGCCTCGGCGTCCTTGAGGGTGTGCGTGATCTTGGCGTCGCCGAGGCCGAGCGTACGGTTGAGTCGGGTCAGCGCGTCGATGCGGTCCACGATGCCGGAGGCCGCGCGCAGCGGGCGCCACAGCTCGTCGAGGACGGTGAAGAACCAGCGGCGCGGCTGGAGTCCGGCGTCCGCCAGGGCGTGCGAGGCGGCGACGGTGCCCAGTCCGTCGGACCATGCGGCCAGCATCGCCGCGGCGGTGAGCTGGGTGTCCGCCTCACCGATGCGGGAGATGTCCACGCACACCGCCGGTGCGTTGAGGTCGATGCGGGTGACGGTCTCGGAGGAGAAGGTGTCGCCCAGCGGGCCGTCCAGCACACCGAGCAGGGACCGGTGCAGCGGGTCGACCGCGTCACGGTAGCGGTGCTCGTCGCCGCGGTCCAGGGTCACGGCGCGCACCCGGTCGGGGCCCTCGGCGAGCACCTTCAGCAGGTCGGGCAGCAGCGGCTGCTTGCCCTTGGGGGTGCGCTCGCGCAGATGGTGCAGCGCGGCCGAGAGCACCGACTGCTCGTGGTCGTCCATGGCGCGGTCGCGCACGATGGTGACGAGCGCGGCGACCATGTTGAGGACACGTCCGTGGGTCTCGGCGACCAGCATCCGCCCCGCCTCGCCGCCGATGCGTTCTGCGGCGGCGCCCATGGCCCCGGGGTCGAGGACGTTGATACCGCCCACCCCGCGCCCGATGGAGAGGACCTGGCCGCCCAGGGCGCGCACGGTGTCCGCGTAGTCGGGCTTGAGGTCGCCCAGCACCATCGGCACCACACCCGTCGCCGACAGCCCGATGAGCATGCGGTTGACGAGGGTGGACTTCCCCAGACCCGGCATGCCGAGCATGAACAGGGAGGGGTTGGAGATGTAGTGGGCGCGGGTGAACCACGACAGCGGGTCGCCGCACACGGTGGCACCGGTGTAGAGGTGCCGTCCCAGCGGCACACCGCTCATGGGGGCGCCCGAGCCCGCCGCGAAAGGCCACAGCCCGCACGCCTGGACGGTGGTGGCGCGCCACATCGACGGCGGGTCCAAGTTGGCGACCTGGCCGCCACCGGGACCCGGCAGGCCGCGCGAGTGGCCCAGTGCCTCCCTGGGGGGCGGCTGCTTCTTGGTGTTCGCGGCGCTCTTCTTCTTGCTCACAGTGCTTCCTTCAGCTCACGCGGCACCAGCGTGTACTCCCACGGCAGGATGCCGGTCGGCAGCGTGCAACTGAACGCCGCGGCCTGCATGCGGTCGGCGGGGCGCATCTGGAGCCGTGCCCCGGCCATCAGATTGCGCACCGTCGCGTTGGCGTCGTGCAGTTCGGCGTCGGTGTCGACGGTGACCGTCACCATCAGGGAGAACTCCACCAGGCCCGCGCCGGTGGCCTCCTCGACGGCCGTCTGCTCGGTGGCCCGCATCTCGTTGGCGGCGCGCGCCTGCACCATGCCGCGCTTCGAGGTGGCCATGAACTGCGCGGCACGCCGGTCGGCCTCGACGATGCGCGCCGAGGTGGCCGGGTCGATGGGGCGGTACAGCAGCGCCACCCGCTTGCGACGGGTGCCGGGCGCGGCCTCCAACAGGCCGCGCAGCACGTTGGCGCGGACGGTGCCGCGCGGCGCGATGGTCAGCATCCAGGTGCGGGACACCCCGGAGTCGTGCTGGTAGGCGCTGGGCGTCTCCACCGTCGCGGCGGGACCGGCGTCGTCCCATTCGAGGCCCGTGCCGCCGTGCTGGGCGCGGGCGTCCAGGACATCGCCGGAGACGGCCGGGTCGTAGGCGACCCGGACGACCTCGGCGATGCGCTCGGCCGACAGCGGAGCCGCCGGGCCGCCGCCCGCGCCCTGAAGACCCTCCAGGAGACCGGGGATACGGATGGCGAGGTCGTTGATGATGTCCTCGGGCTTGCGCTTCTGACCGCCGGGGATGCCGTAGGTCAGCGCGATGTAGGTGTGCATCTCGGAGGAGGCCGCCGGGTACTTCTCGACGACCTCCTCCATCACCGCGCGCGCCGCGGGCGGCGCGTCGGGGTGGATGCGGGGCAGCACCTCGTTGGCGAGACGGCTGCCCGTGTCGGGCGCGGTCTCCACGACGACGGTGGCACCGCGCAGACCCGGCTCGTTGGAGAGCCGGGCCAGCCAGTGGCCCCAGGAGGCCACCCAGGTGTCCACCTGGTCGGGGTCGACGAGGGAGCCGCCGTCGGGCTCGCAGCCGAGGACGATGGTGAAGAGGTTGCGGCCGCGGTGGTGCAGCACGCCGAACGGCTGGTCGTAGGCGTCCCTGCCCTCCTCGACCTTGACCCGGCTGAGCAGCCCCGGCGGACGGAACCTGCCACCCGAGCGGCGGCCGAGCGGCCCTGACACGTAGGTGGTCGAGCCCTTGCCCTTGCGGCGGAGCCAGCCGATGCGCAGGGCCATGAGCTGGTAGACGTTGCGTCCGTCCTGCGTGCGCGCGGCCAGCGGCATGAGGAAGAACGCTTGAAGCACGACCAGGACGATGGTGGCCTGCAACGAGGCCATCGACACGAGGAGATCCAAGACGATCCCCCCGAACACCACGACGGTGCCGATGAGGCCGAGCGGCCCCAGTCCTGGACGCCGGGGCCTGCGCCAGTTCCCGTAGGTGGGATCGGCGGCGAGAGCTTCGGTAGCCATGGGGAAACCTGGTTTTCTTCCGTTTGACAGATCGTGGGGCTACGGGAGGCGGGTCGCGGCCCCGGCCCCGCTGTGACGGGGGCCGGGGCGCGAGCCGTGCGCAGCCGGGGGACGGACCGGGACCGCGCACGGCGCTGTGCGCGGTCCCGGTATGGCGTTAGCCGTTGCCCGACGGCTTGTTGGGGTCGGGCAGAGCGCTCGCGGCGACATTCGCCGTGGCCTTGCCGGTCTTGGCCGCCATGCTGGCCGCAGCGCCGAGCACGGCACCGGCGACGGGAAGCGCTCCGGCCATGGCCGCACGGGTGGCACCGGCCGAGGCACCGCTGGCGCCACCACCACCGCCACCGCCGCCACCGCCGGAGGGGAAACCGGAGGCCGAGGGCCCGCCGCCACCGCCGCCAGACGGAGCGCCGGAGCCCGAGGGCCCGCCGCCGCTCGCGCCCTGGTCGCTCTGACCCCCGCTGCCGTTCTCGCCCTGGCTCCCCGCTGCCCCGGAGGGACCCGAGGAACCGGAGGAACCGGAGGAACCCGAGCCGCCCGACGAGCCCGAAGAGCCCGACGCGCCGGAATCGCCCGACGAACCGGAACCACCGCCCGAGGAACCCGCGGCGCTGGCGGCCCCGGAGGGCCCCTTGGCCGCGGCACCGGCGGCGGACTTGCCGAGCGCGCCGGCCGCGGCGCCGACGCCGCCGCTGGCGAGCGCCTTCGCCCCGGAGGCGATACCGCCCGCCATCGCCATGGTGGCCCCGCCGCTGTTGTCGGCGCCGAGCGCCTCCGTCGCCGGGACGATGATTCTCATCAGCGCGGGCAGGGCGATGGCCGAGAGCAGCAGCATGCCCATACCCGCGATCTGGGTATCGACCGAGCCGTTCTCACCCGTCGCGCTGACCATCGCGGAACCGGACCAGATCACGAGAGCGACCGTGGGCTTGTACAACAGCCAGGCGATCATCCAGCCGAGGTGCTTGCGCCACCAGGTGCCGCCCCAGTCGGTCATCGAAGCGGCGGCGGCCACGGGCAGCGTGCCCATCAGGAGGATCATCACGCCGAGCCTGATCCACATCAGGAGTATGTGGATGATCGCGGAGAGGAGCAGCAGACACCCGACGACCAGCAACAGCATGTTCCCGAAGCCGTCGTCGCAGTCCAGGGTCTCCTGGAGCTTCTGCATGCTGTCCTGGTAGAGGTACTGGGAGTAGTCGTCCACCACCTGGGCGACAGCGATGACCGCGGTGCTCATCATCGTGCTGACCAGCAGGACGCGCAGGACACCCTTCAGTGCGGTCTGGCCCGATTCGGCACGCCGGTCCAGCGCCATCTTGGCCGCCGCGAAGAGAACCGACCCGACGGCGAGGTAGATGACGACCCAACGTGTCTGCCCGCTGATGGCGGTGGACACGTCCTCGTCGTAGGACTGCTTGTTGGCCGCCTCACCGAAGATGCCGTAGGCCGCGTTGATGATGAGCTTCGCGACCACACCGATCATCTCGCCGATGGGATCGCCGAACATTCCGAAGAAGTCGATGGTGGTCGAGCACTTAGCGGCTAGGTTCATGTATCGCTCCCCACATGGTGAACCCGTCAGTCATGGCCGTCTCGGCCCTTGAGGTGAGGGAACCGTCCGTCCGAAGGGCCAGCTTCCAGTCCCCGTCCCGCCAGCGCAGGGACACAGAGGTCGACAGGTAGCCTCCGATGGGATGGGTGAGGAGCAACCGCACAGTCGCCTCGTCGCTTGAGTAGGAGTCCAGGGAAAAGCCCACGAACCGCCCGACGGCGCCCGGCTCCGGGCTCTGTGAATCCTTCTTCTCCTCCGCCTGGACCTTGTTCGCGACGAAGGTGTCCCGCCGCTCACCCGGCACGATCTGCTGCTCCGCGACGCTGTGCCACTCCGCTCCGCTCAACTGGACGGGTATGAGGTGGGCCGCCAGCACAGCACCCGTGGGTGTGTGTGCGAAGCACCACCACATGACGTTGTCCTCGGTGCGGAGCGGCCCGGCCGACGCGGAGACGGGCACCATGACGGCGACACGCTGCCGCCACTCCACGTCGGACGGGGCCTTCTTCGGCCGCTGCTGCTTCTTGTCGTCGGTGCGGCACTTCTCGGGCCGGCCGTCGGAGCCGCTCCGCACCTTCAGCGGATCGCCGGGCGACAGCGGTCCGCTGACCCCGGAAAACGCCTCGCGGCTGTACGCCGAGGAATCCTTGACGTCCTCACCGGTCACCAGGCCCACTGCTGAGAGGACCAGGAGAACGGCGAGGAACAGGACCGCGTTCACCCAGCCGCGCTGTTTGTAGAAGGGCCCCTCGACCGGAGCCCTTTTCTTTCTCAAGCCGAACATGGCAATGGCCTCTTCCGGGGACGGCTGCTCCTAGTCCTGGAAGAAGAACTGGATGATCGGGCCCGCCGTGGCGACGAGGACACAGCCGCCGAGCACCATGCCGAGACGGCTGAGGTGCTCCGAGCCCTCACCGCGCTTCACGGATATGGCCATCATCATGCCGGTGACCAGAACACCGGCCACACCAGCGGCTGTTCCGGCCCAGCCGGCGATGCCCAGCACGGTGTTGACCGCGTCGGACAGCTCGCTGGGAGCCTTCCGCTCCGGGTCGGGCACGTCACCCGTGGCCAGGTAGTTCAGCCCACCGCTGTAGAGGGAGTTCAGGGTGTCCTTCATTGGGTTCTCCGTTGTCATGGTGCGTCAGTAGGGATGTGCGGTATCAGATGAGGTAAGGCCGGATGACGAACTGCACGAGGGGCCCCGCCGTGGCGCCGAGGATGCATGCCCCGAATACGATGACGAGGCCGCGGAAATAGCCCGCTCCTTCTCCGGGCTCGCCCCGCCGCAACTGCAAGGCCATCTGCGTGCCGACGGTGATGACTCCGCCCACGGCGCAGGCCGACACGATCCAGGCCAGGTACTGGAGGATCTCCCCCGCCTTGGCACCTGGCTCGTAAGCGTCCTTGTTGAGATCGGGGTCGTAATTCGAGGTGGGGGACGCGTCCAGAGCGGCAAGCTGGATGAGATCGTGGACAGTCATCACGAAGCCACCGCCCTCGCGGGCGGAGCGGTGACGATACCAGCCAGCGCACGCACCTCTCGCGGCAGCGATTCGACCTCTTCTCCCAGACGCCAGGCGGGAATCCACGGCACCCGGTGGACCTTCGCCGCCGAACGCAGCACACGCACCCGCTGGCCGAGCGGGCGCGGCAGGCGTCCCGGCGCGTCGGCGACGAGCACGACGGCGAGGAGGTGCACCCCGGCGGGGTGGTCCTCCAGCCGCAGTTCGTTCAGCTTCTGTGACGCGGCGCGCATGCCGCCCGCGTGGGTGCGGGCCACGAGCAGCACACCGCCGGGCTCGCCACGCGCGGGCTCGGGCCACCGCTGGCCCAGGTCGGCGCCGCCCAGCACCCGTGCGAGGGTGCCCGCGCCACCGCCGCCGTGTGCGTTGACCCAGGCGACGGGCTGGCCACGGTGCGGTGACGGTGTGTCAGCCACGGGTGCGGCAGGCGTCTGCGCGGGTGCGGGCTGCGCCACGGGGTGCGGGTGCTGCGCGGGCGCGGGTTGCGCGGGCGCGGGCGCGGCCTGAGCGGGTGCCGCCTGTGCGGGTGCCGCAGGCGCGGGCGCGGGTGCCGGGGCAGCTTGCGCAGGGGCGGGCGCGGCGGGCGCAGGAGCGGTCTGCGCGGGTGCCGGGGCCGGGGCGACCTGTGCGGGTGCGGCAGGCGCGGGGGCGGCCGGTGCCGATGCAGGCGTGGGTTGCGCGGGTGCGGGTGCGGGTGCCGCGGGCGCGGGAGCGGTCTGCGCGGGTGCCGCAGGAGCCGGTGCCGGTGCGGCGGGCGCCGGAGCTTCAGGCGCTGGAGCAGCAGGCGCCGCGGCGGGTTGCTGCGGTGCGGAGGGCCCGCGAACCCACATCTGCGGTCCGGCGGACGCCGCCGGTGGGACAGCCATGCGCGTCCACCCTTTCTCTCGTTCCGGATACGTCGACAGAAGTCACATTGAACTGACCGGGCGCCGTGTCCGTTACGGCGTGCGAGTCCGCTGTGGTCCGTCGGGCAGCCACTACGGAAAATTGGGTGACCTGGTTCATCGCTGTTCAGGGCCCATGTGAAGCAGGCAAACGCAAGGGGAGCGACTGATCGTGGGTGAAGGCAAGGGAGGGCAGTCCTCCCAGCAGAAGCAGCAGTCGGACACCACCACCGCGCTGGCGGTCGCCGGTGCGGGAGCGGGCGTCTTCGGGTGCCTGTTCAGTCCGATGATCCTGCTGCTCCTCCTCGTCGGCGTGATCGTCATCTGCGCCATCGGGGTGGTCTTCTGGCCTCTCGTGATCATCTGTCAGATCTTCGGCTGCGGCGGAGGCGGCGGGGGCGGTGACGGGCCCTCGGTGGACGAGGACCAGGTCAAGGTGGCGTTCGAGAGTGACGGGAAGGGGGAGCTGGCGGAGGAGGCCGTGCCCCCGGAGTACCGCGAGGTGGTCAAGAAGGCCGGTCAGGAGTGCGATCAGATCGGGGCGATCGTCATCGCCGCGCAGATCACCCAGGAGTCGGCCTGGGACCCGAAGCTCAAAGGGCTGGACGGGAAAGAGGGCATCTCCCAGCTTCCTCCGGACAAGTTCGACGAGTTCGGCGAGGACGAGGACGACAACGACGAGACGTCGGCGCTGGACGCGGAGGACTCGATCATGGCGCAGGCCAAGTACATGTGCTCGCTGGCCAAGGACATCGACGCACTCGTCGCGAACAACGAGGTGAAGGGCGCCAAGCTCGATCTGACCCTGGCCGCGTACTCCGTGGGTCTCGACGCGGTGAAGCAGGCGAAGGGCGTACCGCAGAGCGGCGGCGCGCAGAGTTACGTTTTCGGAGTCAGGACATCGTTCGCCATGTACTCGGGCGCCATCGCGCCGCCCGAGGGCGAGTCCTACCCGACGATCTCGCCGATGCCCAAGCCGAGCAGCAGCCAGGACGACTAAGGAACCCTCAGATGACCAGTGAGCACACCCAGCACAGCCAGCACGACCCCTGGGAGGTGCTGATCGGCTCCGACGGCACCGCGATGATCAACGGGAGGCCGTACCCCGTACCCGAGGGCGAACCCGTGCACGTCGTCGTGCTCGACGCGCTGCACCGGCACGCCCAGGCACAGGGCCGGCCGGTCCAGTCACTGATCGTCGACGAGGGCGCGGTCTCCACCACACGCATCGAGGTCGCCCCCGACGGGTCGAGCAGCGTCCTGGGACACACCGAGGGCCTGGGACAGCCCGACGAACCGCGCGCGGAGCCCGCCGTCGCACCACCGGCCGAGGCCGCACCGGCCCCAGCACCGCCCCCAGCACCCGCACCGGCACCGGCGCCCGTCCCCGAACCCACCGTCGCCGCCGCACCCGCACCCGCACCCGTTCCGGCACCCGCCCCTGCGCCTGCGCCTGCGCCCGCACCCGCGCCCGTCGCCCCGGAAGCACCCGTGCCCACCGCCGCGCCCGCTCCGGAACCCGCACCCCAACCCGCGCCCGCACCCGCCCCGGAGTCACCGGCGAGCGCGGCGTCACCCGTGCCGGTACCCGAGCAACTCACGGGGCTCGTCGAGGACATCGGGCGGGCACTCGACTCCGGTTCGCTGGAACGCGCCGCCGCGCTCGCCTTCCGGCTGCGGGAACACACCGCGCGCGCCTTCGACATCGCGCACCCCTTCTGGGTCGAGGCACACGCGCTGGAGGCGTTCACCGCGTATCAATGCGGTAACTACACCGGCGCGACGGCCATGTGTGTCGAGCTCTCCCGGATCCGCCAACGGCAGGGTGACCTCCCCGGAGCGCAGGAGGAACTGCGGCGCGCGGTCGCCGCTTGGTGGCTCATCGACGACGTCTCCGCCGCGGTCGGTCACGGTCGTGCCCTGCTCGATGTGTGGTCGCAGCACGGCGGGGGTAGTGCGGAAGATGCCGAGTTGTTGAGCAGCGTCAATCGCCGTATACATGCCCTCACCTCCGTCGGCGCCGCGCAGCAGAGCGCGCCGCTGGAGAGGGAAAGCGCAGGTCAGCGCTAGGGACGGTACGGAGGACGCGCTTCCGCCGCCGCGCCGCGCGGCCTCCTCCGGCGACGGAAGTCGCCGCTCCGGTCGTCAATCGCACGTCAATGCGATATAGAACTCCGCTCGCGACACTCCCCCCGGGTCGAGGCCACTCGGGCCTGGGCCCTGTCCTTCACAAGGTCATGGAACAAGGGAACGCGAACGTGAGCTGGACCATAATGGGTTCCTCGGCGTCGATGAGCGCCAAGGAACGCGCGATGCGCACGCTCTACGACGAACAAGCGGGTGCTCTCTACGCCTACGTGGTGCGGTTGCTGGGAGGTGACCGGTATCGCGCCGAGGACGTGGTGCAGGAGACGCTGCTGCGCTGCTGGCGCACGCAGGACCTGACGAGTGGTCAGCCACTCCGCCCGTGGCTGTTCAGAGTGGCTCGCAACCTGGTCATCGACGACTACCGGCTGCGCATGACCCGTCCCCAGGAGGTCGACGGCAACGTCTGGCTGGAGGATCTGCTGACGAAGTCCGACGACGTGGACTGGCTGCTGTCCTCGATGCTCCTCAAGGAAGCCTTCCAGCATCTCTCGTCCAACCACCGCGAGGTGCTGTACGAGACCTACTACTCCGGTAGGTCGATGCGCGAGGCGGGCCAGGTGCTCGGCATACCGTCGGGAACCGTCAAGTCGCGCGTGCACCACGCGGTGCGCGCGCTGCGGCTGGCCATGGGTGTCGTCGAGAGCGCCGACGACGAGGTGCGCAGGAAGCCCGCGTGGTGGTACACCTCCGCCGCGTGACACACCGCCGCAGACCGGCCGGGCTCAGCCCGCGCTCCGGACGGGTGAAGCGGCCCGTTCCCAGGCCCGGTGCCTCATCGCGGGACGGGGTTGCTGGGGAGCGGTGGTGTCCGCCACAGGCTGTGCGGTGCCGTTGGGCGTCGCGGGCTGTGCGGGCGCGTGCTCCCCCGCGGAGTGCGCGACATTGTTGGCCGCGGCAGGTGCGGACGTGTCCGTCACCGGGTGTGCCGCGGGAGTGTGTTCCGCCGCGGGTCGTACCGCGGCACCGGCCGCTACCGGGTGCGGGTAACTGACAGCCACAGGCTGTTCGGGGGCACCGGCACCCGCCACTGACCGCGGCTCGGGCGTGTGTTCCGCCGCCGTGCGCGCGGGGACTTCGGCCGCCAGGAGCCGCGCGGCGATCTCGGCCCCGGCCGGCTGCGCGAGGACGGGCACCGCATACTGCACGGGAGCGGCCATCACCGGCCGCGCGTGGGCCTCAGCCACCACAGGCCGCACGGGAACCTCGGCCGCCGATACCGGCTGTACGGGAATCTCGGCAGCAACGGGCTGTGCGGCAACCTCTGCCGCCACCGGCTGCGCAGCAACCTCAGCCGCGACCGGCCGTGCGAGAGCGGGCGCCGCATACTGCACCGGAGCGGCCACCACAGGCTGCTGCGCGGGGACTTCGGCCGCGACCGGCTGCTGGGCCACGGGGTGCGAGTGCGAGGGGGCGGCGGCCACGGGCTGTTGGGGCGCCATCTGCATGTTCTCGGACGCCCCCGCGTGTGCCTGGAGCAGCCGCACACGGTCTGCCAGTACGGCGGTGAGCGCGTCGCCCGACTGCCCCGGCATCTGATTGCGCATCCTGACGACGACGAGCCCGGCGGACAGCGCCTCGTCCCCCTGCGGCATCTGCCTCCACAGCTCTTCCGCGCGCCTCGCCACATCCTCTGCCATCGCGCCCTCGCCCCGGTAGTGCCAGCGCTCGGCCACGTCGCGGTACAGCTGGATGCTGCCGAACGCGTCCCCGGTGCGGGCCGCCGCCTCGGCCCGCTTCTCGCGGATGTGCAGCACGTCGGGGTGCGAGACCCCGAGGACGCCCGCCGCCCTGTCGTCCAGTTCGGTGGCGAGTTTGACGGCCTCGGCGTACTGGCCGACGCGCAGATGTTCCGTCACCTGCGCCAGCGGCCCCGCGTAGTCCGATCCCACCAACTGCCCGCCCTGGCCCGGCTGTCCGGGCTGCCCGGGCTGTCCCGTCGCGGAGGCGGGGGCCACCGGGCCCGGCGCGGCCGTTCCCGCCCCGCGCTTCTCCTTCGCCTGGCGGCGCAGCCCGAACGACCGCTTCTTCGGCGTCGTCGGCGCCTCCTGGACTTGCCGTGCCTTGCGTGCCTTCTGGGCCTTCTGCGCCGGGGCGGGCGTCGCTCCGTCCGGTGCCTCGCGCACCGAGCCGTCCGGCGCGATGATCAGCGGCCACACCGCGCCGTCCGGCTCGGTGGCCCTGGCCCGCACGGGGCGGCCGAGCCTGACCGCGGTCCCGGCCACCGCGTTCAGCGCGTCGGCGCGGGTGGAGTGCCCGGTCGTGGGCATCTGCGGGCCCGACGCGACGATCCGTCCGTCCTCGTGCACGATGAGGTCGTAGACCGGCCAGGTGGGGACATCCATGGATTCGGCGTTCGAAGGCATGAAGGAGTTCTCCGGGCTGTGGGACGGGTGCGGTCGGTCGTGTCCGTACGACAAGTGTCGCCTGCCGAAGCGGGACACCGGTCACCGGACGCCGCCTGAGCGATGGTGACGCCTAGGCGACGGTGACGTCGGCGACCCGCCAGGGCTTGCCGTCCGCGGTGCGGGTGAGCTGTACGTACGCCGTGACGACAAGGGGGTCGCCCGACCACTGGTCGCGCCCCGTCGGCGTGGTGGTGACGGTCCACTGGCGCCATGCCTCGCCGTCGGCGTCGGCGGGCTTCGCCGCGTCCTCCGTCTGCTCCAGACCGACCTTGGTGTAGGCGCGGTGCTTGTCCCACTCCTGCCACTGCGCTCCGGGCACCGACTGCGGCCGGTCAGCGCGCAGCTTGTCCGCGTACTTGTCCGTCAGCCAGCCCGCCTCGGCCGTCCGCAGCTCGGCGTCCCTGGGCCCGCTGTCGATGGCCGTGTCGAACGTCCACAGCGACTTGAGGGCGCCGCGGCTCACCGCGTCGGCGTCGGTTCCCTTCACGTCCTCGGGGCGGACCGTTCCTCCCTTGGGCTCACCCGTGGCCCCGGCACCCGGGGACGCCGGGGCCGAGTCGGAAGCGGAGGCTGAGGCCGACGCGTCGGCCTCAGCCTCGGCCGGTGTCGGGTAAGGCCCTGTGCCGGTGGCGGACGGGGAGGTGGCGGGGGACGACGGCGCCGTGCGCGCGTCCTCCCCGCCCTCGCCGGAACCGCAGCCGCTCACGGTGAGCAGGACGGTGAGCACCGTCGCCGCCACCACGGCGCCGCTGCGCGCGGAGGAGGAAGTCATCCGAAGCGCCTCACTTTCTGGGGCTTGCTCGCGTAATACGATTCGTCGAGATCAGCGATCTTGACGACGTCACCGGTCTTGGGCGCGTGGATGAACTGCCCGTCACCGATGTAAATGCCGACGTGGTCGTAACTGCCTCCATTGAGCTTGAACAGGATCGCGTCGCCAGGCCGCATGTCGTCGCGGGAAACCGCCTCTCCCGCGTTGGCCTGGAGCTGGGTGACGCGCGGCGGCAGGACGTCGCCGCCGCTGGCGTAGTACACCGCGTACTGGACGAGGCTGGAGCAGTCGAACCCCACCGTGTTCGCGCCCTGCGCGAACCCGCGCCCCGGGCCCTCGGGTCCGCCGCCGCCCCACGAGTAGGGGGTGCCGAGCCACTTGCGGGCACCGGCCACGACGCGGTCGCCGAACGGGCTGTCGGCGTCGACCGGGTCGCCCTCGGTGTACTTGGGCATCGAGCCGACGATCCGCGTCACATAGCCCTGCGTCTCGGGGTACGGAGGCACGCCCCCGTACTCCTGGACCGCTCCGGGGCCCGCGTTGTAGGCGGCGAGCAGCAGGCGGGTGATGTCCCCCTCCACGCCCATGCGTCCGATCTTGTCCGCGAGCCAGCAGTCGTAGCGGGCCTGGGTCATGATCGCGTCGCCGGGTGTGAACGGGTCGGCCTCGCCGTCCGGTTCGTCGCTGCCGTCCTTGCCCGCCGCGTCCACGCCCCAGGTCTTCCAGGTTCCGGGCATGAACTGGCTCAGGCCCTGGGCGCCGACGGGGCTCTCCGCTTCGGGATTCCAGCCGGACTCGGCGGCGATCTGCGCCGCGACCAGCGGCGCGCTCACCTCGTCGCAGAGTTCACCGGCACGCTGGATCCACGCCGCGTAGTCAGCGGGTACGTGTCCCGCCTTGAGGTCCTTGGCGAAACCCACCGAGGCCGTGTCGTCCTGTTCCTCGACGGCCCCCACCACCGACAGCCCGACCACGGAGGCGAGCAGCCCCAGGCCGACGCCTCCCACGATCAGCGCCGTCGATCCCGCCCGACCGGGACGGCCGTTCATCCGGAACGCCCCATGTCATCTGAACACCCCAAAAAAACTCTGTGAATTGGCATGGGTGAATTGGCCTTTATGCGAAGTAATCGAAGAACAGGCAATTTATTGCCTGTTGCGGGTTTATGTGTACTATCGGCTCGTCGTATCAGCGGTCGAAGGAGATGTCTTGGCGGGGGATGTGCCGGTTGTGAATCCCTGGTTGCCGCAGTCGGACCCTCCGGGGGGCACCAACGGGAAACCTCACGGATCGGTTCAGAGTGCGCCGGAAGGACTCACAGGACCGGCGGCGCCCCAGGGTGCCGGAGTCCCGCGGCCCGAGCAGGCCCTGCCCGTCGCACAGCCCCACGCGGGCGAAGCGCACGGCTGGTGGTGGCTGGGCGTGCACGGAGGCGCGGGCGTCAGCTCGCTGGAGCGCGCCGTGTCCGGCGGCCGGGACGCCAACCGCGCCTGGCCCATGGCCGCGACGTCCCAGTCGGTCGTCCTGGTCGCCCGCTCCACGGCACACGGTCTCGAAGCAGCGCAGCACGCCGCGCAGCAGTGGGCCTCGCGCATGGTCACCGGGGTCGAGCTGCTGGGCCTGGTCGTCGTCGCGGACGCTCCGGGCAAGCGCCCTCGGCTCCTGCGCGACCGGGTGCGGCTGGTCTCGGGCGCCGTGCCCCGGCTGTGGGAGGTCCCCTGGGTGGAGCAGTGGCGGCTCGGCGAGCCGCATCTGCCCAAGGAGTGCACGGCCCTGGCACGTGACCTGACCCGGCTCACCCGCCCCCTGTAGATACGCCCCACCCGCGATCCGGCTCACCGCCTGGAAAGGAAACGAGTTGTCCAGTCTGCTGGCGGCCGTCATGGACGTCACACCGAACGCGGCCCACATGGTCGTGGCAGCCCCGCAGCCCTCGGGCGTACCCGACGTCGGCGGAGGGGAGGCGCCGCCCGGAGCCGAGGACCTGCTGAAGGTCCTCAAGTGGGTGGCGTGGACCGTCACCGCCCTGTGCGTCGCGGGCATCTTCGCCGTCGCGGCCCGCATGGCGGTCGACCACTCCCGCGGCGGCGGCCGGGAACACGCGAGAGGGCTCGGCTTCGTCCTCGGCGCGTGCCTGCTCGTCGGCTCCGCCTCGGGCATCGTCGCCGCGCTCGTCTAGAAAGACCGCCCCCACAGAACGTCCAGGAACGCCCGTACAGGAACACGGAGCAGACCGATCAGCACTCCGGCCCACCAGCACCCGACCACCCGTGAGGATGGGGAAAGAACATGGCAGACCCCGGCACCCGCGCGGCGGCCGACGAGCCGCGCAGCCCGTGGCTGCGCTCCGGCTTCGTACTCGCCGCCGCGTTCATCGGCTTCGTGACCGTCATCGGAGGAGCGGTCGTCCTCACCTCCGACCCGCCCACCGCGCCGGCGAAGGACGAGGGCGCCACGTCGGCCCGGTCGTCCGCCGACCCCGCGGCGGACCCGGACCGGTCCTCGTCCGGCAGCGGCGGAAGCGGTGGCGGGACGTGCCCCGAACTGGCCGACAAGCAGCAGGACGTGCCCACCTCGGCGCCCCGCCGCGTCACCTGGTCGCTGTACGACGCGGTGGCGCTCCCCTCCTCCAAGGCGTCGGGACCGGCGCTGGCCGGCCGTAACGTCGCACGCTGCTACGCGCACACCCCCGTCGGCGCCCTGCTGGCCAGCAGCCAGATCAGCGTGCGCTATCTCGCCGCCGACGACTGGCGGAAGGTGGCCACGGCGCAGACCGTCGGCGCGGGCCGCGACGCCTACATCGCGGAGCGGACCAAGTCGGAGCGGAAGAGCGCGACCACGGAGCAGGGCGGTGGTGCCCACGGGCAGATCGCCGGGTTCAAGTTCGTCACGTACAACTCCAGCACCGCGGTGATCCAGACCGTGTGGCGGTTCCCCGACGGCCGCATGCAGGC
The DNA here is from genome assembly GCF_054782395.1 of Streptomyces daliensis. Classification (NCBI taxonomy): domain Bacteria; kingdom Bacillati; phylum Actinomycetota; class Actinomycetes; order Kitasatosporales; family Streptomycetaceae; genus Streptomyces; species Streptomyces daliensis. The sequence goes on along the minus strand of NZ_BAAGSO010000043.1, from coordinate 71,785 downwards.
CGCCACCACCACGATGCTGTGGCAGAACGGCGACTGGAAGCTGGAGTATCCGGCTGACCCCGCCGCGCCCACCCAGGTCGGTTCGCTGGCCGGATACACCGAATGGGGAGGTGTCTGATGGCGGGCTGTGACTTCGGATGGGTCGCCCCCTCCGTCGGCGGATACTGCGTCGGGGACGGCTCCGGCGCGTCCCCGAAGGACCTCGGCGACAGCGGGTTCGACGACATCGCCGAGAGCGCCGCTGAAGCGGCGGCCACGACCGTCAAGGCGCTGGGCAGCTCCTGGATGAGCCTGGGCCGCCCCGAACTGGCCGACAACGGCGGCCCCGTGGCGTTCCTCCAGGACTCCACGCTGTGGGTCACCTCGTTCACCGCCGTGCTGTGCCTGCTGTTCGCCGCCGGGCATCTGGCCTGGCAGCGCCGCGGCGACTCGGCCAAGCAGGCCCTCCAGGGGCTGCTCAACCTGGTGGTGGTCTCCTCCGCCGGGGTCGCCACGGTCGGCCTGCTGACCTCGGCCGGGGACAAGTTCAGCGTGTGGATCATCGACAGGTCCACCGGCTGCCAGCAGATCAGCGCGGCCGGGGAACCCGTCGCGCAGTGCGTGGACGAGTTCGAGAAGCGCACCTCGGCCATGCTGGCCCTGGGCGGCACGGACTCCTCGTTCCTCGTCCTGATCATGGCCATGCTGGTGGTCATCGGCACCGTGGCGCAGATCGCCCTGATGATCGTGCGGATGGCCATGCTGGTGATCCTCACCGGCACACTCCCCCTCGCCGCGGCGGCGAGTTCGGCCCCCGCTGGCCGGATCTGGTTCCGCAGGTCCGTGGGCTGGCTGCTCGCCTTCGTGCTCTACAAACCGGCGGCGGCCGTCGTGTACGCCGCCGCGTTCTCGATCAGCGGGCAGAAGCAGGACAACGAGGTCGTCTCTATGGTCTCCGGGGTCGTCCTGATCGTCCTGGCCTGCGCGACGCTGCCCGCGCTGATGCGGTTCGCCGCGCCCGTCGTCCAGGCGGCGGTGTCCGGCGGAGGCCGCTCGGGGCGCTCCTCCGGCGGCTCCGACGGATCGTCGGGCGCGGCCACCGGAGCACTGCCCGTCCCGCACCTGCGCAGCCTCGGCACCGGCCGCTCGGTGGCGGGCGCCGCCGTGGTGCCGGACCCCAGCGGGTTGCAGACGGGCGCCGCGCGAACCGCCAAGGGCAGCGACAGGGCGCACGGAAAACCGGCCGGGCCCGCCACGGCCCCGACCACAGCCCGGCCCGAGGCGCAGGACAACGGCGCCGAGACACAGTCAGAGGAACGGGACGCGACGACGGGCCAGGCCCCGGTAACGGTGCCGGACCGTCAGTACCCCGACGACCATCAGCAGGAGAAGCCCCGTGGCTACTGAAACCCTCTCCCCCCGCACGTACGGCAACTTCCGCAGGCCCCGCACCTCGGGGCTGCGCGGCCTGTCCCTGGGCGTGACGCTCCTGCTGTTCGCCGGGCTGATCGCCGTGGTCCTGGCCACGCTGATCTCCCTCTGGGCCGCGCTGGGCATCGCCGTAGGGCTCGCCGTGATCATGGGCCCGCTGGCGCTCAAGGACCGGCACGGGCGGACGCTGATGCAGCGCGGCGCGGTCCGTCTGGCGTGGCGGCGCACCACCGCTTCCGGCAGCCACGAGTACCGCTCGGGGCCGATGGGCAGGAGCGGACGCGGCACCTGCGAACTGCCGGGCCTGGCGGCCGGGTCGACGCTCACGGAGGCGCAGGACGGCTACTCCCGCCCGTTCGCCATGATCACGATCCCGTCGACGGGCCACCACACCGTGGTCATCTCCTGCGACGCGGACGGCGCGGCGCTCGTCGAGGAGCGGCAGGTCGACAGCTGGGTGGCGCACTGGGGCCAGTGGCTGTCGGCGCTGGGCGCCGAGCCCGACCTCGTCGCCGCGAGCGTGACGGTGGAGACCGCGCCCGACACCGGGGTGCGGCTCCAGCACGAGGTCTCGGCCAACTCGGCGCCCGACGCGCCCGAACTGGCCACGGCGATGCTGGACGAGGTGCTGGCCTCCTACCCCTCGGGCTCGGCGCAGATCGCCACCCGGATCGCGCTGACGTACTCCGGCGCCGCCCGCCCCGGCGCCTCCCGCCGCAGCGCGGAGGACATGGCGCTGCACATCGGCACCCGGCTGCCAGGACTGACCGCCGGGCTGTCCATGACGGGTGCGGGCACGGCCGTGCCGATGACGGCGACCGAACTCACCGAGGCGATACGTGTCGCCTACGACCCCACCGTCGCGCCCCTGGTCGAGGAGGCCCGTGCCACCGGCGGCACCGGGCTGACGTGGAACCAGGCCGGGCCGATGGCGGCGCGCGAGGCGTGGGACCACTACCGGCACGACGGCGCGTTCAGCATGACGTGGGCCATGACGGAGGCCCCGCAGGGCGAGGTGTTCTCCAACGTCCTGACCAACCTGGTGCAGCCCAACCGCGACATCGCGCGCAAGCGCGTCACGCTCCTGTACCGCCCGCACACCCCGGCCGAGGGCGCCAGGGTCGTCCAGCAGGACTACAAGAACGCGCTGTTCAGCGCCCAGCAGTCGCAGATCGGCCAGGCACGCGACGACGCGGAGGTCACCGCAGCGCGCAGGACCACCGAGGAGCAGGCACAGGGCCACGGCGTGATCCGGTTCGGCCTGCTGATCACCGCGACCGTCAACTCCCAGGCGGAGCTGCCGGAGGCCGCAGCCGCCGTGGACAACCTCGCGCCCGCAGCGCGCATCGCGGTGCGGCCCGTCTACGGCTCCCAGGCGGCGGCGTTCGCCGCGGCGCTGCCGCTGGGCCTGGTGCTGCCGCTGCACACCGCCCTGCCGCAGACCGTGCGCGACGTGATGTGACGGCGTCGGCTGCCCGCGCACGAGGAAAGAGGAGAACCAGAACCTGATGGCACGCTCGACGAAGACGAAGACGAAACAGCCCAGGCAGCCCCGCCAGCCCCGCCCCACGTCCCGTGGCTGGCCGGGTCCCGGCGGCGGCATGGTCGGCTACGTCGACCCCGCGCCCGAGTGGCGCGGCACCTCCGTCCAGGTGTGCGGCCTGTGGCCGTTCGGCGCCGGGTCCGGCACCCCGATGGTCGGGGTGCCGCTCGGCCGTGACCTGGAGTCAGGGGCGACGGTCTGCTGCGACCCGGTCTCGTGGTTCATGCGCACGGGCCTGCTCGCCAACCCGTCGATGTTCGTGCTCGGCCGCCCAGGGCTCGGCAAGTCGACGGTCGTCCGGCGCATGGCACTCGGCCTCTCCGGCTACGGCGTCCACCCGCTGATCTTCGGCGACCTCAAGCCCGACTACGTGGACCTGATCAGGGCCATCGGCGGCCAGGTCATCAGCCTGGGCCGGGGCCGCGGCAACCTCAACGTCCTGGACCCGGGCGAGTCGCTCCACGCCGCGTCGCGGCTCACCGGCGAGGCCCGCAACAGGCTCCTCGCGGAGATACACGGCCGCCGCCTGCACATGGTCTCGGCACTGGTGACGATCCTGCGCTCGGGACCGCCGACGGACCGCGAGGAGACAATCCTGTCGGCGGCCCTGAACGTCCTGGACGACCGCCACTCCTCGGGTACTTCGGGCCAGAACCGCGTACCGGTGCTCGGCGACCTGGTGCAGGTCATCAAGGACGCCCCGGAGAGCGTACGCGCCGTGGCCCTGGACCGGGGCGACATCAACCGCTACCGCGACGTCACGGAGAACCTGGAGGCGTCGCTGACCGCGCTGCTCGGCGACGGCCGCCTCGGCGGCACCTTCGCCAGCCCGACGACGGAGCCGATGAAGCTGGACCGTCCGGTCTGCTTCGACGTCAGCGGCATCGACGACAGCGAGGTCCTGCTCCAGGCGGCGGCGCTGCTGTCGTGCTGGTCGTACGGCTTCGGCGCGGTCTCAGCGGCGCACGCGCTCGCGGACGCGGGGCTGGAGCCGCAGCGCAACTACTTCCTCGTCATGGACGAGCTGTGGCGCGTCCTCCAGGCGGGCCGTGGTCTGGTGGACCGCGTCAACGCGCTGACCCGTCTGGACCGTCAGCGCGGCGTCGGCCTCGCCATGATCACCCACAGCATCGACGACCTCATGGCGCTCCCTGCCGAGGAGGACCGCACCAAGGCGAAGGGCTTCGTGGAACGCGCGGGCATGGTCGTCTGCGCGGGCCTGCCGCCCGCCGAGATGCCCCAGCTCAGCCAGGTCGTGGAGCTGACGGAGGCAGAGAAGCGGCTGCTGACGGACTGGTCCACCCCGCCGGCCTGGGACGCCGCCAACGGCCGCCGCGCCGACCCGCCAGGGCTCGGCAACTTCCTCATCAAGGTCGGCAGCCGCCCCGGCATCCCGCTGCGCGTGGATCTGACGGCGGCGGAGACGCGGGTCAACAACACCAACAAGAGGTGGAACAAGTAGGCGGCGGACACGACGCGCACAGAGGACGGGCCCGCGGCGGGAAGCCGCGGGCCCATTGCTGTGAGTGGCTGTCGCTACTTACCGGGACCGCCAGGCCCCCTGCCCGCCGTCTTGGCGGCAACCCGCACCTGCACCGTCGTGGGCGGCGGCGTGGAGGACGAGTTCGCCGCGTGGGTGGGCGCGACAGGCGTCGTCGTGGCGAGGAGCCGCTGCCCCTCGTGGCTGAGCAGGGACTGGGGCGGCGGGGACGCGGACCGGGGCGCCGCGGGGTTCACGGGGTTCGCCGTGTTCGGGGACACAGCGGGCGTCTCCAACGCCGACCTCTGCTGCTGCCGCGCGCTCTCCGCCGCCAAGGCATCGCTCACTTCCGGGCGAGGACCCATCGGCTGGGCCGACGTGACGCTGGTCCGCTCCGCCGTCGTCTGGTATGCCTCGCGCGCCTGGTTCGACGCCGTGGCGGCGCTCAAGTGCTGGTCATTGCCCGTGTACGTGGCCGACTGCTGCGCCGGGCGCTCGAAGCGCGACGGCTCGGAGGGGGCCGTCCGGTACCAGTTCTCCGCCTGCTCGGTCGTCGCGTTCTGCGGCGGGGGCACCGCGCCGCTCGGTTGTGGCCCGCTCGGTGCCTCTTGCCGGGGAATCGACGGGTACGAGACCGAGGAGACCGCATCGGCCCGCTGCTGCGTGGGGGCGGGCGGGGCCTGTTGCTGGGCTGTGGGGGCGAGCGGGGTCTGCTGGCGCTCACCGGTCGAGAGCGACGCCGTGGCGTCGGGCACGGCGACGGGCGTGGCCGGACGGCTGGCACGGTCACGGGCGTCGGCCATCGTTCCCTGCCGCACTCCCAGCAGGGCCTCCTGGAGATTTTCCCGCTGAGGCGAGTGAACGGGCACCTCGCTCATCGGGGTGGCGACCAGCGCCTGTGCGCGCGGCAACCGCCCCTTGTCGGCCGCCGCCTTGTAATCGGTCCTGAGCAGCTCGGCCAACTGAGCCCTGACGGCTTGCTCCAGCTCCCGTTGCCGCGGGTCCGGCATTTCCTGGCCCGGTGCGGGAAACCCGCCCTGTCCGGGCTGTTGCCCGAATTGCTGGCCGAACTGCTGCGCCGGCGGCCCCTGCGCGAACCCGCCGGTCCCGGGCCCGGGACCGTACGCCCCGGGCCCGGGCTGGAAGGACTGCATGGAGCGTTCCTGCTCCCACCCCCCGGCCCCGGGCCACTGCTGCGGGCCGCCGTAGTCGGGCCCCGAGGGGGAGGCCGCTGGCGCGTACTGAGCGGCGAAGTCCTGCGGCGTCGAGCGGCCCGGGTTCAGGCGTCGCCCGATCCACTGTGCCGCGCGCCTCACCAGGTTCAGGAGCGCCTGCCTGCGGGAGGTCTCCCGCAGCTCCTCCCTGATCAGGTTCAGCGCCAGCCGCCTGGCCTCGTTGTTCACCGCGTCCGGGGCGGGCGTGCTCGGTCCGGTTCCGGCCTGCCGAGGCGGGTCAGTGTCGGCCATGGAGCCCCTCCTTCATGGTCGGGGGTGCTGACGCCGGGAACAACGGGCCCCGGAGGGGAACGGTTCAGTCAGCTCACCGCTCGCCGCTCAGCACCGCTCACTTCCTGCGGCGCTTACGGCCGCGGCCGCTGCTCTTCCCGTAGGGGGAGCCGGAGGACACCGGCGCGGGTGCGGGCGCCGGGGCCGGAGCCACCACCGTCACCGTGGGCGCGGGTGGCTGGGTCTCCCGGGCGGCCGAGCCGTGCGCCTGCGACGCGGGCTGGGACTGGAGCCGGGGGGTGAACTGCCCTTCGGGGCGCGGGAGCGGCGAGGACTGCTCCCGTGTCCCCCGCTCCGTCGAAGCACCGGTCCTGCTCGCGAGCCGGTCACGGGCCTCCGCGAAGTGCCTGGCGGCGTCCTGTTGTCGCTCCAGGGCCGCGACGGCGGCGTGGTGGTACTCCTGCTGCTGGTCCCGGCCCATCATGCCCCGCTTGAAGAGGCCCGTGGCGTCCTTGTCCGCCGCCTCGGCCCTCGCGTACGCGTCCCGGGCCTCCCTGAGCCGCTCCCACATGAACTCCTCCGCGCTGAGCAGGCTGTTCATCTCGGCCACGGCCACCTGGTCGACGGTCAGGTGCGGTTCCCCGTGGGACTCCTCGTACATCTGCGGTGTTCCTCTTCCCTTGTGCTCTCCGGTGGCCCCCGGCCCGCACAACCATCGCGCGCGGGCCGAGACTTTCTGGCCCCGTGCGACCTTCGCGTGAGCAACCACGGTCCCGCGGAGCCGGTGGTTCACCCCCGCGGCCGACCGTGGTCATGCTCACGTCGTGCTGGTGTCCGCCGGGCGCACCCCCACGTCGGCGGGGTCGGCCCCCGGCCTCGTGTGCTCCGTGCCCCGCGCACCCTCCTCAAGGCGGCGCAGCTTCTCCCGGATCTCCTTGGCGTCGGGGTGGTCGAACTCCTCGAAGACGGCGAGCGCTTCGCGCCACCGGGCGCGGGCCTCCGCCGGTCTGCCCGTCGCCAGGTGGATGTCGCCGAGGTGGCCGAGGGTGTGTCCCTCGCCCCAGCGGTTGCCGACGTCCCGGTGTGTCTCCAGCGCCTGGTGGTAGCGCTGGATCGCGTCGTCGTGGCGGCCCAGCCGGTGCTGGACGGTGCCGAGGATGTCGAGGGTGACACCCTCGACCCAGCGGTTGCCGGTGGCGTGCAGGACGCCCAGGCCCTGCTCCAGGTAGTCGTTGGCCTCGTCGAACCTGCCGAGCCGCTGACAGGCGTCCCCCAGGTTGGCCAGGGCTATGCCCTCGCCCCAGGCGTTGCCGGAAGCGCGGTCGAGGGCCAGCGAACGGCGCGTGTACTCGACGGCCTTGTCGAGGCGTCCGACCTGCATGTGCAGGTTGCCCAGGTTGCCCACGGCCTGGGACCTGCCGGTGGTGTCCCCGAGCCGCTGGCACAGCATCATCGCCTGCCGCAGATGGACGATGGCCTCGTCGAACCTGCGCATCGCCGTCAGCGCGGCGGCCATGTCGCTCAGGCTCCACGACTCACCCGTGCGGTCGTCGGCCTCGCGGGCACCGGCGAGGGACACCCGGGCGGTCTCGAACCAGTCGTGCAGGTGGCTGCGCAGGTAGAAGAACCCCCACATGGCGGCGGTGAGCCGCCACGCGATGTCCGGCCGCTGATACGCGGCTGCCTGATGCACGGCTGCGACGAGGTTGGCGCGTTCCGTCTCGCACCACGTCAGCGCCTGGTCGCGCATGGTGAACGCCAAAGGGTTGCAGCCCTCTGGCAGGGGTTGCAGGGGTATCCGGCGGCGGCGCGGGGTGAGATGGGGGTAGGCGGCGTCCACGGTGTGCTGGTACCAGCACAGCAGCCGCTCCACGGCACGGGCCCGCTCCTGCGGTGTCTCCTCGGTCTCGACGCGTTCGGCGGCGTAGACACGCAGGAGGTCGTGCAGGGAGTAGCGGCCCGGCGCGTGCTCGGTGAGCAGATGGACGCGGGTGATCTCGACGAGCAGGCTCCTGGTCTCGCGGAGCGGCAGCCCGGCGAGGGCCGCGGCGGCGTGCGCCGAGATGTCGGGCCCAGAGTGGAGGCCCAGCAGGCGGAACAGCCTGGCCGCGGGGACGGACAGTGCCTCGTAGGACCAGGAGAAGACGGTCCGCACGTCCGTCGTGGGGTCGCCGCCCGCGAGCGCGTCGAGACTGTCCTGGCTGTCGCGCAGTTCCTTGGCCACCGCGTGGAGCGGGAAGCCGGGGTGCGTGGCGGCACGCGCCGCGACGACGGCGAGGGCCAGCGGCAGCCGCGCGCACCGCGCGATGATCTCCTTGGCCGCCTGGGGTTCGGCGGCCAGCCGTGCGGCGCCGACGCGGCGCACCAGGAAGCCGTGCGCCTCGGAGTGCTTCAGCGGACTCAGTGTCAGCGGATAGGCCCCGTCGTTGGCTATCAGCCCGGTGAGCTGACTGCGGCTGGTGACGATGACCAGGCAGCTCGGTGTCCCGGGCAGCAGGGGCCGGACCTGCTCGGTGTCGCGGGCGTTGTCCAGCAGGATCAGGACGCGCCGCTCGGCGAGCATGCTGCGGTACAGGGCCGCCTGCGCGTCGAGGGAAGCGGGTATGCGCTGCGGCGGGACGCCGAACGCGTCGAGGAAGTTGCGGATGGCCTCCGCGGGCGTGACCGTCGAACCCGTCGGGTCGAAGCCCCGCAGGTTGATGTAGAGCTGCCCGTCGGGGTAGCGGTCGGCGACCCGGTGTGCCCAGTGCACGGCCAGCGTCGTCTTGCCGATGCCCGCCATGCCGCCGATCGCGCCGATCACCATGGGTGCCGGTCCCGTACCGCCGCCTGACGACAGCTCCTCGACCTGCTTCAGCTCGGCCTGCCGCCCCGTGAACGTGTGGAGGTCGGCGGGGAGCTGTGCGGGGCGGGCGGCCTGCCGGGTGGCCGGGGCCAGGCGGTAGGACTCCTTCTCCGGCGCCGACGGCTCCAGCGACGCGTCGGCGGCCAGGATGCGGTCGTGCAGCTCGCGCAGCGACGTGCCGGGCTCGATGCCCAGCTCGGCCACCAGCGTGCCCCGCGTCCTGCGGTAGGCGGCCAGCGCCTCCGCCTGCCGTCCCGAGCGGTACAGCGCGAGCATGAGGAGCTGGCACAGCCGCTCCCGCAGCGGGTGCTCGCCGGTGAGCGCCGTCAGCGTGGCGATCACCTCGTTGTGCCGCCCGAGCTGGACGTCCACCTCCAGGCAGGTCTCCAGCGTCGTCAGCCGCTCCTCGACGAGCCGGGAGCGCTCCGCCTCGGCCAGCGGGCCCGGGAGTCCGGCCAGGGGTGTCCCCTCCCACCCGTCGAGCGCGGCGTGCAGCAGCTTCGCGGCAGCGTGCAGCTCGCCCGCGGTGCGCAGCTTCTTCGCCTCGGCGACGCGCCGCTCGAAGACCCGCAGATCCAGGGAGTTCTCGGGCACCCGGACGAGATATCCGTCCGCGACCGAGACCACCACCTGTGGGGCTTCCGCGGCCTGGCGTTCGGGTTTGAGCACCTTGCGCAGCCGTGACACGTATGTCCGCAGCACGGACACGGCGGCGGTCGGTGGTTCGTCTCCCCACACGGCGTCGACGAGTTCGGCGACCGTGACGGGGCGTCCCCGACGCAGTAACAGGGCGGCCAGCACCACCCGCTGCTGCGGTGAGCCCAGGTCCAGTTCGGTGTCACCGTGCCACGCCCTGACCCGTCCCAGCACCGCGAAGCGCAGGGACTCCTCGTAGCCCGCACTCACGGGGCCACCAGGGCATTCATGGCGGGGACATGCACGGCAGGGGTGTTCACGACGAGGACGTTCATGCGCTCCAGACTCCCGGCGCGGTGACGCGGACGGGAGTGCCATGTGGCACCGGTACCGATGACAGATATGAGTGGAGCTTGTGCTGATGTATGGGGGGCTCGTGCTGACATGTGGGCCTGTTCAGGAAAATTGACGGTGAATTGTGTGCAGGACACGGCTCAAGAGCCCTGCCCTGACCAACCGCGATCGCCCCCCGTCGCGACGGACTGTCAGCCTACTGGTGTCACGGGCCAGCGCGACGCCTGCCGTACGGCCTGCCGTACGTGCCGCACAAGCCGTACGCGCATGCCCGCACTCGTCCGCTGTGGGCACACCACCGCGGACACAGCGGAAACGCGCCCGTAGAACACTTCCGGCCACGGCTTCACCGTACCCCGAAGGGCGCGGTGAAGCCGTGGCCGTGACGTCACGACAGACAGTGGGTCAGTCCGTCGCGCGGAAGGTGTTGCCGCTCGGGTTCGCGGTGGCACCGTCGTAGAGGCCCGTCGGGCTGGTCTGCTTGGAGAGCGCGAACCACGCGTAACGCTCCAGGAAGTCCAGCTTGTCCAGTGTTTCGGTCGATGCCTTGATGAAGGCGGTCTGCTCCTGCTCGCTGGGGTAGCGCGTCTGCTCTTCCTTCTTCTCGGGGAAGTCGATGAGCGCGTACTCGGTCAGCCACACCGGCTTGTTGTAGCGCTCGTGGATGCCCTTCAGGTAGGAGGCCAGTTGCTCGCTGGCGCCGGGGCCGAAGTCCGAGCCGTACCAGTGCACCGGGATGAAGTCGACGCGCAGGTTGCGCTCCTTGGCACCCTTCATGAAGCGGTCCAGCCAGCTGCCGTCCTTGGCCGCGTCGTAGGCGACGGCGGGTGCGCCCAGCCGCATGCCCGTCTTCTCCAGTTGGGGCCACAGGTCCAGGGCCTCTTCGGGTGTCATGTTGGCCTGCTGGGGCAGGTCGGGCTCGTTGAAGGCCAGCAGGTTTTTGCCCGACTGCTTCGCCTTGTTCAGCTCGGCGTCATTGACCGAACCCCTGCCCCAGATGGTGGGCACGAACTCCACACCCTCCGGCGGGGTGAGACCCTCGCTGGAGGCGGCCCAGTTGTGGTACCAGGTGGCGCCGGAGTCCTTCAGCGCCTCCGTCGCACCGTCGACGGGGTTGACGGCGACGCCCCTGCCGTTCGAGGGCGAGTCGCCGGGGTTGCCGGGCTGGTCGTCGCCGGGGGTGGGTTCCGGCGTCGGCTCCGGCTTGGGGCCGGGCTTGTCGGCGGGGCCGCCGTTGCCGTGGAAGGTGACGGTCATGCCGCTGCATTCCTTGCACTGGCGCACCACCTGGTTGCCCGGCTCGGTGTCGTGCTTGGACCACGAGTAGGCGGTGGGGCACTGCTTGGCCAGCGCCTCGCTGTAGGGGGTCTTCGCGTCGCGGTTCGGGTTGACGCACACCAGCGGTCTGCCGGTGCCCTTGGCCTTGGTCAGGTTCTCCGGCGGACAGGCGGAGAGCAGATTCGTGGGGCAGCCCACCGAGGCGCACTCCCCGCCGTTCTCCGGCGGCTTCGCCCCGTCGGGTGTGATGGTGACCGAGGTGGAGACCGCGTTCACATAGCTGACGTTGTACCAGGGCGCCAGGTTGTCGGCCTTGTCGAAGTTGAACTCGGCGAGGCTGGCGGGCTGCTCGCCCGTGGTGCAGTGGTCCGCGTAGGGCCCGCAGTCGCCCACCTCGCAGTAGAAGGTGGTGCCCTCCTCCCCGCTGCACCCCTGGCGGGCGAAGAACTTGCCCCGCCAGTGCCCCGGGTCCGAGTTCTCGGGAATGGTGACGGTGGCCGACTTGCCCGGGTCCAGCACCGGCAGCCCCGTCAGCGGCTTCGAACCGTCCGCGTTGACGGTGGCACCGACCCACACACGGCTGCCCGTCTCGTTGCGCAGGGTGACGGTGTGCTCGCCGTTCTCGGCCGCTGCCGAGGCGGAGGCCATGTCCTCCTTCCCCCCGTCGGACCAGAACTGCGTCGAGGCCACGGCCGACACACCGACGACAACGAGCAGAAAGGCGAACAGCAGGGGTCTGAATGTTCGTAGTGATCGCAGTGGCGGTAGTGGTCTCACACGCATAGAACACGCCTCTCGGATGGTGAAACGTCTGCGCACGCACGACGTATGCGCACACCGGACGGTTCACCCGACGGTTCACCCGGCGGTTCACCCGGCGGGCAACCGCTCCCGCTGCGTCCGTCCCGTCATCTGGCCCGGGCCATGGGCTTCCCGTGCCCCACGGCCCAGGCCCGGCCGATGAGTTCGGCCGTGTCCAGGAGCCGGTTGGTGAGCCCGCACTCGTCGTCGAACCAGGCCACGGTCCGCACCTGGGTCGGGGTGACATGGGTCAGCGCGAGGTCCACGACGCAGGAAGACGGGTTGGCGATGATGTCGCTCGACACGACGGGCTCTTCGGTGCAGGCCAGCACGTTGAGCAGGTGCCCCTGCGCGGCGTCGCGGAGTGCCGCCTCGACCTCGCTCGCGGTGGTCGGACGGCGCGGTGTGACGTTGAGGTCGAGGAGCGCCCCGGTCTGCACGGGCACACACAGCGCGTAGCCGTCGAGCCTGCCGTCGAGACGGGGCAGCACGCGACCGATGTCGCGGGCTGCCCCGGTGGTGGATGGAGTGATGCCCTCTCCCCCGCCACCGCCTCTTCTGACGTCGTGGCGCAGGCCGTCGGACAGCCTCTCGTCGGCGCACGCCTGGACGGTGGTCATGAGCCCGTGCTCGATGCCGAAGAGCTCGTCGAGCACATGGGCCAGGGGGGCGAGGGCGTTCGTGACGCAGGAGCCGAGGGAGACGACGTTGTGGCACAGGTCGTCGTAGCGGTCGTGGTTGACGCCGTAGGCCACCGTGAGGTCCTCGCCCTCGGCGGGCGCGGCGATCAGCACCTTGCGCGCGCCCGCCTCCAGGTGCCCGCGGGCGACGTCGGCGTCGGTGAGCAGCCCGGTGGCCTCGACGACGATGTCGACGCCCAGCTCCTTCCAGGGCAGGTCGCGGACGTCGCGCTCGTTGAGGAACCTGAAGTCGCGGCCGTCGACCCGGAGTGTGTCCCTGTCGCAGCGGACGTCCCAGTCGAGCCGTCCGAAGCAACTGTCGTAGCGGAGCAGATGGGCCATCAGTTCGGGATCGCCGACGTCGTTGACGGCGACGATCTCCAGAGCGCTGTCGCGTTCCAGCATCGCGCGCAGAAAGCCGCGACCGATGCGTCCGAATCCGTTGATCGCGACAGTGGTGGTCACGCGGTCACTCCAGGTGAATATGGGCGAGCGGGAGCGTTGCCGAGCCTCACACCGGGTGCCTTCGAGAGTGGGGTGACCTGCCCGGCGTGTCTCGACGCCACCGGTGTCACCGTGTCCTGCTCCCTCCGCGCATTCGAAGATCAGCTCGTCGTGGGGCCCAACGTAAATCGAGCACAGCCGGTTCAATCGGGCACCTCGGCACAGTGTGAACCGGGCGTGTTCGCGCCCCGTAGTGAAGACAGAGCTGCCGTACACCGGGGCGGGACACCGGCTCGACGGAAGGAGACACGACATGGCAGGCGACGAACCCGTTTCGCCCCTGGGGCCGAGGGACCAGAACTGGCCGGACGTCCCCATCTCCCGCAATACGTCCGTGGCTTCGTACGCGGGGCTGTCGCCCAATCGCTACGGCAACAGCTCTGGCCCGCAGCAACACGGTCCCACCCAGTACGAACAGTGGCAGCGGCTGGAGAGGGCCGCGTACGAGAACGAGTACTACCAGGGCCGGCCGTCGTATCAGTCGCAGCCGTACCCGCGGCAGCCGACGCGTACGCAGCCGACGCCCACGCAGCCCGCCCCGGAGCAGTCGCTGACACCTGCCCAGCAACGGGCGCGGGAACTGGAGAGAGCCCACCAGGCGGCTATGCGGGGGCGGACGGGCGTGGGGACGCCGGAGCAGGAGCAGGCGAGGGCGCGAGCGCTGCGCGCGGCGTCCGGAGGAGGCGGGCAGCCGCACAACGGTGCCGCCGCCGGCGCGCAGAACCACTCTCCCCGGATGCCTTCCGCTCCCACCGCCGCGCGGCCCCAGTACTCCGACGCGCTGCGGCAGGCGCAGCTGCTCCAGCAGCAGCGGCGGCTCCAGGAAGCGCGCGGCAACTCGCAGGGGCAGAAGAAGCTGCGCTGACGTCCGTCCTCCGCCACCCGCGCGAAGAGGGGGCCGTCGGAAATCCGACGGCCCCCTCTTCGTTCGCGTCGCCCCCGGTGTCACCGGGCGACCGCACCTACCTCAGCAGGAGAGGTCCTTCCCCGGGTCGATGCCGAGGATCTGGGTGAAGTGCTGGTAGGTGTCCACACGGCTCTGCACCTGGGCGGGGTTCTTGCCGTCGCACTCCAGCGAGCCGTTGATGGAGCGGATGGTGTTGCCGAAGCCCTTGCCGTTGGCCATGGCGTCGTGCGGGGTCATGGTGCCGGGGCCGCTCTGGGTGTTCCAGTACCAGAGGCCGACCTGCCAGGCCACGGAGGAGTCCTTCTCCACCATGGCGGGGTTGTTCAGCAGGTCCAGGCCGAGCGCGTCGCCGGCGGCCTTGTAGTTGTAGTTCCAGCTCAGTTGGATGGGTCCGCGACCGTAGTAGGCGTTCTGGCCGGCCGGGCAGCCGTACGCCTGGGCGGGGTCGCAGTAGTGGGAGTAGTTGGCGGTGTTCTGCTCGACGACGTGTGCGAGGCCGCCCGTCTCGTGGCTGACGTTCGCCAGGAAGGCCGCCGCCTCCCGCTTCTTCATGGTGTCGTCGCCCGACGTGGCGAAGGCGGGGAAGGCGTTCAGCGCCGCTGTGAGCCCCTTGTAGCTGTAGAGGGAGTCCCGGGCGGGGAACATCTCGTTGAACTGGCCCTCGCTGACGACGAACTTCCCTGGGGTGTCACCGGGGTGGTCGTCACCGCCGCCGGTGCTGCCACCGGTGCTGCCACCCGTGTTCCCACCGGTGCTGCCACCGGTAGTGCCACCAGTGCTGCCGCCGGTGTCCCCGCCGGTGCTGCCACCTGTGGTGCCGCCCGTGGTGCCCCCGCTGTCACCGCCGCCCGTGGTCGGGGGGTTCTCCTTCTTGGCGACGGTCCACTTCTCGTTCGCCGCACCCGTGCAGGTCCAGATCTGGAGAGGTGTGCGGTTGGCGCTGTTGTACCCGCGCACGTCCAGGCACTTGTCCGCGGCCGGGTTGACGATGTCCTGCGCCTCGCTGACGACCCACTGCTGGTTCGGCCCGCCGTGGCAGTCCCACAGCTGCACGGACGTCCCGGCGGCGGTGCCCTTCTCCCAGACGTCCAGGCACTTGCCGAAGGCCCTGATGGTGCCGTCCCCCGGCATGGTCCAGCGCTGGGCCTCCGTGCCGTTGCAGTCGTAGAGCTGCACCGGGGTGCCGTTCGCGCTGTTGCCGTCCGCCACGTCGACGCACTTGCCCGCGAACCCCGAGATCTGGCTGCCGGACTCGTCGGCCGCCAGCAGCATCTGAGGAGGCCCGAAGGTGAGGATCCCGGCTGTCGCCGCACCCAGTACCGCGGCTGTCGCCACGGCGGCGCGTACGGGGCGTACAGGGCGTCTCAGAGTGAACTTTCCTGCGCGTGGGGTGGTGGACATCGTGGATGTCCCTCCTTGGGTCCGGCAACGGGTGGTCATGGCGTTGTACGGATGACACGGATGGGAGCCGGAAACGGTTCTCCCGCACCCCCGCCCCGGGCACGTGCGCGGGTGCGGTGAACCCGATGCCGCGTGTGTGCGTTGTGCTGCCCGTACAGGGTCATGTCCCGTCATGTCCCGCCGCTCCACGGCCACCTCGGCTCGGCAACGGCCCGAGGCTGCCCTCACCGCACCCGGAAAGGAACACGATGACGGCCGACGTCCAGGACGCCGCACAGGCACCCCACGAACCCCAGGAGCCGGGGGGACCCCAGGACCGCCCGGAGTTCCCGGACGACAGGCCCCCGGAGCCCGCACCTCCGCAGTTCATCCTCTACCTGGACGGCGAGGAGTACGCCTACATCCTGCGGCAGCTCACCCTGTGGACCCACCATGTGCTGCTGCCGGTCTACGGCAGGGAGGTCACCTCCACGGAGCCCTGGTGCTCGCGCTGGTGGGAGCACTCGGAGGCCGTCGCCCAGTTGCACGGGCTGTGGCTCGCCTGGGGGGAGCTGACGGGTCCGGGGTCCGGGATGTGCGGTCCCGCCAACTGGCACCGTGACTATCTGGGCCCCGTCATGCAGTCCCTGCGCAGCCCGATGGGACCCTTCGCCGGATGCAAGCCCGGCAACCACCGGGCGAAGGAGGTGCCCCCGGTCGACGCCATCGACCCGTTCGCCCCGCCGCCTCCCCCCATGCCCTGACGACGGTGGTGGGGGCGGCGGGCGCTCCCGGCTCAGACGCTCAGACCTCGCTCAGACCTTCTTGAAGGTCCACTCCTGCTTGCTGTTGTCGCACACACCCAGTTGCAGGTCGACGTTCTCGGTTTTCGTACCCCACCTGTCCGGGGTGAGGCACAGGTCGCCGCTCTTGTGGTTGCGGATCCAGTACGCGCCGTCGGGGCGCTTGTCGAACCACCAGAGCTGGTTGTCCTTGTTGCTGGCGTCGCAGTGGTACTCGGCCACCTTCGTCCCGACCTGCCGAGGGCCGTAGTCCCCAAGGTCGAAGCAGAAGCCGTCCTTGATGTTGCGGATCAGATACAGGTCGACGCCCCCCGGGCCGTTCTCGGGGCTCTTGTCCAGCTTCCACCGCTGGTTGTCGGCCGCCGACCCGCCGCACTCGCGCTCGTCGATGATCTGCTGGTTTATCTGTCCCTTGCCCTGGCCGGGGAGGTCGGCGCAGAAGCCGAAGTGGTTCTTGAGCACCACCGCGCCTGTGGGGATGGGGACGTCCTTGTCGGCCTTCGGGGAGTCCTTCGGCTTGTCCTTCCCCGAGTCCTTCTTGTCCGACTTCTTCTTCGGAGAGGGAGAGGACAACCCCGACTTGGGAGACGGCGACTCCGCCGAGCGCGACGGGCTGGTGGGGTCCGGATAGGTCGACTGCTTGGGCTTCTTCGGCTTGCCCGCCTCGTTCTCCGCGCCGGTGGCCTTGTTCTGCTGCGCCTCCCCCTCCGAACCGCCGCTGCCCAGCGCCACCAGCGAGCCGACGACGAGCACGACGATGCTCACCGCCACCCCGCCCATGACCAGGGGGCGTTCCATCAGTCCGGGCTGCTGGTACTCGTCGTCCGACTGGCCACCCTTCGCCCGGAAGCTGGGCGTGCTCATCGGCGAGGAGGACTTGCTCTTCGAAGACGACCCCTTGCCCATCGAGAAGGACGGCATGGACGGCATCGAGGGCATGGACGGCTTGAACCGCGACGGCTTGGACGGCTCCAGCCCCTCCGCCTCGTGACCGGCGGCCGGAGGCACCGGAGCGGCGGGCCCTGTACCCACCGGAGGCACCGGCGCTGCGGGCCCTGTGCCCACCACGGGCATGACGCTGGTGGCGTCGGCCTGCTCAGGAGCCGGTGGCTGTACGGCCTGCTCCGGGCCCGGCGCGGGCGCGACCGGCTCCGGAGCCGGGGCCGGTGCGGTCTGCTCCGGCACCGGCGGCGCCGGTGCGGCCTGTTCCGTGGGCTCCGGGGCACCGGCTCCGGCCCCCGCGACGGCCGCGGCCGCGTCCGCGTGAGCCTCGTCGTACACCTGGTCCAGCAGCTTGCTGGCCCCGTCCGGCTGCACCTCGACGACCGCCACGTACTCCGCGGCAGGGTCGGAGATGGCCGCCGTCACGGGCGCGTTCCGGCTGCGCGCGTAGCCGTGCAGCGTGTCGAGGATCGCGACGTCCAGTTCCTCGCCCGGCACCACGGGCACGGGGTCGCCGTCGATGACGGCGGAGCCGTCACCGGAAATGACCACGGAGAACGCGGGGGAGGCCCCGGACCCCTCCCCCGCGGACTTCAGCCGGCCGAGATCAGCCGGGGAAGCGGGCGTGAGGGGTTCGTACTCCCTGGCCGGCTCATCAGCATCGTCACCCCGGTTCATGTGTATCCCTTCCTCACGGTGTCGGCGCTGTCGGCGCGTGGATTCCACACAGACCCGCGGGGCCTCGGCGGGCCCCCGGCGGGCACAGACCGGGCATCACGACAGCCCGGCGCACACCGCAACGGACACCGGGCGCAAACAGTTCAACTCGCGGGCACCTTCCCGCGCCGCCGAGCGGGCCGGAGAGGCCCCGGAGACGGCCAGGAGAGGGCCTGGCACGACGGCACAGGGCGCCCCAAGGGCCCTGAAACCGCGCACGGAGAACTCCGCGTAAACGCGGCGTGGAATTCCCGTGGGGCACGGAGAAACGGAAAGCATCATTTCCCGTTCCGGCGAGAAATTCGCCGTCCGCCGCAACTTCCTGAGCGGTCCCGGTATCTAACGTCGCGTTCGGAAAAACTCCCGACATCGCCCGCTCTTCGCACCACTGACATCACCGGCGCTTTCTCCGCCGGTTCGCCGGGCGGTGTTTCCACGAAGGGTCATTCCTGCATGCGCACGCACACGCACACGTACCGGAACATCACCGCCACGGCCACCGCGGCGCTCACGCTCGCCCTGGGCGGTCTCGCGCTCGCGGCGCCCGCCGCACCGGCAGCCGAGCCCGTCGCGGCGTCCTTCGTCCGCGAGAACGGCGAGCTGACCTACAAGGCCACCCCCGGGCAGAACAACTCCCTGGAGATTTCCACGGAGATGGAGAAGCGCGGCGAATTCGAGGAGTACCACATCCTCACCTTCCGCGATCAGGGCGAACTCACCATCGACCCGGAAACCGCCGAATGGGACGAGTGCGTCTATCCCTCGCCCTCCGACCACACCGTCGTCCAGTGCGCGGTGCTCGCACCCCAGAACTCCGACGACTCCGACATCTATCAGGTCGCTCTCGGCGACGGCGACGACAGCGCGACGGTCAACGCCGACAGCGACGCGTACGCCACCCTCTTCGGCGGCGCCGGTGACGACACCCTCACCGGCAGCCCGTCGAACGTCCTCAAGGGCGAGGCGGGCAACGACACCCTCGACGGGGGCGGCGGTGTGATGGGCTTCGGCTCCTACGGGGGCGACGGCGACGACATCCTCACCGGGTGCACGTACGAGTGCCTCGGCGGCCCCGGGAACGACTCCCTCACCGGCACCGACGAGGAGAACATCCTGCGCGGCGAGTCCGGCAAGGACACCCTGCGCGGAGGCGGCGGCCCCGACGAGCTGTTCGGCGGCGAGCAGAACGACACCCTGTACGGCGAGGCGGGCGACGACACACTCTGGGGCAACAGCGGCGACGACGTGCTGCGGGGCGGCGCGGGCAAGGACACCCTCTCCGGCGGCCCCGGCACCGACAAGGTCTACCAGGACTGAGACCGGGTCACGGGGTGTGTGAGCCGGGGGCCGTTCTCTCCGGCTCACACACACCCCGGCCCGAGCGAACCCCGGGCCCCGGCCCCCGGCCCCCGCGTCATCTCCCCGCGTCGGCTCGCCCCGGTTCGGGCAACTCCCCTACGCCCGCGCCGCATGCGTCACCCGCACACCCCTGAAGCTTCCCCAGCGCCTTCTCCAGCCCCTTCCGCACCTCCGCGTACGCGGGGTCGTCGTGCTGTGAACTCATCTCGTACGGGTCGGACTTGAGGTCGTACAGCTCCCTGCCGCCCCTGGTGTAGCGCACGTACAGATACCGCTCCGTGCGGATGGACTCGTACGCGGCGGAGTAGACCTGCCCGTGCCTGGGCTTGCGCTTCCGGGTCTTGCGGGGCGAAGCCTCGCCGTCCTGGTCCAGATCGCCCTCGGCTGCCCGCCGTCCGGACGCGGCGTCGTCGCCCGACGACGGGCCGCCGTCCGTGCCCACCGCACTGCGTCGCGCGCCCTCCGCCGCCTCGTGCAGGATGGGCCGGCCGGTGTGCCGACGGGGATCGCGCGCGAACGGCAGCAGGGACCGCCCGTCGAGCGCGAGCCCCGGCCTGGCCCCGCCGATGTCCGCGATCGTCGCGGCGAGATCGACGTTGCTGCTCATCTCGCGCGACGGTGTGCCGCCCTCGATCCCGGGCCCGCGCATCATCATCGGTACATGTCCCGACGCCTCGTGCGGCAGGAACTTCCCGGTGGGCACGTTGTGCTGGCCGAAGAAGAAGCCGTTGTCCGAGGCGAAGAGCAGATACGTGTTGTCGAGCTGCCCCGCCTCACGCAGCGTCGACACGAGCTTGTCGACGGCCTCGTCCACGGCGAGCAGTGCCTCCAGCCGCCCACGGTAGCTCCGGGTGATCTCCTCCGTGGTCTCCTGGTCCAGCTCCGGGTAGTCGCGCAGGAACCCCGGCTTGTCGGACATGTCGTCCTCGCCGTACGCGGGCATATCAGGCAGCGGCTCGTCGGCGAACTCGCCCTTGTGCCGCGGCGCGGGCCGGGGAGCGGGCCCCACCTGGGGCCTGTCCGCCTCGTCCGCCTCGTCCGCCTCGTCCGCCGCGGCCACGCCCTCCGCCTTGTCCTGGCCCGCATCGTCGCCCTGGCCCTGGTCCTGGCGCTGCTCCTGGCGCTGCTCCTGCTTCCGGTCCTTCTTACGGTCGATGAGTTCTCCGTGCGGCGCGAGGAACGCCACGTCCAGGAAGAACGGCTTGCCCTCCGCCGACTTGCGCTTGATGAAATCGGCCGCCTTGTCGCGGTACACGTCCGTCTGGTAGAGGTCCGGGTCCTCGACGTGCGGGTCCCCGTACGTCTTGAGCCTGCCGTTCTCGTTGAGCTGGTACCCCCACATCCGGTACGTCGTCGGATCCACCGAGCCGCGCCACTCGTCCCAGCCGGGCGGCACCTCCCTGGGGTCCTTCTTGCCGTAGCCGTTCGGGTACTTGCCGATGTGCGAGGTCACATACCCGGCCTTCTGCATCCAGACCGGCAGCGTGTTCGTGTCGTCGAGATTCGCGTACCCGCCCAGCGGCGGCCCGTTGTGCCGCACACCGTTGTTGTGCGCGAACTGGCCGCTGAGGTACGTCGACCGGGAGGGACAGCACAGTGGCATCGACGGGTAGTACCGCTCGAACTCCACGCCCTCCTCCCCGAACAGCTCGCGCGTGCGGTCCATCACGCGCAGGGACTCCAGCCACTGATCGTCCGTCATCACCATGACGACATTGGGCTTGCGCTCCGCGTCCGGGTTCCCGTCGTCCCCGAGCCCTGCCCATCCGTACCGTTCGGCGGCAAGCCCGCACGCGACCACCGCGAGCACGACGGCCAGCGCCACCCCGGCCCTCGCCCGGCCGCCCTGACCACGCCGGAGGCGCTCCCCCGCCGCCCTGATCTTCGTTTCCATCCGCACAGGCTCACAGGGAAGGGTGGGAATTCGGTGAGCCCGGCATGGGAACTCGGCAATATCCGCGCACCGCGACCGCGCAGACCGCGTCCCCCGCGCGGTCTCAGCCGCCCAGCGGCACCCGCACCGAGACCGAAGTGCCCTGCCCAGGAACGCTGTTCACCGCCACCCGGCCCCCGTGTGCCGCCGCCACCGCCGCGACGATCGCGAGGCCGAGACCGCTGCCGTCGCCGCTGCGGGAACGGTCGGCGCGGTAGAAGCGGTCGAAGACCTTCGGCATCGACTCGGCGGGGATGCCGGGGCCGTCGTCCGCCACCTCCAGCACCGCCCAGCCGTCCCGCCGCCCCACACGTACGCGCGCACCCGTGTCGGCGGGTGTGTGCACCCGCACGTTCGCCAGCAGGTTGTCCACCACCCGCCGCAGGTGCTCGCCGTCGCCCTCCGCCACCGTGCCCGGCGCCGCCTCCAGCCCGAGCGGGCGGCCCGGGTCCACGGCCCGCGCGGCCGTCACCGCGGCCCGCGCCACCTCGCCGAGGTCGACGGGCGCGCGCTCCGGGGCACGGGCCGTGTCGAGCCGGGCCAGGAGCAGCAGGTCGTCGACGAGCCCGCGCATCCGCAGTGCCTCTCCTGTGATGCCGTCCATCGCCTTGCCGCGCTGCCCCGCGTCGGCGAGGGCGCCCTGATGGTGCAGGTCGGCGTAGCCGAGGATCACGGTGACGGGCGTGCGCAGTTCGTGCGAGGCGTCGGCGACGAACTGCCGCAGCCGCCGCTGGGTGGCCTCCTGCCCGTCGAGCATGGTGTTGAGGGCCAGCCCGAGACGTCCCACCTCGCTCGCCTCGTCCGCGGGCCGCACCCGGCGCGCGCTCTGCCCGGCGGCGATGGCGTCGGCGTCCCGCGCCATGGACTCCAGTGGCCTGAGCCCGCGCCGCACGACCCACAGTCCGGCGCCGCCGAGCAGGGCCAGGCCGCCCGCCGTGGCGGCCGTCTCGATGAGCAGCAGCCGGCTGAGCGTGCCGTCGACGGAGGTCAGCGGCACGGCGATCACCAGGGTGCCGCGCCGCCCCGGCAGGGGATGTGCGAGCAGCCGGTACTCCGGGCCGCCTCCGTCGAGGGCGGGGACCGTGACCGGCGCGTGCGCCGCCCGCCGCAGTGGTGCGGGCAGTTCGGGCGGCGGGTCCTCCGGGTTGCGCAGGCCCTTCACCAGCGGCGTCACGGTTCCGTCCGGCCGACGGATCTCGATGAAGTACTCCGACGTGCCCAGCATCCGCGCGTCCGGGCCCAGCCCCTGTGCGGGCGGCAGGCCCCGCTGCACCTGCTTGACGACGCGGGTCCGCACGCCGCGCAGCGCGGTGTCCGTGCGGTCGACGAGATAGCCGCGCAGCGCCGAGTAGACGACGGTGTCCAGCGCCAGCAGCACCGTCGCGGCGAGCGCCAGGAGTGCGATCAGGAGCCGTCCGCGCAGCGAGCGGGGCAGGGGGAAGTGCGGCCGTCGGCGTGTGCCCCGGTCGTCCGGGCCGGGCACGGTCAGCCCTCCGGGGTGCGCAGGATGTAGCCGATGCCGCGCCGGGTGTGGATGAGCGGCGGGCCGAGGGAGTCCACCTTCCGGCGCAGATACGAGATGTAGGTCTTGAGCACGGCGGTGTCGCCCTCGCCGTAGTCCCACACATGTTCCAGCAACTGCTCGCGGGTCAGTACGCGCCCTGCGTTGACCAGCAGATGGCGCAGCAGCCGGTACTCCGTCGGCGACAGTTCCACCACATGTCCCGCCCGCCGCACCTCGTACGTCTCGGCGTCCATCTCCAGGTCCGCGCAGCGCAGCAGCGTGCCGTCCGCTGTCCCGCCGTTGCCGTCCGTCCGCCGCAGCACGGCGCGCACCCGGGCCGCGACCTCCGCCAGCCGGAACGGCTTGGTGATGTAGTCGTCCGCGCCCAGGTCCAGCCCGCCGACGACGTCCTCGCCGCTTTCCCGCGCCGTCAGGAACACCACCGGCACCCGCGCCCCGCTCGCGCGCAGCCGCCGTACGACCTCGAATCCGTCGAAGTCGGGCAGCATCACGTCCAGGAGGACCAGATCGGGTCTGTGTGCGCGCACCGAGGCCAGCGCCTCGCGGCCGGTTGCGGCCTCGTCCACCTCGTAGCCGAGGAAGCGCAGCGACGTCGCCAGGACGTCCACGATCGCCGGTTCATCGTCCACCACTAGCAGCCGTCGGCCCGTGCCCTCCACCATGCGGCCATACTGCCAGCCGCCCTCGCCGCACCCTTCCGGCGCGAACGGGACCGGCAGATGCACTGGACTCGACCGCAGTGCGGACAGACAGGCACGTGACACCTCATGTCCTGAACGATGCCGTGCGCAGGTGGGAATCCGGTGAGAATCCGGTGAGTATCTCGACCTGTTTCTTACGGCTGACCCCTGCGCCGCAGCGGTGTCTCGCCGCGGTCCGGCGACGGCCGGGCCGCGGCGAGGACATGGCCGACGGGATCAGGTGCCGGTGAGGCTGATGGCCACGTCCGTGATGTTCAGCGGGAACTGGCCGATGGAGGTGGCCTGGCCCGTGAAGATGTTGACGCTGTAGAGCGACGGTGTGCTGGCGCCGTACGGGGTGAGGGAGGCGAAGGCGGCGTTGTCGACCGCCTTCCCGCCGGACAGGGTGCTGTAGATGTCCATGCCCGCGTTGAGCCCGGCGTCGATGCCGAGGCTGCCGGTCGGCGCGAGCGTGCCGTTGTTGGCCGGGGACTGGAGGACGACCTGGTCGCTGGTCGTGTTGATGTCGGCCAGGGTGGTCACGGTTGCCGGGTTGAGGTCGTTGTTCGTGTACGCGGCGGCGGTGACGCCCTTGGTCGTGCCCTCCGTCGGCGGGGTGGTGAGGTTCACGTCCTGGATGGTCGAGTTGTCGTTGAGGTTGTGCCGCAGGTTCTGGCCGTTGTCGCTGATCACGCGGAGCCGGTCGGCCGCCGGGTTGAAGTCGACGCCGAACGTCGTGCCGTTCAGCGCGTACTGGAGCTGGGACACCTTGGTGACCACGACGTCCGTGGTGGCCGGCGGGGTCTTGATCGTGTAGATGCCGCCCTTGTTGCCGACGCCGTACATCAGGCCGTCCTGGGGCCGGAAGTCGATCCCGGCCAGACTCGTGTCACCGCTGAGGCCCGTGACGACCCTGACCCAGTCGAGAACGTTCGGCTTGTCGGTGGTGAACATGGCCATCAGGGTGCCGTCGCCGCTGATCCCGTACGCACGGAGGCTGGGGGTGGCGGCGGGTGCGGCCGAACCGGTGCCCGGCGTACCGAGCATGAGCGCCGCCGAGGTGGCGAGGACCGCGACCGCCGCCATGATTCTCTTTCTCTTGCCTGCCTTCATCGGAACATCCCTCCCCTTTGGGCGGGCGCCATTGTGCGGCGCCCGGCTGAGAATTCCCGTACGCACGCGCGCACTGATGACCGGAAGTCGCGTGCGGAATGACTGCCGAGGTGTTCCCCTGCGGGCGCGCACGCGATTCTCATTAAGGCTGCTTCACGGCTCCCCCACAAGCGGAAGGGGTGATGGGAACGTCGCGTTCCGGGAAATTTGCGCGCTGTGACAAAATCCCGGCCGATATGCTTGCCGCCGATTTGCGCACAGTGTGAACACCGTCCGGATCTCGCCTGTCGGCCGGTTCGTCCGGAATGACATGCTCGCATCCATGGGGAGCCTCTTCGCCGAACTGACCCGGCAGGCGTCGGCCAACGCCCGCCGGGAGGTCGAGACGTACACGCGTGAGATCCCGGAGTTCGAGTTCCTGGACAAGGACCCCAGGGCGCGGGCCGAGACGCTGGAGCACTCGATGTGGTTCCGGCACAGGACCGTCGAACTGTCCCCGGACAACAGCGCCCTGACCAGCGCGGATCTCGGCTACATCGCCTCGATGGGAGAGCTGCGGGCCGGGGCGGGAATGTCGCTCGACGCACGGCAGCGGGTCCTGCGGCTGCACACCGCGCTCATGCTGCGCGAGATCAACGAGGCGACGGAGGCCCAGCGCGGCGGCGGCGTCGAGGAACTCATGAACATGATGAACTGGTTCGCCCCGCAGGGCGAACGCGGCATCGCCGCCTACCGCCAGGGATACGTACGGGTTCTGCGCCGCCGGATGCGGTATGCCGAGCAGCTCGCCCTGCTGACCCGGTCACTGCTGAACGGAGATCCCATAGCGTGGGAACTCGCCATGGCCGTCGGCATGGAACTGCCGGATTACTGGGCGGTGACGGTGTTCCGGATTCCGGACCGCCCCGCCGTTGATCGTTTCCTGGAAAACGAGATCGAGACACTGGCGAAGAGCCACCAGACACCTGTCATGTGGAGCCCGGAGGACGGCGAAGGGAGCGGCGAGCTGATCGCCCTTGTCCCCCTGATTTCCGGCACGGCGGAAGCGGAAAACGTACCGTGCCACGCCACTGCTGACCTCTTACCCGATCTCGTCCCCGACCACCTGCCGGAACTCGTACGGGACTTCGCCCAGGCCCTCGGCCGGCCCTGCGCCGTCGGCACCGCCACCGCCCGGCCGCCCGAGCTGGCCGAAGCGCTCGACCGGGCCCGTCGGATCAGCCGGGCGGCCCCGCTGCGACGGGCGTCGGCGCGGCTCCGGCCGCACACCCTGGCCGACGTGTTCGTCGAACTCGCCGTCGCGGACGTGCCGTTCGTCGACGCGTGGCTGCGCGACGTGGCCCGGCGGCTGGACTCGGGCCCCGACCTGCTCGTCACCCTCGACACGTACTACCGCCACGACATGCAGCGCGGCGCCGCTTCGGCCGCCCTCAACGTCCACACCCGCACCCTGGACTACCGCCTCCGCCGGGTGCGGGAACTCACCGGCATCGACCCCTGCTCGACGCGGGGTGTGCGCACGCTCAGCGCGGTCGTCACCCGGCGCCTGTCGGGGGCGTGGCACTGAAACCGTCGCGCAGGGGGTGCTTGACCGGGGAGCCCGCCGTCCCGTGCGTGCGGGTCGCCCCATGTGTGCGGGTCGCCCCATGTGTGCGGCCGTCCCATGTGTGCGGGCCGGGGCGGCGGGTGGCTCCAGCCGCCCCTTCTCCGTCACGTGGCCAGGTCCAGCCATGCCCCGACGGGCAGCACATGTGCGCGCCGCCCGGCGTGTGCGCGGAACTCACTCTCCGGGTCGGCGACCTCGACGTAGCCCGCGATCTTGTCGGGCTGCTCCGGCTCGTAGTGCATCGGCACCGCGTACCGGGCGTCGAGTATCTCCGCCGCCGCCGCGGCCTGTCCCGGGTCCAGCGCGGCGGGCAGCGGGCTCGGGGGCTGGAGGTGCGGTGCGTCGACCACCGCGCCGTTGGCGGGCAGGAACACCGCGTCGAAGGGACTGAACCGGCGCGCGACGAGCCACCAGTAGCCGTGGAACATCGTGTCGCCGCCGTGGAAGACCCGCTGCCCGTCGGCCTGGACCACCCAGTTGAGCTGCGGGTCGCCCAGACCGTCGACGGCGGGGACCGCGGTGACGCGGAAGGGCCCGAGCTCGCGGGTGGACCAGGCGTCCACGGTCTCGGCCGCCAGCCGGTGCTGGACCAGTTCGCGTTCGGCGAGCAGTGTCGTCACGTTGTCCACGTCGTCGCCGTGCCCCGGCGCCGGTCGCAGCACCGGTGCCCCCGGTGCCAGCGCGTCCGCGAGCGCGGACGCGTCGGTGTGGTCCCGGTGCAGATGGGTGACGAGTGCGGCGGTGGCCTGTCCGCTCGGCGCCGCCAGCCCCTCCCCCGGCTGCCAGCCCGTGAACAGCGGCGAGAGGTCCCGCACGCAGTCGATCACCAGCCGCGTGCCGCCCGCCTCGATCTCCACTCCGGCCCAGCCCAGTCGTCGTACCCGCATCTCGTGCTCCTTCGTTCCGGTGGGAGCCATGAAAGTTAGCGTACGGTCGTTCTCTAAATCAATAGCGAACGCCCGTACGCTATCCTCGACGCATGTCACCACGACGCTCAGCGGCCGAAGCACAGGCCACCAGGGGCCGGATCCTCGGCCGTGCCGCCGAGATCGCCTCCGAGGAGGGGCTGGAGGGCATCACCATCGGCCGGCTCGCCGAGGAGCTGGAGATGAGCAAGTCCGGGGTGCACAAGCACTTCGGTACCAAGGAGACACTCCAGATCTCCACCCTGGACAAGGCGTTCGTCGACTTCTGGCACCGGGTGGTCGAACCCGCGCTGGCCCAGCCGCCGGGACTGCGGCGGCTGCGCGCGGTGTGCGCCAACTCCGTGGACTACCTGGAGGCACCACTGCTGCCCGGCGGCTGCCTGATGACCGCGGCACTCACCGAGTACGACGGCCGCCCCGGCCGGGTCCGCGACGCGGTGGCCGAGGTGTGGTCACGCTGGCGGGAACAGTTGCGCGCCGACCTGGCCGCGGCGGTGGACAACGGCGAGCTGCCCGCCGGGTTCGACGTCGACCAGGCGCTGTTCGAGATCGTCGCCGCCGGGCTGGCGCTGAATGCGGCCATGCAGCTCCAGCACGACCGGACGGCGGCGGACCGGGCCCGCCGCGCGATCGAACGGGCCCTGGACCAGTCCTGACCGCAGCCTGCCGCGTTGTCCGCGTTGTCAGTGGCAGACGCGTCCGAGCCCGGCGGCAGCCCCTCTCAGTGAGCGGCCTTGAGGCCGACCACGCTGCCGACGATCAGCACCAGGAAGACGATCTTCAAGGTGTTCACCGACTCACCGCCGGTGAGCATGGAGTAGAGGACGGTGAGCACAGCGCCGATGCCCACCCACACCGCGTAGGCGGTGCCGACGGGCAGGTCCCGCATCGCGTAGGCCAGGCCACCCATGCTTCCGGCCAGAGCGACGGCGAAGATCAGGGACGGGACGAGCCGGCTGAAGCCCTCGGACTTGCCCAGGGCAGTCGCCCACACGGCTTCCAGAACACCTGAGAGAGCGAGAACGAGCCACGACATGACAACCTCCGTACGGGCCGTCTTGTCGCGCACCGGGTACGGCACCCCTCGTCCGGAAGCCCTGTTTCCGGGCTCCACTCCAACGTCGCACATCGGTTCACCCTTGGCAACAGCGGCTGGCGCGAGCGGGCCTCGGACGCGCCCGGCATGCTGTCGACCGGTTTTCCCTGGTGTGCCCGACGATTTCACCGAGACGATGCGGAAGCCGGAGTGGAAAGACGCTGCCTCGGTAGCTGCCTCGGTCCGTCCGGCGAACCGGCTGGACGCTCATCGGGGGGCTCACGCGGGTCGGGAAGTGAGCAGTTGGGTGGCCGCGAGTTCGCCGTACAGCCGGTCCGTGGTGACCAGTTCTTCGTGGGTGCCGATGGCGCGGACGCGGCCGGACTCCAGCACCACGATGCGGTCGGCCATGGTGACGGTGGACAGCCGGTGCGCGACGACCAGGACCGTCGTCTCCCGGGCCACATCCGCGATGACCTCACGCAGGGCGTGCTCGTTGGCGGCGTCGAGCTGCGACGTGGCCTCGTCCAGCAGCAGGACACGCGGGGCACGCAGCAGGGCACGCGCGATGGCGACGCGTTGTCGCTCACCTCCGGACAGCCTGACACCTCGGTGGCCGACCGCGGTGTCCAGCCCCTGGGGCAGGCCACGGACCAGCCCGGTGAGACGCGTGCGTACCAGGACGTCCTCCAGCCGTCGCTCGTCGGCATCGGGCGCCGCGAACAGCAGGTTGTCGCGGAGTGTGCCGGAGAGCACGGGGGCGTCCTGCTCGATGTACCCGAGCGCGGCCCTGAGGTCGGCGAGCGGACGGTCCCTGACATCGGCACCGTCCAGGAGGATGCGGCCCGAGACCGGCTCGTAGAACCTCTCCAGCAGCGTGAAGAGCGTGGTCTTCCCGGCTCCCGACGGGCCGACCAGCGCGGTCATGCCGCCGGGGGCCGCGGCGAAGTCGACGCCTCGGTGGACATCAGGGAGTCCAGGACGGTAGCGGAAGACGACTTTTTCGAAGACGACGGTGGCGGGGGCGCCCGGCTTCCTGAGCACCGACACCGACGGCACCGACTCCCCCGACGGGCGCGACGGGTGTGACGGCCGCCCGGGTGCGGGTGCGAGGGCGGGGGCGGGCGCGTCCAGTGGGTCGACTTCCAGCCGCTCGGCCTCCCGCAGCCGTGCCACGGCCGCCGCCGAGACATGGAACTGGCCCACCGCCTGGATGAGTTGAGAGATCGGGTCCATCAGGTAGAAGAGGAACAGCAGGAACGCCACCAGGGTCGCCACGTCGATGGCCCCGGAGGCGACCCGCGCTCCCCCGACGGCCAGCACCGTGAGGAACGAGAGCTGAACGGTCAGCCCGGCGGACGTTCCCATGAGCGACTGCCACTTCGCCGCCGCCACCCCGCCACGCCACGCCTCGTCCACCGCACGGTGCACGACGGCCGTCTCCCGCTCCTCAGCGCCCGACGCCTTGACGGTGCGCAGGGCCCCCAGGGCCCGTTCGAGAACGGCTCCCATGTCACCGACCGAGGACTGCGCACGCGCGGTGGCGGCGGAGATACGCGGCAAGGCCGTGACCACCACCCCGCTCACCATCGCCGCGACGCCGACGCTGACGCCCAGCAGCACCACGTCGAGCATCCCCATCATCACCAGCACCCCGGCCAGGCCGAGCACGCTGGTGGTGGCGGAGACGACGGACTGCGTGGTGATCTGGCGCAGCAGCGTGGTGTCCGAGGTGACCCGTGCCATCAGGTCGCCGGGCTCGCTGCGGTCGAGTTCGGACACCTTCAGACGCAGCAGCCGCGCGACGAGCTGCCGTCGCGCGCCACGGACCACGGACTCCGCCGTGTGCGCCAGCAGATACTGACCCCACGCCCTGAGCCCGGCGCCCAGCAGGACCAGCACGGTGAGCAGTGCGAGCGTGCCGGTGAGGCCGTCCTGATGCTGGAGGCGGTCGATGAGGGCCTTGGCCGCGAGCGGCTGACCGAGCATCGCCGCCGCGCCCGCAAGCCCCAGCAGCGCGCCGAGGATCAGTCGGCCACGGACCTGGCGCACGTGCTCCAGCAGCACCCGGAAGGTCTCCCGGAGGGAGAGGGAAGCGGAGGCCGCGGAGGCCGCGGGGGACACGGAGGACGCGGGGGACATGGGCTCAGACATCGGCCCCGGCCCCGGCAGGAACCGTCCCGGCCCGCTGCCGTACGACGGGGAGGACCTCGGTGGCGAGCCGTTCCAGGCTCCGCAGAACGGATGCGGTGTCCCCCGCCGACTCGACCTGACACATCACACGACCGCAGCCCGAGGCCGAGATGTGCTGGAGCAGCCGGTCCACACATGTCTCGGCAGAGCCCACCGGCTGGGTGGTCAGGAGCTTGTCCGTGATACGGGCCACGTCCTCCGGCGTGGCGGAGGGCCCACCCGGGCGCTTGTTGAGCGACGCCGTGAACTGCGCCTGGGCGCGCATCAGTTGTGCCGTCTCCCGCTCCGTCTCGGTGACCTGCGCGAAGACGGCGAAGGCATGACGGTGGCCGTGCGACGGTACGGGCAGGCCGCCCGCTTCCTGTGCCGCGCGCTCGTAGAGCGCGCGCATCTCGGCCTTGGCGTCGGGGCCCTTGTCGAAGAACAGCATCACCGGCAGCCCGCGTTCGGCAGCCACGGTAAGCGACGCCGGTGAGCCCGCCGCCACGTACACGGGCGGGTGCGGCCGCGTCCTGGCAGCGGGGACCACGCGTAACGTCGCCCCGTCGGCACCGGATGCGTCGGGGACGTGGGGCACCTGGCCGTGCAGCGCGGCCAGCAGGCGGTCCAAGGGCTCGGCGACCCCCGCGCGCCAGGAGCCCAGCCCCCGGCCCATGACGTCGTGCTCGGCGCCCGGCACACCACGCCCGACCCCGAGGGTGAACCGTCCCGACGAGAGGTGGTCGAGCAGGTTCGTCTGCTCCGCCACGTGCACCGGCTCGTGCAGTGAGAGGACCGTGACGGCCGTTCCCACGTGGATACGGGAGGTGGCCCCCAGCAGATGAGCGGCGAGGGTGAGCGCCGAGGAGCCGACCGCGGCGGGGTTGAAGTGGTGCTCGGTCACCCACAGGTCGTCGAGCCCGAGATCCTCCGCATGCCGGGCGAGCCGCAGCGTACGCGCGAAGACCTCGCTCTCGTCCTGGCCCTCCCTGCGGGCAGTGGTCAGCAGGAGCCCGAACCTGATGTCGTTGTGTGCGTGCATCAGAGCCTCCGGTGTCCGGTGGTTGCGGGTGCGGGTGCGGGAACGTGCAGCATCTTGCGGAAGAGCGGGATGTCCTCGCCCTCTCCCACGGGCCTGCCCTCCGCCTCGACCCAGGCGTGCGCCCGGAACGGTTCGGTGCGCACACCGGTGCACCACTCGGGCCAGGCACCGTGCATCCGGCACAGCAGCACGGTCGCGACCGAACGTTGCAGGCACCCGAGGCCCGCGCACTTGCTGCTGACGGTCACCACGGCCTGGCGGCAGTCCAGCGCCTGCCCGTACCCGGCCGGACGCGCTCCACGGGCGATCACGCTCAGCACACGGCGCTGCCGCCCCGGCGACAGTCGGATCAGCAGCCAGGCGGCCGTCACCGTGAGGCGGGCGAGCAGCCGCAGCCGAAGCGGGACGTCCGCGCTGCGCTGTTCGGGGACGACGGAGAAGCTCATGAGGTCACCAGCCTGGCCTTGCCGAGCTGGTCGAGCAGCGCTCGCACATCGGCGGCGACCTGCTCGGGGTCCTCACCGAAGCGGGTGCTCAGCTCCTCCACGATGGCGGGGACGGTGGTGCCTTCCTTCAAGAGCTCGACCACGGCCGCACCGGAGTCGTTGAGCATCCAGAAGCGCCCCGTCGTCTCCTGGAGCAGCACCATGCCCTCCTCGGTCCTGGTCGCGATCACGTCGGGTGGGAGTGCGTACGTCATGAGGCTCGGGCTCCTTCCGTGCTTCGCCGCCGCTCAGCGCGCGCGGCCTCCACCGAGCGCAGCCAGGATTCGCAGGCGAGGGTGTACACCATGGGAATGAAAGTCCTGGACATCGGGTGCGGCGCCGTCAGCACCGCGCGGACCGCCGCCTCGTCGACCAGTCCGCGCTCGGCGAGCAGCATGCCGTCGCAGAGTTCGAGGAGTTCGCGCTTGTGCCGCCGCACCCCGGCGTACACGTCGGCGCTGAACTCGCCCTTGGTGGTGCGGCCGAGTATCGCGTCGGGAACGGTGCCGCGCATGGCCTCGGCGAGGACGGGCTTGGCGCGAGCTGTGCTGAAACGGTCGATGAGCCGTGCGGAGAGTGCCGCTTCGACGACTTGGCCGTCGAGGTAGGGCGCGTCGTAGCCCACTCCGTGGCGCAGGGTGCGCCGGTTGGTGAGCCGGAGCTGACTGCCGCACTGGCGGACGCCGTGCAGTATTTGGTGCTGTGTGGGGTCGTACGAGTACGGCTCCGTCTCCCCAGCGGCGGAACGGAGCATCGCGGCACAGGCGTGCACCGCGTCCGTCGTGACCCAGACGGGAAGACGGGGATACCCACCCCAGCCCGTGACAGGCTGACGGGGGCCACCTTCTTCCGTGGTCAGCTCTCGCGCGGCAGCCCTGAGCCAGTCCCCGTAGTCAGGGTTGTGCAGAAGGTTGCGGGTCATCGTGCCCAAGGGCCAGCGAAACATACTACGGGCGGCCCTCATGTGCGGGATCGAGCGGAGCGGGTGGCGGCGGGGAAGCGTGTGGTACGCGGATGGCGCGGGGGAGAACAGTTCGTCACCGCCGTGCCCGGTGAGCTGGAGCGACGCTCCACGCTCCGCCAGTTGCTCCGCCGTATGGGCGATGCGGGACTTCGTCCTGGACCAGGCGTACGGCGCTTCGAGGTCGTCGTCCAGGCTGAGCTGATCGGCGAACGACGCCGGGCACCCCGTCGCTTCGATGACCAGTGGCTCGCTGTTGGCCAGCCAGGCCCCCGCACGCACCGCCCACTTGACATCGTCGTTGGCGGCGTCCTCGGCGTCATGACAGACGGTCACGATGCGGCTGTGCGTATCGATGTGCCGCAGGGTGAAGGCAAGGCTTGTGGAATCCATACCGCCGGAGAGGTCGCACGCGAGCAGCGCTCCGGAAGCGGTTCGTGCGGCAGCGGCGTTCAGCAGAGTGGCCTTGACCCTCTCCGCCGCCTCGGTGAGCGGCACCTCGTCGGCGGGCGGGGCCCACCAGCGGAGCGGCCGGGCCGTGCCGTCGGGAGCGAGACGTACGTACTCCCCCAGCCCCAGGCATGTGACGTTCTGCCAGAGCGTCCGTTCATTCAGCGGCCAGGGCGGCTGTGACATGAAGTGGCCCAGCATGCCGATGTCGTCGATGGCACCGACCGTCAGCTCAGCGAGGACATCCGGCCGGTCAGCGGCCAGTGACGTACCGCCGACCGTCGTCCAGAACACCTCGTGCGTTCCCGAGAGGGAGCCCTGGACCCGCGTCACGCCGTCGACGGACGCGATCAGATGGAAGCTCCCCGGTACGGACCGGGCGAGCGTGTCGAGCTGCTCCAGCCCACGGGCCTGGGCAAGCGCCCGGTCGAGAGCCGAGGTTGTCGTCAGAGTGGAGCCGAACAGCGCGATGCGGCTGCTGCCGTACGCGCCGAGGACCACCTCGTCGTCGTGCCACGAACCGACGATCCACGGACGGCCCGAGGCATGGTGCAGGCTCCGTTCCCGCTGCGCGAAGGGGATTCCCTCCAAGACGGCAGCGGCGTCCTGGGAATCGGGCAGAACAAAGAATTGCATGGTTTCTCCGCTCTTGATGAGGGCCGCCCGGAACAAGAATGCGGGTGCCGGGTGAAATGCTTCACCCGGCACCTCAGCCCTGGAGGAGTGTCAGCATTCGTAGAACCAGCAGGTAAAGTCCAGTTCCCAACCCCAGGTGCCCTGCCCCAACGTGCGGTCCCTGAAGTCACCGACCTCGACCAGCGCGGGCGTCTCGTACGACAGATGCGCTTCCATCGTCTTCACCTCTTCTTTCATCACACGGTGGATGTGCGGGGGCCAGGTGGCGTGCCGTCCGGCCCCCGCGCCTGATGCGCCAGGTCAGCAGCCCAGGAACCAGCACTGGTTCAGGTCGTCCCAGCCCCAGGTACCGCGGGAAAGGGTCAGCTCCGCGAAGTTACCGACCTCGACCAGGGCAGGCGTCTCGTACGACACGGTCTCTTCCGTCATGATGACCATCCTTCGTTTTCGGCGATCTCTGAACTCCGGCAGGAGCCCTCACCGGGCATCCCACCGGACATCACGAAACCTAAGAAACCCGCGGTCCCGAACGCATGGGTCACGCGGTCCCATGAATGTCCCGAAGCTGTCCCGGGACATGGACAGGGAAAGCACCGCACCGGCACAGTGCATGACGCACTGCCCGTACATGACTGATGGCAGGAGCCAAGAAAAAGGGGGAAGGCATCCATGAAACAGGAACCGGTATGGGAGTCCAGGGTTCCGCATGGCCGGAGGGCTCTGCTGCGGGGCGCCCTCGGAGTCGTCGGAGCCGCAGGAATGGCGGCCACGGTGCTGAGCGGGCCGGATTCGCCTGGGGTCTCCAGATGACGGCGAAGCCCGACACCAGGAAGGTCAACCCGCCGCAGCCCCGAGACGTCGTGGCGCGGATGGCGGCCTCTTGGCTGCCGGGCGGCGTAGAGGGCACCGACACCCGTCTGCTGGAATACCACCGCTCGTAGCCCGTCCGAGCGAGCTGACCGCGTTCAGCCGGGGCTTCCGGCTCCCATACCGGCCGCACGGGCACGGGCCGTCGCGGCCGACCGGTCCTTCACGTCGAGTTTGGCGAAGATGTGGGACACATGGTTGCGTACCGTCTTTTCCGAGAGGAAGAGACGACGTGCGATATCGCGGTTCGGGCAGCCCCGCGCCAGCAGGTCGAGCACCTCGTGCTCGCGCGGGGTGAGTTCCGGGAATGCCCCGGGCCCCCGGATGTCGCCGGTCGTGGTGAAGCAGTGCCGCAAGCACTCCGCTGCCGCCGGCCCGAAGACCGCTCCCCCGCCCGTCACCGTGCGTATCGCGCGCATCAGTTCATCGCGGTCGGCGGACTTCCCCAGGACCCCGTGCACACCGGATCGGACCGCCTTGACGACCTCCGCTTCGGAGTCGGCCGTGGAGACGATGAGCACCCTCACCGGGCGAGGGGCCAATAGTTCTGCCGCCCTGCCGATGAATTCGGCCATGGGAATCCCCACAGCGGCCGGATCCGTGAGAATCACGTCCGGACCCTGACGGAGGCCGAAGCGGAATGCGTCAAGCGCCTCTCTCTCCGTGGCGGCCTCTCCCGCGATCCGCATGTCCGGGCTTCCCTCGACCGCTGCGCGAACTCCCGCGCGGAACAGCGCGTGGTCGTCCAGCAGGAAGACGCTGATGACGCTTCGGGCACCGTGAGGCACGGCAAGAACGGCTGGCCGGTTTCGTCGGTGGAGACCGGAGAAGGCCGCATTCTCGTGCGCCATTTCGCTCATGCGATGCCGCCAGGCGATCCCTCGGTCTCCGGCGTCACGGCCCCGGACCTGGCAGACGTACCAGCCCTCTGACCTGTCTTCCCGTGCTCGTCGACGATCACCGCAATGCGAGTCGCGGACATCTTCATCCCAGTGCCCCCTTTTCGCTCGGGAATGACATGCCGCCTGCCGTCCGGGGCCCTGACTCACCGGCGGGCCGGTACGACAGCGGCTGTTGCGAGGAGACTTCAGCTTCCAGGGAGCCCGTGGCACTTCCGTAGCAGACACGTTGAGGCCCGCACAGCCACCGCAATGTGTGTTGTTGCGCGGAAGAACGGCTGCACAACAACGTCCGACGGTGGAATGCTCACGTCAGAACAGCAGACTCAGCCCCTTGAAACCCGCCGCACCCCCGGGAACGTGGGGACTGTGCCCGCACTCCCGTGTGTGGTGCAGCCGCGTGGTGGCGTACCGGGCGAGCCGTCCGGGCCCAGGCATTGGCCATCGGAAAGCCTGGCCTGCCGTGCCCAGAAAAGATGGGGGAAAATGACATGGAAATCACTGTGCGCCTGCTGGGCGCACTCGATGTGACGTCCGGAGGACGGCATCTGAAGATACCGACGGGAAAGCTGAGCATCGCGCTCACCTCTTTGGCGCTTTACCACGGACGGACCCTGCCGGTCCTGGACCTCGCAGAGTATTTATGGGGCACCGAGCTGCCGACGGCCCCACGAGCGACGATCCGCAGTTACATCAAACGCCTGCGCCAGATCCTGGACCCGGCCCAGGGAAGCGGCCGGGACGGCACATCCCTCATCGAGGGCGGGCGGGGAGGCTACGCCCTGAGTGGTACCCGCGTGGCTGTCGACGCCACCGAGTTCCGGGCACGGCTGGGACACGCCTCGGAACTGCGCGCCGCGGGAGACACCCACGGGGAGAGCCGCACGCTGGACTCCGCACTGGAACTGTGGCGGGGGCCGCTGCTGGCGAACGTGGACGCTCCGGAGCTGATGATGGGCGCGGTACCGCTGCTGGAGGAGGAGAGACGGCGCGCGCTGCACCGGCGCGTCGCACTCAGCCTCGACGGGCTCTGCGGCGGCGATCCGGGCGCCTACGTGCCGCGGCTCCGTCAGGCCCTGGCGTGCGATCCGTTGCAGGAACACTTCTGGGAACAGCTCATCCTGGCCCTCCAGCGCTGCGGACGCTCCGCCGAGGCGCTGCGGGAGTACGAGAGATGCCGGCGCCTGCTCAGCGAGGAACTCGGTATCGCCCCCGCGGCGGGTCTGCGGCAGCTCCACCAGACGCTGCTCGCCGACGGCGCGGACCAGCACGCGGCCGAACGTGGCGACGGAGACGTATCACCGTGGCCGACCGGTACGGGCGAGCGCGCGGCCCTGTTGCGCAGCCTGCTGGCAGGACGGCGCAAGCACGTCTCGCCACACGAGCTGCCGGCCGGCTTCCAGCGCATGCTGACCGGCCACCCGCGGGCCACGGCGGCCGGTCCGGGGCCGCTCGCTCCGGCCGCACCACCGTCCAAGGGCCGACGTGAGGCGCGGTACACCTCCAGGCGGGTGCGGACACGGCGCTACCGCACCAGCAGGAGCGCCGACCGCGGCCCGGGCCGCGCATGACCTTCGACGACGAAGGCCGCGGAACGACCGGTGCCGCGTCGCAGGCCGGGCACATGGTTCGAGGCATGGGCGGGGCGTACACAGGGCCGACACGGAGCTGAGGGCTTCGGCGAAGTGAAGGGAGCCCTGCCTGTCAGACCCCCGTTCACCTCATCGGGTGGTTTGACCGGCCGCAGGGGTTGCCGCCCGGCGCGTCGAGCAAGAGGGGGACGCCACCCTGATCGGGTCTGCGCGAGACGCCCGAAGACCGTGGCTGCCGGGCGCTCGTCCTTCTTCGAGTCGGGGGTAGGCGTGTCACGTACTGACGATCTGTCGGCCGAGCGGCGTTTTCTGGCCGGGGTCAGGGCCAGGGCGATGGAGCACAGCTCCGTGCAGGACTGCGAGGTTTTCGCCGGATCCGGGGTGCGGGGTGTCCGCGCCGTCGTCCATCTCGTGGTGCGGGGTCCGCTGGACATGGCCGCCTTGGAGGCGGAGCTGGCGGGCGGGGAGCCGGGCCGGGTCGCCCTGTGCGTGGTCGGCGCCCTGGAGGCCGGGCGGGGACGGGAGCGTCCCCCGGTCGCTGTGCTGGACGACGATCTGCTCGGCGCCTGGCAGCGGACGGCCGACCGCCTGGTCGGACCCGGTGTGCTGTCGGTGGGCCGGGACGCGGTGCGCGAGCCGCTGGGGCAGCTGCCCCTCGCGCCGGATGCGGTGACCGGCGTACCGCCACAGGCCGTCCCGGAGAAGGCGGGCAGAACGGCCGCTCCCGGGGACCGCGCCGAGGGTGACGGTGCGGCGGCCGCGTCGGCTCCGCCGTCGCTGGCGGACGGCGGTCCGCTGCCGCCCGGCCTGCCCGGGTCAGCGGGGGACGTCCTGCGCCGGGCGGCGGCCCTGCGGCCGAAGCAGACGATCACGCATCTGACCGGGACAGCGGAGGAGGTGCAGAGCTGTGCGCAGTTGCTGTCCGACGCCTTGCGGGTGACCGGCGGGCTGCGCCGGGCAGGGGTGTCGCCGGGCGACTGCGTTCTGCTGCAACTGCCGTCCAGCCGGGCGTTCCTGACCGGTCTGTGGGGGTGTCTGCTGGGCGGGTTCGTGGCGGCCCCGGTGGCGCGGCCCGAGGCGTACGCGGCGGACGCCCCCGGGCTCGGCCGCGTGCACGACGTCTGGCGGGCCCTGCACCGGCCGGCGGTGCTGGTAGAGGAGGCCGACCGGCGCGAGCTGACGGAGCTGGCGTGGCCGGGGCTGCGGACGGTGACGCCCGAGGAGTGCCGGGAGCTGCCCGCGGCGCGGGCGGCCGCGGTGCCGCCGGAGGCGGTCGCGCTGCGGCTGTGCACCTCCGGCAGCACGGGGACGCCCAAACTCGTCGAGTTGACCCATCGTGCCCTCGTCGCCGAGGCCGCCGGCACGCTGGACGCGCTGGCGTACACGGCGGACGACACCACCCTGCACTGGATGCCGCTGGAGCACGGCGGCAGCATCGCGATGACACACCTCAAGGACCTGATGGCGGGGTGCGCGGAGGTGTTCGCGCCGACGCGTCTGATCCTGGGCGATCCGCTGCGCTGGCTGGACCTGCTGGAGCGGTTCGGCGCCACCGTGAGCTGGGCGCCGAACTTCGCCTTCGGCCTCGTCGTGGAGGAGCTGACCCGGCGCAAGGACCGTTCCTGGGACCTGTCGCGGGTGCGCGGGCTGCTCAACGGCGGCGAGGCGGTCGCGGGGCGCACCGTGCGGGCCTTCCTGCGGCTGCTCGCGCCGCACGGCCTGGCCGGGGATGCCGTGTGGCCGGCGTGGGGCATGTCGGAGACCTCGTCGGGGGTGACCTACGCCCGGTTCCCGGGCGGCACCGGGGCCGGGGACGCCGCCCCCGACGGGAGCGACGGCGCCAGTGACAGTGCCAGTGACGGCGCCGGTACCGACCTGGGGCGGCCGGTGGCCGGGCTGCGCCTGCGGGTCGTCGACGGGGAGGGCCGGGTCGTGCCGGAGGGGACCGAGGGCCTGTTGCAGGTCCGGGGCACCCAGGTCACCTCGGGGTATTTCGAGAACGCGGCGGCGAACCGGGCGGCGTTCACGGCCGACGGCTGGTTCGACACCGGTGACCGCGCTCTGCTGCGGGGCGGGCGGCTGACCCTGACGGGCCGGCTGCGGGACACCGTCATCGTCAACGGCGTCACCCACCACGGCCACGAGATCGAGGCCGTGGTGGAGGAGCTGGACTGCGTACGACGGTCGTACACGGCGGCCTGCCCCCTGCGGCTGCCGCACTACGCCTCCGACAAGCTGGCGCTCTTCGCGGTCCTGGCGCCGGGCGCTGACGAGACGGCGGCGAGGGAGCGGATCGCGCGTACCGTGCTGCGGGCGTTCGAGCTGCGCCCCGACTTCGTGGTCTTCGTCCGGCCCGAGGAGGTGCCGAAGACGGAGCTGGGGAAGATCCGGCGCAAGGAGCTGGCGGAACAGTTCGCGCGCACGCTGGACGAGGAGCGTCCCACGGTGCCGGCGTGGTTCCTGACGCCCCGGTGGACGCCGGCGGCGCTCCCGCCCCCCGCTGAGGTGGTGCCGCCCACCGGTCCCGTCCTGGTGATCGGCGGGAGCGAGGGCCATGGCGACGGCGAAGGTACAGGTGCGGGCGAGGGCGACGGGCCCGCCGTGCGGACCGGTCCCGGGCTCGGCGGGCAGGTAGCGGCGGCGGTACGGGAAGGGGGTCGGCGGGTCGTCCTGGTGCGGCACGGCGCCCGGTTCGCTGTCGTGGCGGACGACGAGTTCGTCCTGGACACCGGTGACCCCGCCCAAGTGGCGCTGCTCGCCGCGCGGTTGGCGGAGCGCGGGCTGCGCCCGGCGCAGGTGGTGCACGCCCGCCTGGCCAAGCCGCGCCCCCGGTACGCGACGGGGCAGGAGCTGGTGGAAGCGCACGTCGAGGGCCTGACCTGGCTGCCCGCACTCGCCGGCGCGCTTGCCCCCGGACCGGCCGTTTCCGTGCTGGTCGTGACCGCCGCCGCCGAGCAGGTCACCGCGGCGGAGCGGGTCTGCGCCGCCCGTGCCGGGGTCCACGGCCTGGCGGCGAGCGCCGCACACGAGCAGCCGTGGCTGAGGGTGCGCTGCCTGGACGTCGAGCCCGGTGACCCGGGGGCCACCGGTCACGTGCTGGCGGAGCTGGACGCCGAGTGCGGTGAGCCCCGTACCGCCTACCGCGGCGGGGTACGGCTGGTCTCGCGGCTCGCACCCGCGCATGCGCCTGCGCCGGGCACGGCCGTGCCGGTGGCGGACGCGGTGCGCGGCGGCCGGTACGTGCTGACCGGCGGAGGCGGAGGCGTCGCCGCCGTCCTCGCCGAGCACCTGGCCGCGGACCGGGACGCCCACGTCCTGCTGCTGGGGCGCTCGGCTGCGCCCCGCCCGGACACCGAGCGGGTGCGGTACGCGCGGGCCGACGTCACCGACCCGGCGCGGCTCCGGGCGGCGGTGGCGGAGGCGGAGGCGCGGTGGGGGGCGCCGGCCGACGGCTTCTTCCACCTCGCCTGCCACATGGAGGAGGCCGCCCTCCCCGACGTGGACGCGGCCCGGCTCACGGCAGCGGCCGCCGCCAAGCTGGCCGGCGCCCACGCCCTCGCCGCGCTCACCGGCGAGCGGCCCGGCGCTTCACTCGTGCTGTTCTCCTCGGCGTACGGCAGGTTCGGCGCGCCAGGACAGGCCGCCTACGCCGCCGCCAACTCCGCGCTCGACGCCTTCGCCGCCGACCGGCGGGCACAGGGCCTGGACTGCCGGAGCATCGCCTGGGGCATCTGGCATGAGCGCGGTATCAGCCGGGGCCCGGCCTCCGAAGGCCTGAGTGCCGACCTCGGCTATCCGCCGATGGAGACCGCCCAGGCGCTGACGTCGCTGCGGGTGTGCGCCGCGCTGGCCGAGCCCTGTGTCCTCGCCGGTGTCGACCCGGACGGCCGGTACGTCCGCTCCCACCTCGCCGCCGCGTCCCGCCCGGTGCACGGCGTGGTCGCCCGCACCCCCGACCCGGAGCACGCGCGGACGGCAGCCCCGCTGCTGGAACGGGTCCGCGTGACCGACCGGCACGGCGTTCCGGTGCCGTGCACGGTCGCCGTGGGCCGCCCGTCCCCCGCCGCGGCCCCCGCCAGCGGCGCCGAGGAGGACGTCCTCGCGGTGTGGCGGGAGATCCTCGGGCTGCGGGACATCGGCGTCCAGGACGACTTCTTCGCCCTCGGCGGCGACTCCCCGCGGCTGGCCCGGATGCACACCCGCCTGGAGGAGCGGACCGGCCGGCACATCTCCTGGGCCCGGGTGCTGCGCTGCCGTACGGCCGCCTCCGTCGCCGCGCTCCTCGACGACCGGGGCACGGGCGACGCCGTGCACGTCACCTACGGCGGCGCGCGGTACAGCTACCGCGTCGTCGGCGACCTCTCCCCCGGCACCGTCCCCGTCCTGGTGGCCGGCGGCGTCTTCCAGGACGTGTACGCCCTGCCCCGCCTCGAACAGCTGCTGCGCGGCGGCGGACCCGTCGTCATGACCGACCTGCCCGGGGCCGACGGTACCGGGGAGGCCCTCACGGAGGCGGACTTCCCCTACCTCGCCGACTGCCTCGCCCACCTCCTGGACCACGTGGGCGTCGACCGCGTGGACCTGGTCGGTGTCTCCTACGGCGGCGCCGTCGCCTACGAGTTCGCCCACCGGCACCCCGCGCGTGTGCGGCGCCTGGGCCTGGTCGGGACCGCCGTCGCCTTCGGGCCCGACGCCGGCGGCAAAGTGGCGGCGCAGATGAAACTGCTGCGCGAGGAGCGCTACGACGAGTTCGTGGACCAGGTCGTCGCCACGACGCTCTGCGGCGATCCGGACGTGGTCGTACGGGGCCGGGAGGCCGCCCGTTTCCTCGTCGACAAGACGCTGCGGGAGGCCGCCCCGCTCAACGCCTCCCGCTACCTCGTCGCCCTGGAGCGCCGCATGCCGGAGCTGCGGGCGCCCGGCT
This sequence comes from Streptomyces daliensis, assembly GCF_054782395.1. Lineage (NCBI taxonomy): Bacteria > Bacillati > Actinomycetota > Actinomycetes > Kitasatosporales > Streptomycetaceae > Streptomyces > Streptomyces daliensis. The sequence goes on along the minus strand of NZ_BAAGSO010000043.1, from coordinate 29,854 downwards.
CCGGGTTCACCGGGCCCGCCCTGGCCTTCACCGGGGAACACGACCGGACCACGCCGCCCGCCGTCGTCCGGGAGTGCGCGGCCTCCTTCCCCGGCGCCCTGTTCACCACCGTCCGGGACGCCGACCACCTGCTCGTCGTGGAACGGCCCGAGGAGACGGCAGAGCTCCTGCTGCGCTTCTTCGCGGGCGACGAGCTCGACACGGTGGACTTCTGCGGGCCGGTGGAACGCCTGTCCCAGACGGTCCCGCAGCGGCAGGAAGGTGGGGTGGGGGACCCGGCGCGGGTGCGCTGACCGGGGGCCGCAGCAGCGGCCGGGTGGTGAGCCGGCCCGTGTCGTCCAGGCAGGTCCCGAAGCGTTCGCAGTGCGTCTGCGGTGGACACTGAGATCGGATCCGCACGGCGTGCCCTCATCACCACTGCCCGGTGAAGCGCTCGATTCCTGGCTGGCGGCGCCGGCCCATCGCAGCGCGGTCGATCTGCGCGGCATCCTCACCGCCGCCGGCGCGTCCCTCTCCAGCAGCAGCGGCCTTGCCCCGGACTACACCACCTACCTCACGGACGAGGAAGCCGAGCGGCTGTCCTGGGCCACCGGCGTTCCCGCCCGCCGACTCCACGCGATGACTCTGCGCCAATACGACGGCCGTGCGCTCGCGCTGATGGCTCAACGTCGGCTCGTGCAACGCTTCCACCGACTGGACACAAGCGTCCGGATGCTCAACACTCCCCGACCACGCCCATCAACCACTGCCAGGCGAACCAGCGTTGTCCCCCTGGGCCGCGAACCCGCCAGTGGGCGCACCAGAGCCATCGCCCATCGGCGCAAGCCCGCCGCCCGGCGAACCGCTGCCCTGCTCTGCCATGGCGGCGCCTGTGCTGACTGTGAGTCCTGCGGCCGCGATCAGTGCGACGGCCGTCGCGCGTGCTACTGCCTTCTTCACCAGCATGGTTCCCCCTTGTTGACGCGTGCGGGGCCTGTCGGCCCCATCCCGTGCGCGGATGTGCTCACGAGTGGCTTCTCGCCGTCGTTCCGGCTGTTCAGAGCTACGGCCGTGGTCAGGCCGAGCCCCCTCACGGTTCCTCGCACGGTGACCGTGCCCCTTGCCTGCGCCGTCCCCCTCCGGGGCGGCGCATCCCCGGTGCCGGCACATGGCGGCCGACTCATCCCCGTACTGCCCGACCGGCGCGCTCCGGTGGCCGCAACTCCCCGTTGGCCCGGCCGGCGCTCGCGGCTGCGGGTCAGAAACCACCCCGCGAGAACCATCGTTCTCAGTAGAGGATACTAGGGGGGCAAGAACTGTGATTCTCAAGAGGGGAGACGAAGCCCGTGGCCGCCGTCGACACCGAGACCAGCCGTCAGCAGATCCTCGCCGCAGCCCACGAGCTGTTTCACGCCCACGGCATCCGTGCGGTAACGATGCATCACATCCGAGACGCCTCCAACGTCCCCCTCAACCGGCTGTACAAGACCTTCCCCTCCAAAGACGATCTGGTTGCCGCCTACCTGGACCACCGCGATCACTCCGCCCGCGATGCCCTCACCAACGCCCTGACCGCCTACGACACACCCCGCGCGAAGATCGTGGGGATCTTCACCTGGCTGCATCAGTTCTTCCAGCAACCGGACTTCCGCGGCTGCGTGTTCACCAACGCCTACGGCGAGCTCGGCGCCCAGAGCCCGGCCGCGGAGATCGTCCTGCGCCACAAGACCGCCATCCGCGTCCTGCTCACGGACCTGGCCCGGGACGCGAACGCCCCCGACCCCGACACCATGGGCGCCCAGCTTCAAGGACTGTGGGACGGCGCGTTCCTCCTGGCCGCCATGACCCGCGACCCCGACCACGCCCTGCACGCCCGCGCCACGGCCCAAGCCCTCCTCGCCACCATCACGGCAGATCACTAGCCGCGGTGGCCATGACGCTTGTTCCACGCGGTCCACGAAATCCCGTTTCTTGATCGCTCCGGCGCCAGCCAGTCCTGTTCGGCGCCCCAGACACGCATCGCGCGGGCTACGGCACGGCTCCAGCTTGCCGAACTTGCCCGCATCCTTCCTGGCCCACTTACCCGCACTTTCACTTGACAGCACTGGACAACCATCGCGCCGTACCCGACGAGGAACCCCCTGCGGCGCCTGTAGGGTCCGCGTCTCGATGTCCCTTTCCGCATGCGACTGGCAACTGCTCCTACGTGGTCGCCGACGCCCACCGGCTCCCGTTCAGCGCGGGCCGCTTCGACCTGATCACGTGCGTTGCCAACCTGCCCTATCTGGACGCCGAGCCCGCCGCACGCGAACGCGCACATCACCTCTTCATCAAGCAGGCCGAGGGACACCACCCTCGCCAAGACTTCTCCCTGGCCCGCTTCACCCTCCCCACCTCCGCATAACGACGCCGTCCGCCCGCACGCCCCGCATTCGCCGAGTGATCACGGAAGGTGTCACCAACCTTCTCCCCATCTAGCATCCACCCCATATCCGGTGCCGGCTAAGGGAGTTGGAGTCACCTCCTGGGCCTGATCGTTGGCCTCGAGTGACGCCCGAGGCCAAAGATCAAGCCCAAAAGGCGTGAGCGGACACCTGGAAGTCACGCAGCTGACTCCGGGGCTACTGGTGCCGTGGGAGAGCCTGTGCCTTCTGTGCCGAAAGAGTCTTGTAGACGGTACCGGCGAGGTCGGGCAGCGTGTCCCCTTCGCCAACGGCGCTGTTGACGGCAATTGCGATGATCATGCCAGTCTTCGGGAAGTACATGTGCAGCACCCGGTTTCCATAAGTGGCCCCCTCATAGGCCCAGACCGTCCCGGCCACAGGATGGGCGAACTTCACGACACCGAGCCCGAAACCGAGGGGATCGTCGGCCGTGACGCTCTTGATGGGCTTACTCGTCTTCGCCGAGATCAGGGACTCCAGCTCGCGCTGCTGCGCTGAGGGCAGCAGTCGACCGCTGTACAGCGCCCTGTCCCAAGCCGTCATGTCTCTCAGTGAACTCACCAGGCCGCCCGCCCCCTGCGCCCAGGAAAGGCGGAGCCGAGGAAGTGACTTGTTGAGATGCTTCGGCAGGACGGAATGGGTGGAGTACGGCGTCGGCATGCGCGAAGCCGTGCCCGGAGGGCAGTTCGGGGGGAGGCAGGTGTCGTTCATTCCGAGAGGTTCGATGATGCGCTCGGCGAGCCGCTCATGGTAAGTATCGTGCGACGCTCGTTCAACAATCATCTGCGCGAGGAGGTAGTTCGTATTCGAGTACTCGTACTTCGCGGGACCCAGTGGCAGGCCCTCCACATAGGACATCAGGCGCTCCAGCGTGAAGCGCGTGGAGGGATTAGCGTCGAAATCCTTCAGGAACGCATTCTGCTCGGTGTAGCTGGGGATGCCGCTGGTCATCGACAGCAGTTGCTTGATGGTGACATCGCGCCACGCCGGATACTGGGGAAGCCACTTCCCCAGCTTGTCCCGTATGGACAGCTTTCCTTCGGCCTCCAGTTGAAGCAGCAGCACGGACGTGAACGCCTTGGTGTTGCTGCCTATCTGCCACAGCGCCTTGCTGTTCACCGGTCGACCACCGCCGTAGCGGGACGTCCCCGCATCGACCGAGATATCAGGTCGCTGATCGGCATAGGTCACCCGAAGGGAGACCGCTGAGAAATGATCCTTAGTGCCATGAGCGTCCAGATATTTCTCGAGGTCACTTCGCAGTGACGCGGTGGCACTGCGAACGGATGGCTCCTCCACTGCGTGCGCGACGACCGGCCCACTTCCCGACACCATCATCCCCGAAACAATCGCCGCGGTGACCGTCGCCAGGGCCACAAGGCGCTTCCCTTGCTGACCACCCCGCCGACGAAGCCTGTACCTCACTGTCGCTGTTCCTCCATCGAATCGATCAGAACTGGGAACGACGATCACGCTAGGCAGTGGAGGCGCGGCAGGTAATGGGGGTAACCCCCGCTTGGTAAGGGGGCTGACCCCTTGCGTGAGGCCAAGTGCGGCGCCGAGGTGAAGCGTCCACAGGGCGGGGGTCGGCGTCGAGCCGGTGACCGCGAGGCACTGGCCGCGATCACCTTTCGTCGCGACCTCCGGCTGTACGTGGCGGCAGCTCCCGCCGGTGTTCGGTCCGGCCTGGCAGACGGTGTACCGGAGGTTCGCACAGTGGAGTCGGGACCCGGTCCGGGCCCGGCTCTACCGCGTGGTCCTGGATGAGCTCGGTGCTCGGGGTGAGCTGGACTGGTCGCGGTGCGCGATCGATTCGGTCAGCATCCGTGCAGGGCTCCGCAGCCGCGGCATACCCCACCGCATCGCCCGCAAGGGCATCGAGCCCTCGCAGCGGCTCGGCCGTCATCGATGGGTCGTTGAACGTACGGTTTCCCGGCTTGGCGGATGCCGTCGCCTACACCGCCACTATGAACGCAGGCCCGAGCACTTCCTTGCCTTCGTCGGCATAGCCACCGCTCTCATCTGTCACCGGCGCCTCACCACATAAACGGTGGAGAGGCGTTGTGGCGTCGGCGGGATCAGTCGGTGGTGAAGCTGGACAGTGTCGCGGCCGGGTATCGGCTGCCCGCCGAGCCGTCGGGGAGGATCTCGGTGATGTGGGCCATGTCGGCGTCAGTGAGCTGGACGCTGTCCGCGCCGGCGTTCTCATCGAGACGCTTGGCACTGCGGGTGCCGGGGATGGGCACGATGTCCTGACCCTGGGCGAGGAGCCAGGCCAGCGCGAGTTGGGCGGTGGTGATGCCCTTGGCCGCGGCGAGTTCCTTGAGCTGTTCGGTGGCGCGGAGGTTGTAAGTATAGTTCTCGCCCTGCCAGCGCTCGTCCCACCTGCGCATGTCGTCCGCGGGGTATTCACTCGCGGGCTTGACCGCCCCGGTCAGGAAGCCGCGGCCGAGCGGGGAGTAGGGCACCAAGCCGATGCCGAGCTCCCGCAGGACGGGAAGGATCTCCTCCTCCACCTCCCGCTCGAAGAGCGAGTACTCGTACTGGAGCACCGAGAGCGGGGTGACGGCGTGGGCGCGTCGGATGTACTGGGGGCCGACGTTACTCAGGCCGAAGTACTTCACCTTGCCTTCGGTGATCAGATCGCCGACCACGCCTGCGACCTCCTCGACCGGAATGGTGGGGTCGGAGATGTGCTGGTAGAAGAGGTCGACGTGGTCGCTCTGCAGGTAGCGCAGGCTGTTCTCGGCGACCTTGCGGATGTTCTCGGGGCGGCTGTTGAAGCCGGAGCCCAGCGGCTGGGTCGTCATGTCGAAGCCGAACTTGGTGGCGAGGACCACCTCGTCGCGGAAGTCGCGGACTGCCTTGCCCAGGAGGATTTCGTTACTGCCGGTACCGGCGCCGTACAGCTCGGCGGTGTCGAAGAAGTCGATGCCGAGTTCGTGGGCGCGGCGGATGGTCGCGATGCTCTCGTCGTCGTTCGAGGCGCCGTAGGCCATGGACATGCCCATGGTCCCCAGGCCGAGCGCTGAGACGCGCAGACCCTGCGAGCCCAGATTGCGGTGCTGCATGAGTTCACTCCCTCGGTATTTCGTCGGTTTCACCAGCAGAGGCCAAACCGAACTGTTCTGTTTGACTGTAGCGCCGATCACCCCGACTGCCAAACCGAACGGTTCGGTGCTCTATCCTGGGCCTATGCCCCAGTCCCGCGACTCCGGCCAGACCGCCGGGCCCACCGCCGGCGGCGACACCACGCGCGAGCGCATCCTTGCCGCTGCCATGGAGGAGTTCGCCGGCCACGGCATCGCCGGCGCCCGCGTGGACCGCATCGCCAAGCTCGCCAAAACCAGCAAAGAACGCGTCTACGCCTACTTCCGCAGCAAAGACGCGCTTTATGCCGCTGTTGCTGCACGGGAGTATGTCGTCATCGCCGAGGCCACCCAGATGGACCCGTCCGACCTCCCTGGCTACGCGGGCCGCCTGTTCGACTACTTCGTCGCCCGTCCGGACCACCACCGCCTGATCACCTGGGGCCGCCTCGAACTGCAGGGCACCACAGCCGGTGCCGACGATCCCGACCAGGCAGTGATCGCCCGCAAAATCGACCAGCTCCGCCAGGTACAGCAGGCTGGACAGCTCGACCCCGCCTGGGACCCGGCCGACGTCCTCGCCCTGGTCAACCAGATCGCCACGACCTGGGCGTCGCAACCCGAACTCAGCAAGGCCGCCGCCGCACACGCCGTGGACCCCACCACCGCCGCCCGCCGTGCCGCGGTGGTGACCGCAGTCGAGCAGCTATTCCCCCGAGCGGTCTGAGTAACGCCGGTTTCGGGCAGGGGACCTGCCCGCAACGGTGGGCGACGCAGTCTCGAACTGCTCACCCGCACGTACGTCCTCAGCACAGCCGTCAGCGTCAAGGAGCGGCGCGACGAGTCCTGGATCACGGCAGACCGCGCGGTCCAAGCAGCCCGACGTGCACAGCACCCTCTCGCACACGCCATGGCCGCACGAGCACAGGTCGGTGTCTTCCGGCAACGTGGCCATCATCGCTGGGCCCGACAGCTCGCGGACCGGACCGTGGCAGAACTCGAAGGAGAGGAAAGGGCCCGGCCCGTCGTCGCTCATCTGCTCCTGGAGACCGCGTACGGGGCCGCTCAGACCAACCAGCAGGCAGACGCCATCACGCTCTGGGAGCACGCGCGTTCGCTGGTGGCCCGGGGCCCCGCCGTCGCCGCCTGGATCGACCACCCCGGGCCGATGAGGACAGACCAAGTCGAACGGTACGGACTGTGCATCCAGCATCTGCTGGGCAACACCCGCCGCGCGATCCACCACATGACCGCGATCGATCCGAACGCCGTACCCACCGCCGAACGCGCGGCCCGCGTACGGCACGACAGCGCCAAGCTCTACCGAGACCTCGGAGACCTTCAGTCAGCGCTACGGCTCCTGCGCAAGCAGAAAGCCTGACGGGCCCGTGAACAGGCGGAGACCGAAAGCTGAGCCGACGGACTCAGCCCTCCGTGCCCAGGTCGTACCAGTCCTCGCCGGCCTGCGCGTCGAAACTGGGCAGCCATGGCTCGACCTGCCCGTTCTCGCCCTTGAACGGGCGGAAGAACAGAGCGTGCCCAACGCGCTCAACGCACCTGCCGTCCGGAGTTTCCACCGTCGCCGCCGGGGTCCAGAAGATGTACTTGCCGGGCTCGACCCAGCTTCGCCGCGCGACGCGCCCACCGGCCTTGATTACTCGCAGAGCGTCCGAGTAGTCCATGACCATCACCGTAACCTTCTCCGCTTCGAACAACGCCGGAGGCGACGTGAACGACGGCTGGCGTAAGTGCGTCGGCCCGAAGGACGGCCAGAGAAGACGGACACTGTGCCACGGCGTAGCTGAGGGTCGACCCATCGGCGCCCTCGCCCGCGAACACGTCGTCAGCCGGGGCATCGTGCGTACGTACGGCCGTCGTCGGCCTCGTCCTCGATACGCCCGGCAAGGCCGTCGGCTTCCTCGGCGCCACCGAGCTGGACGACGTCGTCGTACAGGCCGCTCTCGACGACACCACGGGCGCCCCGACATTCCCGGCCCGGCGCAAGGCCCACCGCGGCTACGAGAAGCACGTCAACACCTACCCGGTCGAGATCCCCTGGCTGCCCGTTCGCGGGCTGACGCCAGGGTTCCCGCTGCCCCACGCACCACCACTCGCTCGCCCACGAACTGAATCAGTTCGTCACCATTCCCGGGAGCGCATGCCCTGGAGCTGGTAGCGCAGCAGCCGACTCCTGGCCTTCTCCTCGGTCAGCCCCAGGGCGGCAGCGACCGTCTCCCACGACAGCTCGTCCGCCTCCACCGCGTACGCCGCCTCCGGAGCAAGGCTCCCGACGATGCGCTCCAGACCGGCCAGCGCCCTCAGCGCGGCCAGCGGCGCGTCACCCATCAGGGTGGCGACTTGCTGCTCCACCCGCGTCAGCGAATCCTCCAGCTCCTCGGGGAGCGGCACGGTGCGGCCCCGCACCTCCTCGATGTGCCGCTCCCAGTCCTGGCACGGACCCGTGGTGTCGATGCCACGGGGATCGTCGGTCATCTCCGCTTCATCGACCGGGTAGCGCTTCTCTCCTCGCCACCCGCACGCGCACGAGCCGCGCAGATACGCAGCCAGTGGCGCTCCCAGCGTCCCGTCGTAGATCCACCAGTGGGAGACGGCCTCGCCTCCGGCACCGCTCCCGGCATCGAAGTAGACCGGCTTGGGCTCGCTCCCGTCAGCCAACAACGCCACTGGCGCGCCCTCGTGCGAGGACCCCAACTCCCTGTCCGTCCAGCCCATACGTCCTCCGCATCACCGTGTACCGCCCCCGGCGGCCGTACGCCCGGCCCCCGAACGCCCGGTCTCAGGCCCAGGCCCAGGCCCAGGCCCGAGGATGCCCCACCCCGAAGGCCGACGACCGCCAAACTCACGAACCGATGACCCCGCGACCCACCAAAGCCGGGGCGTAACCGGTACGGGGGTGCCCCGGGGCGGGGCAGGCTGCGGCGCCGTAGTGAAGGCGCCGGTCCGGCCCGCAGCTCCGGCTCACTGTGTACAGAGAGCCGGGTGGCACAACTTGATTCGCGGGCCCGGGGGGGGTGTTCGCCGTGGCACATAAGCCGGAACCCGGCAGGAGAAGCCAAAGCCACCAGGTCGTACTCGCCGAAGAGGCAACCGGCACCTCTGACGCATCAGCCACCTCAGCGGCCACTGGCCTGGAGCATTTCCTCCCGCGAGGCTCCTCAAGGGTCGAGCATCACAACCGCGCAGGAGTACCCTCGTCAGCCCCGAAGGCCCGTCTCG